>JAJYLS010000001.1 GCA_021787555.1 Acidobacteriota bacterium | reverse complement strand
GGCGCCGTTTCTGCGGCTGCGGATGGCGCTCGAGCGACGCCGGAAGAAACCGGAGGCGCAATTCGAGCCTGGCGCAGATTTCGCGGGATACAGACCGCGGCGCAGCGTGAGGGACCAATCGGCGATGTCATAGCCTGGCGACCGTGAGGACGAGGAGAAGGCGTGAGGGCGAACCCCATCTATCCGGGTTTGTGCGCGCGCGTTCAGGCACCGTGTGGCCGGGCACACGGAGGTCTCGAGGAAGGGGCTGAGAGTACGATACCAGCCAGAGAAATGGCGGTCCGGGATGCTATCCTGCGCACAGTCTGGCGATGGATCGAAGGTATAGGATCTCTCTAATAGCGGTCACGTCGATTTATCTGGCGGTTGTGACATGGCTAACCTTACGCGATAGTTACCACCCAAAGATATTGGCACTGGGCATCCAGTACGCGCTGTTACTTCCGGTGCTGCTGCTGAGCCTGCTGCGCCCGAAACGCACGGGTATATGCCGCATCAATGTGGGGCGGCGTTCAGTGGCGGGCGCGATTCTGGTTTACGCGGTGCTGGTGATTTGCCTGGGACGATTTTGGAACGGGGGCATCAGCCTGACGGACGAAGCCGCCTACCAGTTCGAAGCGCGGACGTTCGTTTCCGGCAGAACAGCGGCGGAGGCCCTGCCGGCGACATCGAGCGACGCGGCAAGGGCGGCGAAAGAGCGATATTTCGAGTTTTTCATCGTCCACGGCGATAAATGGTTTTCGCAATACTCGCCGGGCTGGCCGGCGGTGCTGGCGCTGGGAGTAGCGCTGCACGCGGGCTGGCTGGTGAATCCGGTTTTAGGGTTGGTGCTGCTGTGGCTGATGTACCAGGTTGGGCGGGAGATTTTCGACGGTCAGACATCGCGCTTGACGCTGGTGCTGGCGGTGGCATCCCCGTTCTTCGTGGCTTACACGATCGGCCTGCTTTCGCACGCTTCATGCGCTTGCGCCATCACGGGCGCGGTGCTGTGCGGCGTGTGGGCGTCGCGCGCGTGGCGCGGCGAGGGGGGCCTCGGGAAGGCCTTGCGGGCCACCGCGGTAGTGGCGGTGTTGATCGGCGCGGCGTGCGTGATCCGCAGCGTGACGGGTCTGGCGTGCGGCGCGGCGCTGACGGCCTGGCTGCTCTGGCAAGTGCGCGACAACCGGCGGGCGATGGCGATCACCGCAGCGCTTCCAGGGGCCGCGGTGCTGGCGGCGACGGGCGTGGTGCTGCTCTATAACCACGCGTGCACGGGGCGATACCTGGTTTCGCTGTATGGCCTGTTTGCCCAGACCGTGCATATTGCTCCGCTGGCGACGGTTGCGCCGGGGGGCCTGCTGGAGAATTTGCTGGGGCGCACGCGGTGGTCGGTGGAAACGATCGAACTGCACAGCCTGCCGTTCGTTTTCCTGCTGGCGGCGGCGGGGCTGTGGAGTGCGCGGCGGTCGGACGAGGCGTGGCTCCTGGCGGGGGTGTTCGGAGCGCTGGTAGCGGCGCACGTTCCGTTGACGTTCACCTCCGGCAGCCTGGTCGGGGAACGGTATTATTACGAAGCGTTTCCGGGCGTGCTGCTGCTGGCGGCGCGCGGCTGCCAGTTCTTAGTTGCATACCTACGGCCCTCGCGGGCCATGCTGCACACCATAGCGGGGTTGTTTTTGGCGGTACAGGCGGCGCATTCGGTGCTCTTTCTGGGGCCCATGATCGCGACCGCGCGGATGTATCGCGAGGTGGCGGAGTTTGTGCAGCAGAAGGCGCCACGCGGCGCGGTGGTGTTTTTCGAAAACGAGAGAACGCCGGACGATGCGGCGGTGTTCAAGCCCAGCGAGCTATTCGTGGGCAAACATTTCAACATCAACCAGCCGGATTGGAGGAAGGCAGCGGCGGTGTACCTGCCGGATCCCGGTTCGCAGCGACGCGACGCCGTTGCGGGGGTGCTCAGGCGGCCATATTGGATGGTGGTCACGTATGATCGGGCGCCGCGGTTCGTGGCGGGCGGCCATGCCGCCAGGATGCCTGCGCTACTGGGGCGCGATCTGGATCGCGTTGACGACCGGGTTGCCGACGCCGCCGCTGAACTGAATGACGATCTGGCCGCCGGCAGAGACGGTGAAGGTCTTGTCGATGGCGGTGAGGGCGCCGGCGTTGGCATAGATATCGAAGTTGCTGAGGACGGTGTTGCCGTTGAGGGAGACGTTGAAGACGCGGCCTCCGGTGTAGAACTGGGTGAGCTCGGCGAATTTGAGCGTGACATTGTAGGTGCCGCTGGCGACCGGAAAGGTGTAAGTACTGTTGCCGTAGCGCATTGTCTGGTAGAGGGTAGGGTCGGTGGTGTTATTGATCCAGGAGCTGGTGGTGTAATACCAGCCACCGGAGTAGTCCATGTCGGCGGACCAGGTCTGGCCGGAGGAACTGGTGTAGGCGCCGCCGCCGGCATTCACCCGGAAGAGCGCGGACGACCTGGACGTGGAGGAGCTCGCGGGCGATATGGCGATGGCATTCACGATGGGGTTACCGACCACGCTGCTGAACTGAATCACGATCTGGCTGCCGGTGGAGACGGTGAAGGTCTTGTCGATGGCGGTAAGGGCGCCGGCATTGGCGTAGATATCGAAGTTGCTGAGGACGGTGTTGCCGTTGAGGGAGACGTTGAAGACACGGCCTCCGGAGTAGAACTGGGTTAGCTCGGCGAATTTGAGGGTGACATTGTAGGTGCCAGCGGCGACCGGAACGGTGTAAGTGGAGTTACCGTAGCGAATCGTCTGGTAGAGGGTGGGGTCGCTGGTGTTATTGATGGAGGAGCTGGTGGTGTAATACCAGCCGCCGGAGTAGTCCATGTCGGCGGACCAGGTCTGGCCGGAGGAACTGGTGTAAGTGCCACCGCCAGCATTAATCAGGACGCTTCCCGCGGCGGGTGGGGTGGCCGTGGTGGTGGTGCTCGAAGAGCCCGCGGGCGATATGGCGATGGCATTCACGACGGGGTTGCCGACCACGCTGCTGAATTGAATCACGATCTGGCTGCCGGCGGAGACGGTGAAGGTCTTGTCGATGGCGGTGAGGGCGCCGGCGTTGGCATAGATATCGAAGTTGCTGAGGACGGTGTTGCCGTTGAGGGAGACGTTGAAGACACGGCCTCCGGAGTAGAACTGGGTGAGCTCAGCGAATTTGAGCGTGACGTTGTAGGTGCCGCTGGCGACCGGAAAGGTGTAAGTACTGTTGCCGTAGCGCATTGTCTGGTAGAGGGTAGGGTCGGTGGTGTTATTGATCCAGGAGCTGGTGCTGTAATACCAGCCGCCGGAGTAGTCCATGTCGGCTGACCAGGTCTGGCCCGAGGAACTGGTATAGGCGCCGCCGCCGGCATTGACCAGGATGGTGTCCGGCACGGACTGGGTGGGGGTCGTGCCGGTACCGGAGGAAGTCGTGCTGCTGGAGGAAGAGCTGGTGGTGGTGGAGGAACCACCGGCGAGAGCATAGGCGGCGGCGACGGTGCGGTAGGCGTTCACACGGCCGTAGCCGAAGTAGTAAGACGAGCCGATTTTGTCGGCAGTATTTTCGATGACGGAGAGGAGCGCCTGGGCGCTCAAGGCCGGGTCGGCGGCCAAAGCCAGGGCGGCCACGCCGGTAACGATGGGGGTGGCGAGCGAGGTGCCATACCAGTAACCGTACCCGCCGCCGTTGTCGGTGGTCAGGATGTTGATACCGGGCGCGGTAACGGTGATCCAGTTTCCGTAATCGGAAAAGCTGGCCAGGTTGTCATTTTGATCGGTGGCACCGACCGCTACGGCGTTGGTGCAGGCGGCCGGATACATGGGCGTGGTGGAGCTATCGTTCATGGCGGCGGCGACCACCAGTGCTCCTTCGTTCCAGGCATAATCCACGGCGCTCTGGAGAACAGAGGAGGGCTGCGAGCCGCCCAGGCTGATATTGATCACCCGAGCGCCGTGGTCGGCGGCATATTCGATGGCGGCGGCCATATTGGAGTAGGTTGCATAGCCGGTGGAATCGGAGACTACCAGCGGGAGAATGGGGTTCTGCCAGGTGACGCCGGCGACGCCGATCCAATTGTTAGTGGCAGCGGCGGCGGCGCCGGCTACGGCGGTACCGTGGCCGGTCACGTCGGCGGTGTTGCTGTTCCCGGCGACGAAGTTCCAGCCCGCAATGACGCGGGCGGCCAGATCGGGATGGGTGCTATCCACACCGGAATCGACGATCGCGATGGGAGCCGAAGAACCAGTGGTCATGTCCCAGGCATTGGGGGCCTGGATTTTGGCGAGGTGCCATTGGGAGGAATACTGCGGATCGTTGGGGACGGCCGCCTGGTGTGCGTAGTAGTCGTAGTCGACGTCGCGGAACAGGGGATTATGGCTCAGGGATTCTTTTATAGCGTCGGTCTGCGCCGGGGGCACGTCGATGATGGAAAGCCCGAGCCTTGCCAGGCGGGCGTGAAGCCTGGCGCCGTGACCCGCAAAAACGCGGGCAGCGGCAAGGCTGGAGGGGTCGCCGTTGTGGAGCACGAGGAGGCGGCCGGGGACATGGCCGGGTACAGGGGGCTGCGCCAAGGCGATATTCGCGATAAAGAGGCACGAAAGTAGAGAACCGAGGATCCGCATAAAGCTCCTGTCGTTTCCGGGCACCGGCCTTAAGAGACCGGATGCCCGGCAGCTTCAGAGTTTTGGCCTGCGGGGGTCTTCGTTCACTTGAGGGAGAAGTGGCAGAACGCGCGGTGGCGACGCGAAGAGCACCCAATGAATGTTCATGTTCATACTCCCCATAAGGAGTATGAACAGATACCATAGCTTCGGATGGCCTTGTGCGTCAATAGATTTTCCGGGAATAGTTAAAGAAATTTGGATGCCATTGTAAGCGGTTAGATTCCGTACAAGTTTCGGTTCTGGTACTTAGTGGTACTGCGGTATACCGGCTAAAAGCCCGCGCTATGGAACCATAACTCGAGCACCAGAAGAGACCACAGCCAGACGCTGTTGTCGCGGCGGCCGCGCTGATGCTCTTCGAGGAGGCCGCGGACAAATCCAGACGAGACGATGTTGCGGTTGAGGAAGCGCTGCCCAGTGAGTTGGTCCCAGAGGAGGGCGCGCAGGCTGTCGCGGAACCAGTGAGAGAGCGGGACGCCGAACCCCATCTTGCCGCGGTGGAGGAGTTCGGGCGGCAGGCGGTCGCCGATGGCTTCGAGGAGGATATGCTTGCCGCGGCCGTTGCGGAGCTTCCAGGAATGCGGGAGCGTGGCGGCGAATTCGGCGAGCTCGTGATCGAGGAGGGGACAGCGGACTTCGAGTGAGGCGGCCATGGACATGCGGTCGACCTTGACGAGCATGTCGCCGGTGAGATTGGCGGTGGCTTCAAAATACATGGCCTGGGCGAGATCGGAATTATCCGCGAGGAGGCATTCGGCGAAAGCGCGCTGGAGGTACGAGCCATCGGCGGGGAGCATCCACTCCGGCTGCAAGAGGCGCGAGCGGGTGAAGTAGGGCGCGTAATTGAATTCGAAATAGCGCTGGAGGGCCGAGGGGCGGCTGATCATGCGCAGATAATTCTTGCCGTAGGCGGAGTAGGGCAGGGCGGCGGCAATAGCGGAGACGATGCGGCGGAGGGGGCGGGGAACGCGGTCGAAAACGCGGCGCTTTTCGATGAGGGCGAAGCTGTCGTAGCCGGCGAAGAGTTCATCGCCGCCATCGCCCGAGAGAGCCACTTTGACGTGGCGCGCGGCGAATTCGGAGACGATGTAGGTGGGGATAGCGGAGGAATCGCCGAAGGGCTCGCCGAAGTGGGTTACGAGCTTCTGCACGAGGTTGACGGAATCCGGGCGCACGAGGATTTCGTGGTGGTCGGTGCGGTATTTGCGGGCGACCAGAGAGGCATAGGAAAGCTCGTTGAAGTCGGCCTCGTCGAAGCCGATCGAAAAAGTCCTGACCGGCTCGGGGGAGGCGAGGGTCATGGAGGCAACGACGGAGCTGGAATCGATGCCGCCGCTGAGGAAGGCGCCGAGGGGGACGTCGGAGATGAGGCGGATGCGGACGGCTTCATCGAACTTCTCACGCAGGGCGGCGGCGGCGCTGGCTTGGGTGAGGCCGGAGGGAGGTTCGGAAGCGGGCGGGGGCAGTTGCCAATAGCGGCCCTGGCGCACGGTGCCGTCCGCGGAATATTCCATCCAGCCGCCGGCGGGCAGCTTGCGCACGGAGCGGAAGGCGGTGAGCGGGTCAGGGATGTAGTTGAACTGGAAATAAAGGCGCAGGGCTTCGGAGTCGATATCGAGGGGGATGGCGGTCTCGCGGAGCGCGCGGAGTTCGCTGGCGAAATAGAGACCTTGCGGCAGGACGGCATAGTAAAGCGGCTTTTTGCCGAAGCGGTCGCGGGCGAGAAAGAGTTTTTTTTGGGGAGCGTCCCAGATAGCGTAAGCGAACATGCCGCGCAAGCGCTTCAACCCTTCAGCACCCTCCTGTTCGTAGAGGTGGACGAGGGTTTCGGTGTCGCTGTTGGTTTGGAAGCGATGGCCGCGGGCCATGAGGTCCTGGCGAAGGCACTGGTAATTGTAGATTTCGCCGTTGAAGACGACCCAGACGGTGCCGTCTTCGTTGGAGATGGGCTGATGGCCGGTGGCGAGGTCGATGATACTCAGGCGACGCATGCCGATGCCGCAGCGGCCATCGACGTGGACGCCTTCGTCATCGGGGCCGCGGTGCCGGATTTGCGCGCACATGGCGCGCACCAATTCGGGGCGCGCGGGCTGTTCGCGAAGAAGAAATCCGGCGATGCCGCACATAGCTTCTTACCAGTGTAAACACGCTGCTCGCCGCTTCGCGGCCCGCTGGCGCGGACAGGCTAAACGCCTGTCCCACCTGCTTTCTGGTGGGCTTTCTTGTAGTCGCCGCGGCTGAAGTATTTTTCCAGCCAGCAGTAGAGCGCGATGAAGAGATAGCGGCTGCCCATTTCGCGGAGGGCCAGCTTGGAAATTCCGGAGCGGCGGTTGCGCCAGGTGATGGGGACGACGGTCCAGGAATAGCCGCGCACGATGGTCTTCAGGGGCAACTCGACGGTGAGATTGAAATGCGGCGAGAGGAAGGGCCGACAGCCGTCGACGACCTTGCGGCGATAGGCCTTGAAAGCATTGGTGGTGTCGTTGAGGCGGATGTGGAAGAGCACTTTCAGGAAAAAGTTGGCCAGGCGGTTTATCAGGAGTTTGTGGAGGGGGTAATCGATGACGCCGCCGCCGCGGATGAAGCGGGAGCCGAAGACGGCGTCCCAGCCTTCGTTCAGGACCTGCCAATAGCGGACCACGTCGCGGCAGTCGTCGCTTTCGTCGGCCATCATGACCACCGCCGCATCGCCGCTCATGTAATCGAAGCCGAGAGTGACGGCGCGTCCGAAGCCGTGCTCGCCGAGATTCTGGACGGGCTTGACGACGGGCAGGCGGTCGCGGAGTTCGGTGAGGATTTTCCAGGTGCCGTCGGTGCTGCCGTCGTCCACCGGGATGATTTCGTGGCCGATGTCGTGGAGGCGCAGTTCGACGTGCAGGTGCTCGACGGTGGAAGCGATGCAACCCTCCTCGTTCCGCGCCGGGATGACGATGGAGAGCATCCGGAGCGGTTCCTGGGAGAGTGGCGCGGGATTCATATGCCACTTAGTTCCAGCCACCCGGGACGATCGGCGGCATGCGCGGCGATGCCTTCGAGGAGCCGGTCGATGGAACAGGCGGGTGACCAGCCGAAATCGCGATGGGCATCCGCGTTGTCCATGACGACCCAGGGGACATCGTAGGGGCGCGGGGAGCCGTCAGCGCGCGGAGCGTGGGGGCTGAAGCGGGTATCGCACCATTGGGTGAGCTGGGCCAGCGACATGGCGTTGGCGGGTCCGCCGCCGGCGGTATAGATGCGTTGACCGCCGCGGCGTTCGGTGCGGATTTGGGCCGCAACCAGAGCCGCGAGGTCGCGCGGATGGAAGGCGTCGCGCACCTGGTGGCCGTGACCGCCGAATCCGATGTAGGCCAGGGGGCGGCGGCAGAGGTGCGCGTTGATCCAGTAGGAAAAAATTCCCTGGTCGGGCGTGCCGAATTGGCCGGCGCCGGCGAGCACGCCGCAGCGATCGATCCAGACCGGGAGATCGAAAGCCATGCAGAAATCGAGGGCGACGATTTCGGAGGCCAGCTTGGCGGAGCCGTAGAGCGAGACGGGGGCCTCGGTGGAGAAATCGACGTTGATGCCGCAGGCGGAGACGCCTTTGGGAAGCGGCTGGGTATCGTCGAGGTGGAAGGCGCGGTCGTGGACGGCGAGCGGGAGGGCGGCCAGGGCGGGAATGGAGTAGACCCGGCTGCTGCTGAGCAGGACGAAGCCGGCGCTGTGGCGGCGGGCGTATTCGAGGACGTTCACGAGGGCGGCGAGGTTGTGCTCGAGCACCTGGCGGCTGGTGGCGCGCCCACTGACTCCGGCAAGCACGCTGGGATTGGCGGCGGCATCGATGATCCAATCGGCTTTCGGCAGCGCGTCGAGGTCGCTCGCGAGACGCACGTCGCCGTGGAAGAGGGTTACGCCGAGCCGCACCAGGCGCGCGCGGTTGGACTCCGAGCCCGGGCGCATGAGGTTGTCGATGCCCAGGATGGAGGTGCCGGGCCAGAGGTCGAGGAGAGTTTCCGCCAGGACGCTGCCGACGAATCCGCAAATGCCTGTAATAAGGATTCTCACGGCGGCGCTCTCAGGTCAGCTTACCTTTTGGGGGGCGGTGGCGGCCGTCTGCGGGAGGCGGGTCTGCCAGCTTGCGGCGATCTCCGCGAAGATGCGGTCGAGCGGCTTGGTGATGTGCCAGGCGGGATAGTGCGACTGCATTTTGCGCAGATCGCTGTAGTAGCAGATGTGGTCGCCGATGCGGTTTTCGTCCACGTAGCGCCAAATCATCCGGCGGCCGGTGGTGGACTCGGCCATCCGGAAGGCTTCGAGGATGGAGCAGGAATTCTGCTTGCCGCCGCCGAGGTTATAGACTTCGGCGACGCGGGGCGCCTTGACGAACTCGTGCATGAAGCGCGCCACGTCTTCGGAATGGATGTTATCGCGCACCTGCTTGCCTTTGTAACCGTAGACCTTGTACTCGCGGCCGGTGAGATTACATTTCATGAGATAACTGAGGAAGCCGTGCAGCTCGACGCCGGAATGGTTGGGACCGGTGAGGCAGCCGCCGCGGAGGCAGCAGGTGGGCATGTTGAAATAGCGGCCGTATTCCTGGACAAGGACATCCGAAGCGACCTTGGAAGCGCCGAACAGGGAGTGCTTGGACTGGTCGATGGAGAACGTCTCCGCGATGCCGTGGGCGTAAGCGGGGTCGGCGTAGTCCCAGCGGGTTTCGAGCTCGCGCAGGGGAATGGTGTTGGGCGCGTCGCCATAGACCTTGTTGGTGGACATATGGACGAAGGGCGACTCCGGGCAGGCGCGGCGGGCGGCCTCGAGGAGATTGAGCGTGCCGAGAGCGTTGACCTCGAAATCGTCGAAGGGGATGGCGGCGGCGCGGTCGTGAGAGGGCTGCGCGGCGGTGTGAATGATGGCGGAAGGCTTGAGGTCCGCCACGAGCTTGAGAATTCCGGCGCGATCGCGGATATCGATTTCGTGGTGGGTGTAGCCGGGGATTTCGGAGCGTAGGCGGCCGAGCGACCAGCGTGTGTCGCCCTCGGGGCCGAAGAACACCGCGCGCTGGTTGTTATCGACGCCGGCGACTCGATAACCCATGCGGCTGAAGTAGACGCTTACTTCCGAGCCGATCAAACCACAAGATCCAGTAATCAGAAGGAGAGGCATATTACAAAGAAAGCCGCTGGTGCGGCGTCGTAACCTCCCCGATTGTAGCGCACTTCAGTTGAAAAGCCGGTGTGGTCCGTGCGGCCGGACACTGCCACGGCGGTGATTCGGCAAAGCCTTTCTCAGCGTTTCCAGGCCAGGCCGCGGCGCCCGAAGAACACGTGATAGGCGGCCAGGAAAGCGGCGGCGTTGATCATCGAAAAATAGTAGGGGAGGAGCAGGGTGCGCGGTCTGACCCTCCACAGGGCGCCGGCCATAGCGAGGCCGTAGAACAGGGCCTGTATCACGGCGAGCCAGCGGTAGAGCGGGCCATGGCCCAGCAGTAGGATATTCAGCGCCATCAGGAGCAAGAGCAAGAGCGGGACCGCGACGCGGCCGGCCTTGTGGGAGAGGAAAAAGAAGAACGCCAAGGGGCGGAAGGGGGACAGCAGCGGCTTGATTTCGCGGAGTTGCTGCACATTGCCGGCCATGATGCGCACACGGCGGCTGAAGCCGCCCATCTCGCGGGCTTCCTCGTACGCCACCGCTGCGGGCTCGTATGCCACGCGATAGCCGCGCTGGAGAATGCGCACGGGGATCACGTAATCGTCGTTGATGGTGCCGGAGGCAGGGAACGGGTAGAGGTCCTTGCGGATGGCGTAGAGCGAGCCGTGCGCGCCGAGAATCGAGCCGAGTGCGGCTTCCTTGCTCTTGAGGAAGGTCTCGTACTTCCAGTAGAAGTCCTCCTGGACGCCAAGCTGGGCCTGCTCTTTGCGGCGCACCTTGTAGACGCCGCTGGCGGCGCCGACGTCGGGGTCGGCAAAGTGGGCGACGAGGCGGCGCAGCGCGCCGGGCGCGAGCATGCTGGCGGCGTCGGTGAGGGCCACGATTTCACCGCGAAGCTGGGGCAGCGTTTCGTTCAATACCGTGATCTTTCCGCGGTTGACGGGATATTCGAATACGCGGACGCGGGGGTCGCCGGCGAACTGGCCCGCGATGGCGGCGGTGCCGTCGGTGGAGCCGTCCGAGGCGATGGCGATTTCGAGTTTATCCGCGGGGTAGTCCAGCTCGAGAGCGTTGCGGATCTTGGCGGCGATGACGCCGGCTTCGTTGTAGGCCGCCACGAGAAGGGAGACGAAAGGCTGGATCTCGCGCGTGCGCGGCGGCCGGCGCAAGCGGGCGACCAACGCGGCGAGAAGAAGGGGATAGCCGGCGTAGACGTAGAGCACCGCCGCGGCCGCGAGCCAAAAGAGGACCTGCATTATGAGTTATACCGGGCGCGACTCGACGCAGAAGAGCTTGCCGACGACGTCGCAGCGCTCGACGCGGAAGCCGGAGCTTTCCAGCATCTGGTAGACGCGCGGCCTGGTGAAGAAGTAGACCGGGCAGCCGGCCACCTTCAGCCGCACTTTGCGGATGGGCATGCGCCAGGTCCAATAGCGCGGCCAGGCGGAGAGAAACTTACCGGTGGTCATGCGGCGGATAATGCGCAGGCGCGCGGGCGGATCGGCGATGTAATCCCAGAAGCCGATGGCGATGGCGATATCGAAGCGCTCGGTGGTTTTCCAATCGAGCACGTCGCTATGCACGAACTCGCAGACCCGGGCGGCGCCGTTCTGGGTGACCAGATCGGCGGCCATCCTGAGCATTTCGGGCGCGACGTCCACGCCCACGACGCGCGCGGCGCCGCGGCGGGCCAACTCGTTGACGAAGCGTCCCGAGCCGCAGCCCACGTCGCAGACGTTTTTTCCGCGGACATCTCCGGCGCGTTCCATGACCCAGTCGAAGCGCTGGTAGATGTCCTTGCGAAAAGTGCGGTCAAGCACCCGGCCGATGAAACTTTTGCGGCCGGTGTAGATCGCGTCGAAATCGTGCGCGATGTTGTTCCAGAATGTCGCTACCTGTTGTCTCTCGTCGTATGCCATAGAACTTTACCGGTTATGCCGCCCGCAAGACAGCGGGTTGGACCGTCTCCGCGAGGCGGCTGTCGCGGAAGGCGGAAAACGGTGCGGAGCCGAGCAACTCCCGCAGGCGCGCGGTGGTTTTATCGAGATTGGTGTAGTGCCGGAGCCGCGACTTCCAGCGTCCCGCCAGCATGGGCTGTAGGGGATCGATTTCCCAGGGATGGATATAAGCAATGAGGGGGAGGTTTTCGGAGCGGGCGCGATGCAGGCCGAGCCGTGTGTACCAAAGCGGCAGAATACGCAGGTATCCGCCGCCGCCCACGGGGAGATTCGGCAGGCGGGGTAAGTGAAAGGTGGTGAGCGGATATTCGGTGAGGCTTCCGGCGGGCGTAGCCATCTGAAAGGGCGTGCGCGGCGCATCCGGCATGCCGTAGGTATCGTGGTGAATGGGGAAGACGCTGGAGTCGAAAGTGAAGCCGAGTTCCACCAGAATCTGTACGGCCCAAAGCGAGCGGGCGGTGACGGAGAAGCTGGGCGCGCGATAGCCTTCGATGCGGGCGCCGGCGGCCTGTTCGATGACGTCCTTGGCGAGGCGGGTATCGTCGCGAAATTCCTGCGGGTTGAGGCGGAAAATCGGTCGGTGCCAGTAGGAATGGCAGGCGGGCTCGTGGCCGCGCGCGACGATCTCGCGCACCAGCGCGGGATAGCGTTCGGCCACCCAACCAAGAATGAAGAACGTGCCGCGCACGCCGCACTCGTCCAGCAGGTCCATCAACTGCCGTGTATTGTTCTCCACGCGGCAGGGATAGGAACTCCACTGGCCGCGGTCGACAATGTCGGAGAATGCCTCGACGTGGAAGTAGTCTTCGACGTCGACGGAGAGGACGTTCGTTGGCATGGCCCGCTCTCATTGGCAGCCGAACTTCCACCGTGACATTCCACGACAATCCGGAGCGTTTTTGATATGGAACGCCCGAGGGCGCCGTGAGGTTCATTCCAGAAGAGCGATCCGGCGTGCGATGGAGCGTGAAGTTCCTGGAAGGGACCACGGTAAAAAGCTCCCGACGGCTGAGAGGAGTGTTCGCATTGGGCGTGATATGCCGCACGCATTGCGGCGAGCTTAGAAGGCAGTTAGTTAGGCGGCTTTCAGGTAGAACTTCTTGCGGACGAACTGGAGCGGAATCGCGCGGTGCTTGCGGGAGAGGCAGACGTAGTAGGCGGCGGCGTAATAAATAAGCGCGGTGAGGCAAAGGCCGGCGATCACCTGCTGCCAGTCGCGGCCAGGGAGCCAGTGGGCTTTCAAGGCGGAGGAGGCGGCCAGGGTCAGGATGCCGACGCCCACGGGGCCGCCGTAAACGTCGAAGAGATATTTCCAGAAATTGATTTTCAGGTTGCGGCAGAGCACCCATGCCACGAGGAGACCGCGGTTGGCCAGCGCGGTGGCGGTGTTGATGACTGCCGCGCCCATGATTCCGTAGCGGGGAATCAGGAGCCACATGGCGATACCGCGGACGATGGCCTCGCCCAGCAGCGGATAGGCCCAGCCCTGGTGTTTTCCCAAACCGTACAGCACCGAGCCGGAATTGAACTGGGCGGCGACTCCGAGGGCCATTCCGATGGCCAGCACCGGCAGCAGGGGCGCGGCATAATCGGCGAATTGGGGGCGCACCCAGACGCGCAGAAGCGCATGGCCATAGACCGCGAGGCCAATGGCGACCGGAGCGAACAATGCCAGCGAGTAGCGGTTCACGTAGACGGAAAGGCGCCCGATGGCGTCGTAGTCGTCGTGCGCCGCCATTTCCGCGGAATGCGCGGTGGTGACGATCCCGGTGCGGGCCACCAGGTCCACCGAGTAGTGGAGCAGTTTGCGCGGGAGTGCGTAGTAGCCCACGAAAGCCGTCGGAAGGAAATGGCCGATCATGATCGGCGCGGTCTGTTCCAGGGATTGATTGGCGATGGTCGCCACGAAGGTGTGGATGCCGTAGCGGAACATCTGGCGGAAGGTGGCGAGGCGTGCCAGGCGCGGCGAGAAGCGAATCTCGGGCGCGATCCGGCGGAGCGTCCAAAAGTTCAGCGCATATCCCAGAAACTGGCTGGCCAGCACCACGCTGCCCATCCAGATGAGGTCGTGACCGGTCGCCAGGACGATGAAGCAGCCCACGGTGCGCACGGTGATGGTCGCGATCCAGATGCTGCTGGTCATGTCGAACCGCTGGAAGCTTTCGACGCAGGCGGTGATGAGGGTGAACATCGAGCCCGCGGACCAACTCATCCCGACCATGAGAATCAGGAGCGCAAAAACGGGGCGGAACGGCGGCGAGATGCGGAAAAAGAGGTCGGCATACCGGGAAGCGTAAATGGAAGCGGCGAGGGTGACGGCGGCCACGAAGCAGGAGTAGAGCAGGCCGGTGTTGAGGACCTCGTTGACTTTGTCGGGGCGGTCGATTGCGCGGTAATGCGCGGTGTACTTGAAGGTGGCCGAGCGGAAGCCCAGATCCATGAGCCAGTAGTAATCCACCAGGGCGAAGGCGAGGGACCACACACCGTAGGCTTCGTCACCGATTTTGCGGATGATGTAGGGCGAGAGCAGCAGGCCGGAGAGGATGCTGACGGCGACGCCGAGCCAACTCCAGATCACGCCACCGAAAAAGCGCTCGGGCAATTGGGCGGTCTTTTCCGGAATTGAAGCGGGCGCGGTGGGGCGGTTCATGTGGATACGGGCACAGCAATCCGGTGTCCATGGGATTCAGCGCCGTGGCCGCAAGCGTAAGAGAGAGGACACCCGCAAGGGGGCCGCAGGAGGAGATCGGCCGAAGGCGGGCGACGAAGCAGGAATAGACGGCGGTAACCGCGGGATCAGCCGCCCGGAATCACTAACCCCCTATCGCGCGCCGCTCTTGGCAGCAGCCGCTGGTGGGTGCAGAGCGCCGCGTCCAGCACCGCTCAACTCAAATCCGAGGCTGGTCATGAGGTCGCCCCACTCTGCCTCGATTGCCGCTACGCAGTTTTCAGGGAGGGCTTCCTTCCAGCCGCCGGTCTCGGCCTTGCCCACGAAGGGAATATCGCGACGCTGGCCGGCCGTGAGCCGCCATTTCTCGCGTTCGTTCTTTTCGAGCTTCCGCATCCGGTCCGCTGAGCTCAACTCCACGGCCCTAGCGATGTGCTCACTGGTGGCATCGCTCCCAAGAAAGCCGGCAATCCTCTTCAACTCCGTGTGCGGGTCGTGCTGAAGGTCCGCATAGCGCACCAGCAGAAAGCGCTTGTGATTGCGCCGCGCGCCGATCCAGCTCGCCACATGTTCGCCCCAGGGGGCGAACGGCTCATCGTTTTCGAGCGCGCCGGGAAGCCGATGTGCGGCGGGATCCAGGAAATGATCGAGGAAGCGCTCCATCGGGAACCCGTCATCGATCACGCGGCTTCTGAGTTCGTGCCGGTACTCCGAAAGTATCACGTCCCGCGGATCCCGGACCACGTAAATCACGTTCCGGTATCGGGGGTTGAAATGGTCGTGGCTCTTCAAAATCCGCGGGCACGGGACGCGAGCGAGCTCCCGGCGGGTAATCAGATAGATCTCCGGAACGAGTTGATCTATGTTAACGAAGCTCACCTGCAGATCGGAATGAATCAGGTTCGCGATCAAAAAACGCATCCACGTATTGCCGGAACGAGGATAAGATACGATGAACGTATCGTCGGGATAGACGGGAAAGTACGGTCCTAATCGATCGGTTCCCAGCAGATACTTGATACCCTTTTTGATCTTAGCGGTAGTGCTCATTGTGTAATCTCCACGTTACTCCGCCGTAGTGCTGGCAGCCTGGGCTCTGTGCCGGGCCCATGCAGGCCAGACGCTGGCCTTCATAGTCTGCGCCTCGGCGGCGCTAAATCCGAACAGCCAAATGGGCAAAAAATAGAAAATGCCCGAAGGCAGCGCTATCGCGGTGAGCATGGCATAGCTCGGACAAGCATACTTCATCGTGATAAAAGAAGGAAGGGCTAGCGCCAGTAAGATGAGGCCTACGGTTTTGGACATGGCGCAGGCGTAATTGAGATACCCGATACCCGAAACGCGGCAAACATAAACCGGCAGCACCACGATCCTGCCCAGCACCATGGGAACGAGGGTCCCGATCGCCACCCCCAGGGTGCCGTATTTCCGGACGAGGACCAGGCTGAGTGCCAGATTGACGAGGCTCTCGGCGGAGCTCAGCCATGCGAGGAACTTATGTTTGGAGGTGCCATACAGCAAGGCCGTGGAAGGCAATTGCGCCAGGACAACATAGAAGCTGAGGGTCAGTACTACGAGCACGGCATAAGCGTCCACGTATCGCGGGCCCACCCATCTGGCAATGAAAGATTTTCCCCATGCAATCAGGCCGAAGGAGAGAAAGCTGGACAGCACAAGGGAGATCTTGGTGGCGAGGAAGAAGACGCGGCGTATGCCGTCGTAATCGCGGGCGCCTTCCTGCCGGCTGAATACGGAAGGAAACATCCCTAACAGCGCGGTCATGATCTCGTCGGAGTACTGAGCCAGGCGGCTGCCGATGCTGTAATGCGTCACCGCTTCCAGCGAAATGTAGGCCGCCACCACAACGTTGTCAACCCTGGAGCGCAGAAGGCCCGCGAGATGGCTGATGAAGCTGTAGAGGCTGTAAGAGAACAAGGTTCTGGCGGTGCTGCGTTTCCAGTAGCGGGAATGGAGTTCCAGAAAAGGCAGGTCTTTATGGGTGTAATAGAGGGCCGCCGCAGTGGACGGCAGGCCGCAGAGTAAGGTTGCCCACGCCAGCGCCACGGCCTTGTATCCGAGGAGGAGGGCGCCGATAATGCAGGCGGTGCGCAAAGCCAGTGCCGCCAGGTCCAATCCGGCCGTGATGTCGTATCGGAGATGTGCCTCCAGCGCCCCCTTATAGACCTTGGCCGGAAGCAGCAGGGCGAAATTGAGCCCCAGCAGCAGGATGATTTTCCAGAACAGGGAGGCATCTTCGGGCGTGCGGCAGAAGAGAGGCGCCAGGGCGGCCATCACGACGGTCAGGATCAATACCACCCCGCCGAGCGCCAGGTAAATTCGCAGCGAGGTATTGAAGACGCGGTTGCATTCCGCATGATCCTCCGCGCCCAGTGAGCGTCCCAGATATCGCATGATCGCCTGCGACAGCCCGAGCTCGATGACCGAGGAGTACCCCATGAAAGTTGCCACCAGGGTCCAGATGCCGTACATGCGATCGCCGAGCGAATGCACTACGAAGGGCATCATCAGGATCGAGACGAGGCCGACCGCGACGGAGTTGACGATCCGCCAAGTTGAACCCAGCACTAGCTTGCGTCCCGTAGTGCTCATATGTGGGTGTGTCTGGAGGTCCGCCGCATGGTCTTCAGACGGCTGCCGCTGCGCGGCGCTGGTCCTGCGTCAGCCTGGCGATGATCACCCCCAAGGTTGCCACAGGCGTCCGGTTCGTCTATTTTAACACAGTCTTGTTTTGGACCGCCGGACAGCATGGCTGGGGTGGCAGGGGGTGGCCGGGGGTGCGACATGAGAGTGAGGCCCCGGCTGTTCCTGGCATTCAAGCTGACCACATGTACCAGTACGGCCTACCAACTACTGATTATCGTTTGGCACGGCGTTTCCATCGACGATGAACCTCAATGGGGCGCCCCCATAAGCCATTTCCGCCATCTGTTTGCAACCGTTTTGGCCGCCTTTGTAGCCTAATGAGAGTTGGATGTTCGTGTACCACATGCGATAATTTGTAATCCTGCTCACTGTGACAGCTCCCCAGTCATCCGCTGCTCCCAAGGAACAGCCGTTCCCGCTTTGGCGGGACATGGTGGCAAGTCTTTCGCTTGCCAACCTGATTTTTCTGAAGATTTGGGAAAACCTTCTCACATCATCGGGGGCGTCCGGGTATTGGAGAAAGGACCTTCCGCCACCGTCTGACTATGCCGCGGCGGCCATTAATGTCCTGATCCTCGGCGCTCTGATTTTCCTGGTCTTCCGCATGGGCCGCAGCCAGCGCTATCTGAGGCCGGGGCAGCGGAATCGTCTTCTATATGCTGTGTATCTTGTGTTCCTAGGACTGATTGTGCTGGCCCTCCTGATTACGGCCCACGACATGCTGCCGGGTATCGTCGAAACGATGGGATTCCAGTTTCCGACCCATGGGTCTAGCATCGAGGCCATCCTGGCGTTCACCGTCCTGTTGGCTGAGGCGAAGGGGAGCAATGGATTTACCAAGGTGCAGTTTCAGTTTCTGCTCCTGATGGCGCCTTTGGTCCTCATTGTTTTTGGCAACGCCGCGTTTCACGCCTTCGGTCAGGAGGGGGTCGCGATGGCTGATGGCCCCTTCGCGCCCGCGCTTGCACCGCCGCCCTCGGCGCCACATGTCATTTGGGTGATCTTTGATGAATGGGATGAGGCCTTAAGTTTCCCCGAACGGCCGGCGGATCTGCAGATGCCCGAAGTAGACCGCCTCCGCAAGGAATCGTTCTACTCCGACGCGGCGCAAACGCCCGGTCCCGGCACTGATATTTCCATCCCGTCGCTGACCACAGGCCGCAGAGTCGAAGCGGTCCAGACGGATGGCCCGCGGGAATTGTTGCTCCGGTTCAAAGGCTCGAAAGGCTGGGCCAAATGGGGCAGCACACCGAACGTGTTCTCGGAGGCGCGCAAACTAGGCTTTAACACCGGCGTGGTAGCATGGGCGCTGCCGTATTGCCGCGTGTTGAGCGCCAGCCTGACGGGGTGTCAGTGGGACGGCGCCGGGATCATGGGGAACACTGGAGGCGCCGGTTTCTTCGGGGTGCTGTTGAACCAGCCGCGTGAGCTTTGGGAGACGAATACAGGCCGGTCGCTGTTTGGGCAGCCGATCGCTGCGAAACGGCATGCCTGGCTCTACTACCAGCTCCTAAGTTGGTCCGAATCCGTAGTACGCGCCCAACCGTACAATCTGACGCTGTTGCACATCGGTATACCCCATGCGCCATTTTTCTACAATCGCCGGACGGGCCGGGATGACCTCTACGCGTACCCACTCGCTTCGGTGCTGCACTCGCCGTTGAAAGGCTATATCGATGCCCTGGTGTTAACCGATCGCATGATCGGAACTCTCCGCCATGCCATGGAACAAGCCGGAGTCTGGGACAATACCATTGTCCTCTTCACGGCCGATCATTACTTTCGCAAAAGACCGCAGTTCGATGGCAAGCCGGTTTGCCAGCAAGTGCCGTTCATCCTTAAGCTGGCGCATCAAAACCGGTCCATCGCCTACAACCGTCCGTTCAGCGCCATGTTGACGCACGATCTGCTGCCGGCGCTCTTACAGAGACAAGTCGTAACGCCGGAGGAAGTGGGGGTATGGCTGGATGCGCATCGCCAGGCGTTCTCGCTTGCAGGAGAGCAAACGGACGGAGCCAATCGAACTTCAGGCGGGCGGCGGCACGAAAGCGTTGAAGGCAAGTTGAAGACGAAGACTTGACACTTTCAGAAAGAAATCAGTTAGGTCAGACGGCTAGAACGGCCGGGTGATCAAGGGAACAGTGCTAGAATGAACAGATCATGTTGCGCCGGGCGAAATTATACAGCCTGAGGGCGGCGCGGGCACTGGGGTTCTCCTCGGCGGTCATGCACAGCCGATGGCGGCAGAACCGGCTACTGATTATCGGCTGGCACGGCGTCTCCATCGACGATGAACATCAATGGGACCCGAGCCTGTATATGCCGCCCTCCCATTTGCGGAGACGGCTGGAACTCATTGCCCAGGCGGGCTGCAATGTTCTGCCTCTGGATACCGCCGTCGCGCTTCTCTCTCGCGGGGAGTTACCGCCGCGGGCGGTTGCACTTACGGTGGATGATGGCGCTTTCGATTTCTACCAGCTCGCGTTTCCTCTGTTCCAGCAGTTCGGCTTCCCGGTGACCCTCTACCTGACCACCTATTACGTGCAGTTCAACCGGCCGGTCTATGACGTGATGGCTTCGTATCTCTTGTGGAAAGGACGCGGCCGCGTCTTGTGCTGGCCGGAAGTGTTGGACGCGGCCCCCGTAGAGCTGTGTGGGCCGGCGCTCGCGGAGACGAGCAAGCGCTTGCGACAGTATGCTTCCGACAAGGGGCTGAGCGGTGCCGAGAAGGATATAGTGCTCTGCCGGCTGGCGGAACGTCTGGAGTTGGATTATGCCGGCATTCTCCAGCGCCGCATTCTGCAATTGATGAGCGTCAGCGAGGCCCGGGAGATGGCCAAGAAGGGCGTCGATCTCCAACTTCACACGCATCGCCACGGGGTCTCTCTCGACCAGGCGCTCTTCGAGCGGGAACTGGCAGACAACCGGGCCTGGCTCGAGCGAATCCGGACCGGCCAGCCGGCGCATTTCTGCTATCCCGGGGGCGTATGCCGCGCGGAATTCCTGCCGTGGCTTCGCGAAGCCGGCATCCTCTCCGCCGCCACCTGTAAAGCGGGACTAGCGGAGCGCCACACCGACCCTCTCTTACTGCCCCGTTTGATGGATACCAGCTTCTTCACCGAGGAAGAGTTTGCCGGATGGCTGAGTGGAATCGCCGCGTGTCTCCCGGCCAGGCCTTACGTGGAAGCGGAATCGCAATTTCTGGAAAAGCGGCTCGGGAAAGCAAGAACAATAGCTGCGGGGGCGAGTCGTTGAACCATTGATCTGTTGATCTATCCACTATGACGGCCCCCGAGTTGTCCCGCATCTCCGAGGAACAGGCTGTGGCAGCGGCTTCCCTCAATGGCGGACGGACCTGGCTACGGGCATATTGCGCCTGCTGGAACGCGCGTGCGAAGCGTTTTTGCGGCACCAGGGCATTCGCAATACCTGCGCATGGTACGTCGCCGCCCTGGCGAGCGCTTCACAGGAAGCTGCCGCCGCGCGCTGATTCCTTCGCGAAGCAGAGATTCAGGTAGGCATCGCGTCCCAGTGCCGCGGGAATTTCGCGCCCCGGCTTTCCGTGTGCGTCGAGCGCGCGCAGGCTGTAGCCCCGCTGTCGGAACCAGTCCAGCAGCGCGGTGGGCTCGAAACCCAGGGTCCGCATGGAATCGGGCGAATATTCGAGGCACACCACCGCCGCGGGATTGGCCTCCAGGGTCGCCACCATGCCCTGGCAAACGGCCATTTCGTAACCCTGCACGTCGATCTTGATCAACGCAACAGGAGTGGATGCGCCACGGTCCCGCAGGAAGTTGTCCACCTTGACCAGCACGACCTTCCTTTTTGGAGCATCCGGCTCGCGTGATTTTTCGGTGATCACGGAATGGTCGCCGGGATGCCGCGGATTGACCTTGAGCATGGCGCTGCCCTCCTCCGCGCCAACCGCGGCTTGCACCGGAACCACGATGTCCGCGATTCCGCGCTGCGCCACCAACTCGCCGAGCATGCGGAAGTTCAGATCCTCGGGCTCGAAGGCAAACACTTTGAATCCCGGCGTGATCGCGTTCGCGAATACCGCGGCGGTGTAGCCGATATTGGCTCCCACATCCACGATATGCCCGCCGCGGAACAACTCCGGATGGCATTGCGCAAGCTTATAAAACGGATCTTCCAGGTATCGCTTGTAGCAGAAATACAGCGCGGAATAAGCCCTTCTCCCGGAGCGGATGCGTAACATACCCGAGCCGGTCACTGCGGTGTAGAAAGCTTTTACGGTCTGAATTTGCAGTTGCGCCCACACGCTCACTTTTGCTGCTCCGGAAGGAAAGCGGCGCCTTAGAGTTAGCTGGAACTTCTTTCAGCGCGGCGCGGCCGAGCACCGCTCGCGCCCGGCCTGCCCATTCGGCGAGTGCTCAGTATAGCATGTTACGTGTCCCGCGCCCCCGATGCTGGCGGCGGCGCGGCGGCGCCGTAAGGAACTATCGACCCGAAGCGGCAGCCCGGGACAGGGCGGGAGCAGAGGCTATGATGTGGAACTCGCCGGGGATCACCTCGGAGGGGTGTTCAAAAGGCGCTCCGTTCAGTAGCGTTACGTTATAGCCGATAGCGCGGAGAATCGCAAGGACTTCGCGGGCGGCTTCAGAACTATGGATTTCGCAGCATATGGATGGCTTCCGCTGGGATAAAATGCCACGCGCGCCTTCCAGGACCATGTGTTCTTCTCCTTCGACATCGATCTTTATGAAGTCCGGCACGGGGTGTCGAGCGGCAAAATCATCGAGGGTAATGGTCTCGAGAGGAAGGATAGGCCAGCGGGATTCGTTGTAGTTAATGGCGGAACCGTAAGCTGCATCGGTCAGGCAGAAGGGCACCTGCCGGACATCGTTGCTGACGGGAGAGGCGATGACGCTGACATTGCTTAAGTTGTTGGCCTGTATTTGGCGCGCGAGCTCGGCCACGGCATGGGGAGCAGGCTCGAAGGCGTACACGTGCCGGGCTTTGCGCGCCATTACCAGCGTCATGTACCCGATACTCGCGCCCAAATCGTAGCAAATGTCGCCTGGCCGGACCATTTTCTCGATCGCGTCCTGGACGGGGCGCTCGTAGGTGCCTCGAATATGTGCGTGAGACGTATGCCGGCTGGCGGACAGCTTCATTCCGCGCAGCGGCCCATCCTGGATCGTGACCGAAGAACGCCGTAACATTCCGCCGTAAACACGCATGGCGAGGCGATCGAAAAACGGACTATGGTGGACGAAACGTTTGATCGGCGCAGGCGTGTGTCGGGCAATCAGGGCGGGCAGGGGCGAAGGCATAGGGCCATTCTACCCTTGCGTGAAAACTTTAACAATTCTAGAGATCGCCGTGGCCCTCCCAGCCGGACACAGAATTGCTTTGGCTTTGGCTGCCGACATAGTACCGTACCGGTACTCTTCCGCGATAGGCCGTGCCTGGCGCAATCCACCTCCTGGTCTCCGTTATCAACTTGTGTCAGCTTTGACTTCGCAGTTGAGGCCCGATATTCTATTGAAGACCATGGCTGTCCAGACGGGCGACGCTTTGCCCAGCCCACTGCCGTTTGAGCCTCTACCTGCATTCCGGGCGAGCGCCTTGCAAGACGACTCGCAGGCCGCGAGTTGCCACGGCAAGCGGATCGGCATTCTCGTCGTTACCTACAACGCCGTCACGACCCTGATGAAGGTCCTGAAGCGCATCACTCCCAATGTCTGGGCCAATGTCGAGGAGATTGCCGTTTTTGACGACGCCAGCCAGGATGCAACTTACGAACTGGCCATGGGAATCAAAGCTCTTCGGGAGCTTCCTAAGCTCACGGTGCTCCGGCACCCCCGCAATCTGGGTTATGGCGGCAACCAGAAGGCCGGATATCGCTATTTTCTGCAAAAGGGCTTCGACATAGTAATCCTCCTCCACGGCGACGGGCAGTACGCTCCCGAAATCCTGGCGCATCTCTACAAGCCGATCGTGAATGGCGAGGCCGACGCGGTGTTCGGTTCCCGTATGATGAAGGCCTATGGGGGACCGCTCAAGGGCGGCATGCCGCTGTACAAGTATGTCGGCAATCGCATCCTGTCCGTTTTGAAAACGCCGCGCTGGATATGCGCCTTACCGAGTTTCACAGCGGCTATCGCGCTTATAGTCTCGCCGCGCTCCGCAAGATCGATTTCACCCACATGACCGACGATTTCCACTTCGATACGGAAATCATCATCAAGCTCCATCATCAGGGCTACACCATTTCCGAAGTTCCTATCCCGACTTACTACGGCACTGAGATCTGCTATGTCAATGGGATGCGGTACGCGCGGGACGTGTTCCGCGCCATCCGGCGTTATAAGCGCACCTGCCGCTCGGTTGCCCGGTGCCCGGAATTTGCCGAGTATTTCATCCACTACCCCATCAAGCGCAGCCGCTTTTCGAGCCACGATTACGCCTGCTCGATGGTGGGCAGCAACCAGGAGGTCCTGGACATCGCGTGCGGCGAGGGGGAGTTCGCCGCCACCCTCAAGGCCAGCGGCAATCGCGTGACCGGTGTGGACCTGCTGCCCGAGCCCGCGAATCGCGCAGCTTTCGAGCGATACTTCAGCGCGGACCTGGATAGCGGGGTCTCCCATGTGATTCGGGAACTCGGTGGAGCGCGGTTTGATCGCGTGTTGCTCCTCGATATCCTCGAGCACCTGCGCACTCCCGAGCGGATCCTCGCCGAATGCCACACGCTGCTTCAAAGCGATGGCCGGTTGATCGTTTCCCTCCCCAATATCGCGAATGTCACGGTGCGGTGCATGCTGCTGTTCGGCCGGTTCGCTTATCAGGAGCGTGGAATCCTGGACCGAACGCACCTGCGCTTCTTCACGCGCAAGACCGCCCGCCGGCTTTTGGAGGAGAATGGCTATCGCATTCTTCAGGAACGCTGCACCGTGGTGCCGGTGGAATTGGTGCTGGGGTTTTCCCCGGAGAGCCTCCCAATGAAGTTGATTAACCGGTTGCTCGCCGCGTTCACGAGGCTGATGCCGGGCCTCTTCGGGTACCAGATCATGTTCCTGGCGAAGAGCTCATGAGCCGCGGGGCGGATATGAAGCACTTTCCCGGGGCCGCGGATCTCTGGTTGTTCGCGGCGTTTGTCCTTTCGCGAGTGGCTTACTACTTCGCCGGAGTCCGCTTCGATTCCTCTCCCGTTCGCGGTTACTGGCAGTACATCGATCCGGTCCTCATGCAACACCGCCTCCTCGAGAGTCTTTACTACCTTCACATGCAGCCGCCTGGGTTCAACCTGGCGGTCGGGATCGTCGTGAAGCTTTTCCCCTCGTCCTATACGGTGGTGCTCCAGGCGATTTACTTGCTGATGGGTGTGCTCATCGCCTACTCGCTTTTGCACTTGATGCGGCTTTTCCATGTTCCCGAGGGGCTCTCCGCCGCGCTGGCCATCCTCTTCATCGTCAACCCCGGCTGCGTCCTCTATGAGAACCTCGCCATCTATGAGTACCCCATCCTTTTGTTGTTGCTGGTCGCGGCCATCGCCCTGTTCCGTTTTTGCCAGGCGCCCTGCGCCCGCCGCTCCGTTGAATTCTTCGCCGTGATCCTGGCGCTGGTCATGATTCGCAACCAGTTCCATCTGATCTACGTCCTCGTCCTCGCAGGCGCGATGATTGCCGCCTATCCTCGTGCCCGGCGGGCGGTTTGGATCGGATCGCTTCCGGTGATCGCGCTCATCCTGGCCCTCTATATCAAGAATTGGGTCCTGTTTCACGCCTTTACAGCCAGCACCTGGGCCGGTATGGCCACGGGGGTTACGACCACGTTTCAGCTCACACCGGACGAGGCGGACCGCCTGATTCGCGCCGGGGTTGTAACCCCCCTTGCCAAGATTCCTCCATTTAGTGGCTTAGACTCATATTCCGCTTATGTAGAGATCCCGCCGAGGACCGGCATCCCCGTTCTGGATCAGGCCGAAACGTCGACCGGGCATCCCAATTTCAACAATCTCGCTTATCTCAAGTTGCACGACCTGTACCTGAAGAATTCGGAAGCCATCTGGCGGCACTATCCCATCGCTTATGCCCGCTCGGTTCTGATCGCGTGGTTTGCATATTTCCTGCCCACCAGCGATATGCACTCGTTTGACGATGCCCGCCTTCGCATCCACACTTTCGAGCGCTTTTACAACGTCGTGTTCTTCGGCCAGTTCCGCCAGGCGAGTAGCCGAAAGGACCTCCGGACGCTCAGGGCCTCAGGGGGCGCGCTCGCCTTGCCGCTTTATACCGGAACATTTCTGATTGTCGTCCTGCCGGCCCTGGTGCTTTGGGCGCTTGCACAACTGGCCCTCTCGCGCTTCAGGATTCGATGGAAGCGGGAGGAACGTGCCGTGCTGGCCTTCATGCTGTTCACCATCCTTTTTGCCACCGCCGTCTCGAATTCTCTTTCGACGTTTGAAAACAACCGCTATCGTTTTGTTCTCGACGGCTACTATACAGTCTTGGCGGGGACCGCCATTACCTCCGCTTTCTTACGCCGATGCAACCCATGCTGAAACGGAATGGCCACACGGAGCGAGGAGGGCTACTCCTTCGACGATCTGATCGGCCTGCTCGTCGAATGCGGATACTCAGCGCGAAAGGTGAGCAGCGGAAAGCCGCTTCCGCTCGATGCCGCCCGCCTCAGAGAAGTAATCCCCGACGGAGCGGGATTGAACGTCATACTGGATTGATGCCGGATTGGGTTCCATGGGCCACTGCGGGCCGCTCTTACTAAGCTTGGCCTGTGTCGCTGGCAACCCGATTCGGAGCCGCGAGTGTAACGGAGCGGTCTGGGGGGCCCAAAGAGCCTTGTCACGGTATTATGTGAGCATCAGTAGAACGACCGGCACCGCCCGGCTCCGATGAACTTCCGCCAGCGCTATATAGCCCGAAAGGAGCCTAGCCTTAGCCTAGGTCTCGTAAGGATAATCCGCGTTAAAAACATATGCTTCGTCTCCTTCCAGCATGTTGATATTCAGGGGCGGCATCCCTTCCAGTCGTCCCCTCGGATCGCGAATCAGGATCGGGTCGTTTCGCCGGAAGCGGAATCCGTTGGCTTCCAGCGCCCGGGCCGCGGCTTCGATGGCAGTAACCGCCAGAATCTCGCAGGTCGCCGGATCGGCCGCGGCCGCCCGCGCCGCGAGGGAATAACCCGTCCGCCACGCCTCCGCATCGTTACAGGCCAGCCGCAATTCCGCGAGGCGCGCCTGCCCGCCCACCTGGCAGATCAGGCAATAGCCGCGAACGGCTGCCTTCTCCAGGATCAAAAAGCCCCGCATGGCTACCGTCGGGCAGCGCAGCATGTAGTTCAGCAGGTCCGGGCTGCGCACTGGCTGCCCGGTTTCCGGAGGCACGTACTCCAGAACAGGCGTCACGGAATGATCGAACCGTTCCACCCTTTGGAGCGACCACCCCCCAGCCACCGTCGCGCTGCGCGACGAAGTAGCCCACATTACATTGCGCGCCAGGCGCAGAGGCGCTTTCCAGCCACGCGGAAAGGGATCCGTCCGAAACTGCCGCCACGGGCGGACCACTCGCGCATATACTGCTGAATTCCCGCGATGTTCGAATCCCACCTTGGGTAGCACCCGCAAGGTATCCGGCGACCCTCCCACGGCCATGACGATGTCGCCCCATTGGTTGAACTCGCGCATCATGAGAACGCCGCCGCCGGGAAAGCGCCGGTCGCCCGCCCAGTCGATCACCCGGATTCCGCGCACCTCCCGCGAGCCGCCGCGGAATTGCGACGGCACCACGCATCCGTGCGCCACGATCGTGCCGTGTTGCCTGAGAGCATAACTCCGCGGGCCATCCCAGTCCGGCCGCGGCTCGAAATATTTCCAGTGGAGAAGCGCCGCTTCAACGAATGCTGCGCCGGGCTTCACCTGGTAAGCCTGGAGCAAAAAATCCTGGATCGCCGCCAGTTCTTCCGGTGCGGTGAGTTCAATCATCGCACGCGGCTATGCGAACCGCCGGGCCGGCAGGCGCACCGGCGCCGCAGCCTCGCCCGGCCGGAGCATCGGGCCGGAGACCGTCGCCTTGAACTGTTTCTGCTGCTCCTGCCATTGGCTGAAATAAGGCTCGCATGCGTATGCCAGCGCCAGCATCAGGCCCGCAATCGTCTGGAACATGCCCGAGTAGCCGACGCTCGCAAAGAAGCTTGTCACGGCGAAACTAACCAGTGAGGTCCGCAAACAAAAAGCCATCCGCGAGATCGTTCGCCATTGCGGATGGATCTGCGCCTTCGCGAACCGCTCGAGTTGCCGCCCCAGCCGGAAACAGCCGACAAAAGCCGCCATGTAAAAGAAAAATCCCACCAGCCCCGTTTCGCTCGATATCTGCGTATACGTGTTGTGGGTCGGCTGCCACGAAATCTTATACGGGAGGTTTTCCGATCCTACGTGCCTGGCCGCCATAAACTGGCCGATGCCCACACCCACGATAGGGTGTTGCAATGTCATCTTGAGGCTCGCAATCAAAAGATCGTATCTCGCGTTGGACGATGCTACCGTCGCCTCTTCGCCTTTCACATCTCTCATCTCGTTCGGATCGTCAGCCTGGAGTTGCTCGGCGTCCGTGCCGGCTTTGAATAGTATTGTGTACCGTACTATAGTCCTGTGCGGCAAAACGACCACGGCCGCGGCCAATACCGCCGCAAAGCCGGCAACCACCAGAATTCTACCCGCAGGGGAGCACCGCAGAAACAGAAAAGCCGTCACGACTCCCAGCGCGAGCAGCGCGCCACGCGACCCCGTCTGCAACAGCGCCCAAAAAACAGGTATTAGTCCTCCGAGCGCCGCCAGCCGTAAGCAGATGCCGGCCTCCATGGCGACAAAAATCAGGTACGGGAAGCCCATCAACAGGGCCATCCCCAGATCGTTTGGATTCTCGAACTCCCCCTGCGGCAACGCCAGCCGCCCCATGCTGAAATCGCCATACTTTTTCGCTAATACGGCCAGCACGAAGACGGCGAATCCCCACGTGTAAATCGCCCGCCGGATGCTTGGCAGGGACGCCGGCAGGCAGCTCAGCGCCAAAAATGTTAACAGTGCTCTCGGCCAAATTTGCGTTGCATCATGCAGCGCCCCTCCGCGCCAGGCGGAAAACGGCACGGTTGCAAAAGTCCATACCGTGAACAGCGCCATGTACCTTCCGATTCGCCGATCGCTCAAGACCTTTCCCACCTGAGTGCTGGCGGACACCAGAATCGCCACCAGCGCGAACAGAATTCCGGGTACGTGGAGCGAAGCAAATGCAAAATCGAAAATCCGGCTGTTACCCGCAAAGAGCAACGGCAGCAAAAATATCATTCCCAGTTTTTGGACTGGATTTGCTGTATCACTGAGCGCGGGTGCCTTGAGTCCGGGTGCCATTAGGATGCGCTGCAATTGCGATTAATTATACATCAACGCGTTCGTTCGATCGTACTAGTACGCTCGGTAATCAACTGTGTCGAATCGCCGGCCACTGTTGCTGAGCGCGCGCTTCAAGAGCCCGGCTATACTGAACAGATTGGGGGTCCTTCGGCGTGCGGCCCCTGTCTTCGCAGCTTCGTTATGAAACAGGTCATTCGGCGCGGTCTGAAAGAGATTATTGTCGACGAAGTACCGGATCCGGCCCTCAGCTCGCACCACGTGCTTGTTCGGCCACGGTATTCGCTTATCAGCGCCGGCACAGAGACGGCCAGTATCCATCAGGAAGGCGTCCTTAAGGAACTCGCCGACAATCCCTCGCACCTGCAGAAGATATGGCTCGCCTCCCAGACCATGGGACCGCTGCGTACGCTTACAGAAGTGCGCGCCAAGTTTAGCGAATATGCCGTGCTGGGTTACTCCGGAGCGGGCGTGGTGGCAGCGAAGCACGAGACCGTCCTGGACTTGGAACTTGGCGCTCGCGTGGCTTACGGCGGTGAAGGCACCGGCCACGGAGAGAGCATCGTGACGGGGCGCAACCTGGTTGTCCCCGTACCCGATAACATCGGATTCGAGCACGCCTGCTTCGCTACGCTGGGCAGCATCGCCATGAATGCCGCCCGTATATCCGGCGCCGGGCTGGGTGACGTCGTCGCGGTCATTGGCTTGGGTTTGGTGGGGCAGCTCGTGGCGCAACTGGTCAAACTCCAGGGTGGCGTCCTGGCTGCCATCGATCTCAAGCCGGAACGTACCGAGCTGGCTCAAAAACTTGGGGCCAATTATGGGTTCGCGGGCGGCTCGATCCGCGACCAGATACAAGCCGTCACCGGAGGGCGCGGGGCCGATTGCGTCATCGTGGCTGCGGCGGCCAAATCCGCGGCGCCGGCCCGTTTGGCCCTGGAGATCTGTCGGGACCGCGGCAGGATCGTCGTGGTCGGCGCGGTCGGACTGGAGTTTCCCTGGAGCGAGATGTATCTCAAGGAAATCCAGCTCTTCATGGCGCGGGCTTATGGGCCTGGCAGCTATGATCCGGCCTATGAGAAACAGGGCCGGGACTATCCTGTTGCCTATGTGCGCTGGACCGAGAACCGCAATATGGGCGAGTTCCTGCGGCTCGTAAGTGCCGGGGCTGTCCAGCTTCAGCCGCTCATCACCCACCGGTTCCCGCTGGAAGAAGCGGCACGGGCCTATCAGACCATTCTCGAACCAGCTTCGCGCAGCCTGGCGGTGCTCTTGCGGTATCCGGCCGCGGAAGAGGGTGACGCGGCAGCTTTCGCGCCCAAGCGCAAGGTGGACATCACCGCTCCCGTGCGCGCGGACGGCGCCCATCTTCAGGCTGCGCTCGTGGGCGCCGGCAATATCGCGAAGTGGCACCATCTTCCTAATTTGAAAAAGATGGCTGGCGTCCGCCTGCGGGCTGTGCATTCGCTGAGCGGCGCCCGGGGCAAAAGCTACGGTTTGCGCTTTGGCGCTCAATACTGCACGTCCGATTACGCCGAGTTGCTGCGCGATCCGGAGATCGATTTCGTGGTGATCGCCAGCCGCAACCAGCATCATGCGGCACAGGCTCTGGACGCGCTGCGCGCGGGCAAGCACGTGTTCGTCGAAAAGCCGATGGCGCTCACCGCGCCGGAATGCCGCGAGCTGTGCGCCGCCGAGGCGGAAACCGGCCGCTGCTTCACGGTGGGATTCAACCGGCGTTTTGCGCCGTTCTATGCCGGCGCCAAGAAGCAATTGACGCGGCGGGCCGGTCCGGCGGTCATCAATTGCGTAGTGAATTCGCCGGGCATTTCAGGGGCGTACTGGATGGCGGACCCCGCCATCGGGGGCGCGATCTTGGGCGAGGCCTGCCACTTTGTTGACCTGATGTACTGGCTGCTCGATTCCGAGCCAATCTGCGTCGCGGCCTGGTCGTTGCCGGCCGGCCAGCAGGACCCCGCCGGCGAAAACAATTTGGCGGCCAGCTTCCATTTTGCCGACGGTTCGATCGGCAATTTGACGTATTGCACAGTCGGGAGCCGCACCTCGGGGGGCGAGCGCGTGGATATCTTCGCGCCCGGACTGGGTGTTACCACCGAAAACTTCAAGCGCCTGAGCATTCGCGCTGGAACGCGGCGCTCGCGCTCCGCGATCTGGCCCGAGAAGGGTTACGCGGCGCAAATGCAGGATTTCGTTGAAGCCATCCGCCGCGGCCGCCCGCCCGCCGTAACCGCGCGGGATGGGGCGCGCGCTACCATCGGCTGCCTGGCCATGCTCGAATCCGCGCGCCGTCAGGCGCCGGTGGAGATCGCATTGGATACCGCTCTGGCGCTCCCGCAGGCTATATGACGGTCTTACAGCTCGGGCCCTACCCGCCGCCGTGGGGCGGTGTTCAGGCCAATCTGGTGTCGATTCGCGAGTACCTGCGCAGCCAGGGACACGATGCCCCGGTTATAAACATCACGCGGCATCGCCAAACCCAGGCGGACGGCGTCTACTACCCGGGCTCCGCCGTGGCCTTGGTCGCACTCCTCTTGCGGCTGCGTTACGACGTGCTGCATCTGCACCTCGGCGGCGGTCTAACTCTGCGGCTGCTGGCGCTCTATCTGGTCTGCAATGCAATTCCCGGCCGCAAGACGGTCCTAACTTTCCACTCTGGTGGTTACCCATCTTCGCCGGCGGGCCGCAGCGCCAGGTCCGCCACACTGCGAGGCTTCGTCTTTCGCCGCTTCGATGCACTGATCGCCGTTAACGAGGAACTGGTCGCGCTGTTCGGTAGATTCGGCGTGTCCAAGGATCGTATTCACCTGATCCAGCCTCACGCCCTCTCGGCGCCCGATCCCGGCGCGGTCTATCCCTCGCTCATCTCGGCCTTCATCCGCGCGCATAAACCGCTGGTGATCACGGTGGGCCTGCTCGAGCCCGAATACGATCTGCCTTTGCAGATAAAGGCCATCGGCCGGGTGCGCCAGGCTTTTCCTGATGCCGGTCTCCTGATGGTTGGCTCGGGCAGCCTGGAAGCAGCCCTCCGCGGAGAGATTGACGCGGCCCCCTGGCACGATCACGTCCTGCTCGCCGGCGATGTGCCCCACGATGTCACGCTGCGCGCTATCGCCGAAAGCGATCTCATGCTGCGGACCACGCTCTATGACGGCGACGCGGTTTCGGTCCGCGAGGCTCTCCACCTCGGGACACCCGTAATTGCAACTGATAACGGAATGCGCCCTCCGGGTGTCCGGCTGATTCCCACGCAAGATGCGGAGGCACTCGACACCGCAATTCAAGAAGCGTTGAACCACCGCCGGAGCGCCATACCGCAGGCCACGGATGAGAATCTTCGTGCGGTGCTGGAACTATACAAAGAGCTTCTTTGAGTTTGAGAGCCGCGAAGCTGGTGCTGACCGTCCGCCGGCAGTTTTCAGCGGGCCGAAGGTGGTATGTACAACAAGGTAAAGGCGCTACCGAACCGCAAGTCCGGGCCGCCGCGGCCCACGGTTGACTGCCGCGCGCTGATAAGCTGAAAGCTGATGCGCGACACCCCCTTTAAGCGCCTTGCCATCGAAGCATTTCACCGTGGAGGCGGTCTTGATGCGGTCCGCTGGTTTAACCGGCGCGGACTCCGCATCCTCATGTACCATCACTTTTCGGATCCCGCGGCCCTCGCCAGCCAGTGCGCCCACATCCGCCGCCACTACAACCCCGTTTCCATCTCGCGTGTGGGCCGCTGGCTCAAAATCGGCGAACCCCTTCCCGAAAACCCCGTCGCCATCACCGTCGATGACGGCTATCGCGATTTTCTCACCGTCGCCCATCCCGTTTTTCGCGAGTACGGCATCCCTGTCACCGTGTTCGTCGTCACGGATTTTCTCGATGGCAAGCTCTGGCTCTGGGTCGATCGCGTCCAATATGCCTATCGCCGTGCCAACCGTCCCTATGAGGAAAGCCGCCAAATGGTCGAGTCCCTCAAGCGTCTCCCCAACGCCGAACGCTTAAGCGCCCTCGCGCGGCTCTCCGCTTCCCTCGGCATCGTTCTGCCCTCCGAGCCTCCGCCCGAATATCGCCCCTTATTCTGGGACGAAGTCCGCCGGCTGGCCGCCGAAGGCGTGGAATTCGGCCCGCACACCATGACCCATCCCATCCTGTCCTCCATCTCTTCCGTCTCCGAAATCACGCGCGAAATTGCCGGCTCCAAGCGCCGCCTGGAAGATGAGCTCGGCCGTCCGTCCGTCCATTTTTGTTATCCGAACGGAAGCTGGCACGATATCGGCGAAGACGCGCTCTCCGCCGTGCGCGCCTCCGGCTTCGAAACCGCCGTCAGCACCATCCCGGGCCTCAACTCCCGGCCCGCCGACCCATTCCTCCTCCGCCGCATCGCCGCCGATCCCGCCTTGCCCGAGCGCTACTTCCACCAGCTCGCCGCCGCGTTTCGCGTGTGATTTCTTACGCCACGCTGCCTCGCACCATCTCCACTTCGAACCACTCCGGGACCCTAAGTTCCTTCCGCCTCAGGTCCAGCTCCCAAAACCGGCTCTCCCCCGCTTGCCGCGTGAACTCGAATCCCAGCTTCGGATACAAATCCTTCACCGGCGCGTTCTTCGCGGTCGGCCGGTACTCGCCGATCAGCCGCGCCGCCCCCGGCTCGCGCACCACCACCGCCAGAAACGCGCTCTCCACCGTGCGCCCCATCACCCGGCAGCTCAGCAGGAAGGTGTCGATGAGCCACACGTCGCCCGCCTCGCGCTTCAGAATCAGCACCCCCACCACGCCGCTCGGCCCGAACCGGTCCGTCAGGTCCAGCCAGAAAATCGCGCATTCCGGATCCTGGCTCATGGCGCGGATGTCCGCCTCCGTGTACCGCCGCGTCGTCACGTTGAACTGGTTGGTTTTCTGCGTAAGCTGCGCGATCCGCGGAATGGTGAACGACTCCGCCCGCCCGATCTTCACCCGCATCTCCAGCCCGCGATAAAAATCTTCTATCGGTCCCGCCGCCGCTTCCAGCTTCCACCGCTCCGCCTGCGCCTGGTAAATTTCGCCGCGCTTCCGGTCTTCCGCCGTGATCCCCAGCTTGTGAAAGTGCGCCGCGGCCAGCTCCAGCAGCGCGCCTTTGTATTCCCCCGGATCCGCCGGCCACTCCGGCACCAGCACCTCCGGCGCCGCCTGCCGCACCCACGTCCGCTCCGCCGGATTATCGTCCAGAAACACCATGCTGTCGAGCCCGATGTTCAGTTGCTCCGCCATCGCCCGCAGGTTCGACGCCTTGTCCTCCCAATTGATCCGCAGCGCCGCGAAATGTTCCTCCCGGAGCCGCATCGCCGGATGCCGCCGGATCGCCTGCAACGCGTCCTCCGGATTGTTCTTGCTGCACACCGCCAGCAGAATGCCCTTGCGGTACAAATTCAGCAGCTCGCTCTGAAATTCCACGAACGCACGCCCGGTCCCGTCCTCGCCCAGCCGGATGCCCTCCATCCCGTCTTCGCCGATGATCCCGCCCCACAGCGTATTGTCCAGGTCCAGCGCGATGCACTTGCGGATCCGTCCCAATCGCCCGCAGATCGCCGCCGTGTACCGCTCCGCCAGCGCCTGAAGCGCCGCCCGGCTCCAGCGCGACCGCGCCAGGCACCACATCCTGGTATCCTGCCAGCGCGCGTAACCGATCCATGCCGCCAGCGCCGCCGCGTCCACCACCACTGCCGAATGCCCGCTCCGTGCCAGCCGCCCCAGTTCCTCGTTGTACGCGCTCACTGCATCCTCGATCCCGTACCCCGAGTTGTATTCCAGCCCCGTCAGCGCGTTCAGCGGCCGGACTACCGCCGTGTTCAGCATCACCGTCGCCTGCGGCAGCCGCTCCGCCATCGTTTCCACCAGGGCGCGCACTTCGCCCGCCCGCCGCAGCGCCAATTCCCGCCGCGCGCCGGCATCCGCCTCCAACGGATTTTCGATCAGCTCCTTGAAAACGTCCTCTCCGTCCAGGTACAGCACCACCACCGCCGGTCCGAACCCATACAGCCCCGACGCGGCGTTCAGAATGTCCTGCCGGTATTGCCCGAATCCGCCAACCCAAAACTCCGCCTGAATCCCGCGCTTTTCCAATTCGGCCGCCAACGGTTTTTGCAGCACCTCGATCGTGCAACTGGCCAGCAGCGCAACCCTTAACTCAGTCATCGCCCCGCTCCCCGGCCCCGCGTGGCGCCTCCACGAATTCGATCAACCCCATCCCCCGGAAAAATACGAACGCGATCCGCCGCCCCTCGAATGCCGCCGCCGGCACCGGCGCGCGCACGCAGAGTGCGCCATTCCCTTCCGCCCGCCGCACCGCTTCCTCGATGTTCGTCACTTCGAAGCAGAGGTGGTTCAATCCCCCGCCTTTTTCGAGCGCCCGCCGCACCGGCGATTCGCCCGGCAGCGGTTCGATCAGCTCCACGCTTGTCTCCCCCGCCTTCTCCGCCAGGAATTGCACGTTCACCTTCTGTGTTGCATCCATCACCACCGCCGAAACCGGCGCCAGCCCCAGGAAGTCCGCATACCGCCGCGCCTGCCGCTCGATGCTCTCGACCACGATTCCCACATGATGAAGCTTCATGCGCATTCTCTCTATTCTATGCACCGCGCCCTTTTCAAGCTGCTAAGATACGGAATTGTTTAGACTTTTCCTGCTGGTCCTCGCCCTCATCCTCTACGGCTCCTTCTACCCCTGGCATTTCAGGTTTGACCGTTACTCCGGCGATCCGCTCGACTTCCTCTTGTTCCACTCCTGGCCCGCCGTCTGGACTCGTGGCCTCATACGCGATATGGCAGCCAACGTTCTGTTTTATATGCCGCTCGGCGCGTCGGCGTTTCTGATGCTGGTGCGCCGCCGCACACGCGGTTTCGCCGTATCCGGTGCCACCATCCTGGGCTTCGCCCTCTCCTTCGCCGTCGAGGTCCTCCAGCTCTACATCCCCGGCCGCGAAACTTCCCTGCTCGACGTGCTCTCTAACACCACCGGCGCCCTCCTCGGCGCTCTTGCCGCGCTGGCCTACCGCGAGGAAATCGAGCGTACCTGGGCGCGCCGCCATGGCCAGCCGGTCGCCGCTCCTGCCTTCCTGCTGGCTTGCTGGATCGGCCACCAGCTTTACCCTTTCTTCCCCTTCCCGTCCCTCACAACCCTTTGGCGCGGCTTCCTGGCCCTCCTGCATCCGGCCTCCGTCTCCGCCGTTCACGTCTGGGCCAGCGCCGCCGAATGGCTTGCCGCAGCCGTCGCCATCGATGCCATCCTCCACGGCGGCCTGCCCTCCACGGCCGGCCGCCTGCGCTGGCACTGGCTCGCCATTGCCATGTTGTGCCTGCCCCTGCGCATGCTCGTCGTGGGCCGCCGCCTGCCTTTCGAAGCTGCCCTCGGCGCCCTTCTCGCGCTGCTGGTCTGGTGGGTCCTCCCCGCGCGCGGCCGCCGCCCCGCCGCCCTCTACGCCCTCGCCTCCGCCCTCCTGCTCCGCGAGTTCACGCCCCTTCACTTCGCTTCCACCCCTGCGCCGTTTTCCTGGATTCCTTTCGCCGCCAGCCTCGAATCCAATCGCCAGGCCGGCATCGTCGTCCTCCTGCAAAAGGCTTACGACTATGGCGCCATGGTCTGGCTGCTGCACCTCGGCGGTCTCCGTTACGCCCGCGCCGCCGCCCTCGTCGCCGCCGCCCTCGCCATCGGCGAAGGCGCCCAACGCTATCTTCCCGGCCGCACCCCGGAATCCACCGACCCTCTCCTCGCGCTTCTCATCGCCTTCGTGCTCTGGTTGTTAAGCGGCGCACGCCAGCCCGGCCGCGGAAAATCGCGAATGCCCTAAGCTGATACTTTCGTGTCTCTCGCCATCCAGCCTTATTCCGCCGAGCACGTCCCCGCCGTGCGCGCCTTCAACCGCCGCCTCCGCGACGGCGGCGAAACCGCCTTCCAATTCCCCGAAGCCGACATCCCCGAATGGCTACCCCACCAGAACGGCCGCCGCATCTTCCAGGAGATGTTCGTCGCCGCTTCCGGCCCTCAAGTCCACGGCGGCTACATCCTCAAGCACCAGGACTTCTCCTTCCGTGGCGCCGTCCGCTCCATCGGCTACTATCACCTGCCGCTTTCCGAAGGCCTCGTCGACAAGCGCCACTCCCTCCTCGGCGCGCAGTTGCTCCTCGACGCCCTCCGCCGCCAGCCGGTTCTTTATGCCCTCGGGATGGGCGGCTTCGACCGCCCGCTCCCCCGCATGCTGGTAAAAGCCGGCTGGAAGCTCTCCGCCGTTCCGTTCTATTTCAAGGTTCTCCGCCCCTTTCGCTTCCTCCGCAACATCCGCGCCCTCCGCACCACTCCGCTGCGCCGCCTGGCCCTCGATGCCGCCGCATATTCCGGCCTCGGCGCGGCCGGTCTGCGCCTCCTCGCCTCGCGGCCCGCGGCCCCCGGCGCCGCGCCCCCTGAGGTCGTCCGCAGCTTCGGCCCCTGGGCCGACGACCTCTGGCAGCGCTGTCACCCGCTTTACGCCATGGCTGGCTCGCGCGACGCCGCCACGCTCCGCATCCTCTACCCCGCCGATAACCCCCGATTTATCAACATCATGGTGCGTGGCGGCGCGGCCGCACCCCTCGGCTGGGCTGTCCTCCTCGATACCCCCATGCAGGACCACCTCTACTTCGGCAACCTGCGCCTTGGCGCCATCGCCGATTGTTTCGCCGCGCCCGGCGATGCCCCCGCAGTCGCCGCCGCTGCGGCTTCCTTCCTCGAATCCGTCGGCGTCGACCTGATCGTTTCCAACCAGTCGCACCAGGCCTGGGGCGCCGCCCTTCGTCGCGCCGGCTTTCGCGCCGGCCCGTCCAACTTCATTTTTGCCGCTTCCAAAAAACTGGCCGCTTCCCTCGACCCCTGGGACGCCGCCCTCCCCGAAATCCATCTCACCCGCGGCGACGGCGACGGCCCTGTCCACCTGTAAAATATGAGCTGGCAGCCAATTGCTTTCATGCGCGCTCTCGCCCTCATGTACCACGACGTCGTCCCCCCGGGCGATTTCTCTTCCAGCGGTTTTCCCGGCATCGGCGCCGACATCTACAAGCTCGAGCACGACGATTTCGCCAGCCACCTCGCCGCCATCCAAGCCGCGCGCGCCGGTGCACCACCGGCCCTGGTATCCGGCCCCCAACCCCTGGCTCCCCCGTGGCCCCTCTACCTCACCTTCGACGACGGCGGCGCCAGCGCAATCGCCGAAATCGCTCCCCTGCTCGAGCAGCACGGCTGGCGCGGCCACTTTTTCGTCACCACCGGCCGCATCGGCACCCCCGGTTTTCTCAGCGCCGCCCAGGTCCGCGAGCTCGACCGCCGCGGCCACGTCATCGGCAGCCATTCCTGCTCCCATCCCCCGCGCATCTCCGCCTGTTCCTGGGAGCAACTCCGCCGCGAATGGGACGAAAGCGTCCACGTCCTTGGCGATATCCTTGGCAAATCCATCCCGGCCGCTTCCGTCCCCGGCGGTTTCTATTCCCGCCGCGTCGCCGAAGCCGCCGAACTGGCTGGCATCCGGGTCCTCTTTACCTCTGAGCCCACCACCAGCATTGCCATCCTCAACCGCTGCCGGATCCTCGGCCGGTATGGCATCTGGCGCGGCATGCCCGCCGCCGTTTCCGGTGCCATCGCCGCCGGCCGTCGCTCCCCCCGCTGGAAACAGACCGCTTGGTGGGAATTCAAGAAACTGGCCAAAAAAATCTGCGGAAATCAGTACCTCGAGATCCGGCAACGCCTGGTGCGATAGACTCCCGGCAAGCGCTCACGCTGCCACTTTGTTAACTTATTAAAAACACCATCCTTGCCTCTATAGGTAGTACTAGAACTAGACGGCTAAGGTGCGTGGCGTGTGCTCCAGCACCCTCTCGAAGCACTCCGCCACCCGCTCCCAGGAAAACCGCGCGTTCACCATCTCCCACGCCGCCGCCGCCATCCGCGTCCGCTCCCCCGCGTCCTCCAACAACTCCACGCACGCCTCCGCGAAATCCTCCGCGCTGTCCGCGATCCGCGCGTTCTCTGGCGGATGCACCTCCAGCCCTTCGGCTCCTACGGATGTCGAGATCACCGGCACCTTGGCCGCCATAGATTCGTAAATCTTCAGCCGCGTCCCGCCGCCGATCCGCAGCGGCACCACCGAGATCTTCGACCCCCACAGGTACGGCCGCACGTCCTCCACTGTCCCCGTCACGAAAATCTTCGGATCGCGTTCGGCCATCGCCCGGATCTCCGGCGGCGGCATCCGTCCGATCACCCCAAACGTCGCTTCCGGCCTGCGCCGCCGTACCAGCGGCAGCACTACTTCCACGAACCACTTCACCCCGTCGATATTCGCCAGCCAGTCCATCGACCCCACGAACGCCAGATCGGCAAAGCACTTGACGCCCGGAGGCGGGAGATGATGCTCGATGTTCACCCCCGTCGGAATCTCCGAAATATGCGTCACTCCGAACAGCTTCCGCATGTTCTCCGCGTCCGCCGCCGATACCGCCACGATATGCGCTACCGCCCGGCATACCCGCCGCTCGAACTCGAACATCCGGCGCGCCTGCACTCCGAAGTACAACCGCCGCAGCGGATCCGCCGCGTGCTCCGCGTGCCGCCGCCAGATCACCGTCTCCACGTTGTGCTGGAATAAAATGCCGTGCTCCAGGTCGGGAAAGTAAGTCGCCGGCGTCAGGTGGTCCACCACCATCCGGTCGAAGCCTTCCTCCCGGATCAGCCGCGCCAGAAACACGCCCAGCTCCACTGACCGGAATCGTTTCATGGCCAGCGGCAGCGGCGAAAACATCCCCCCCACAAGCTGCGCCGCGAACGCCGCCGACCCGCGCTCCGGAACCTTGTGCCGCACCGCGTATGCCCGGTACGAATACTCGTGCGCCCGCTTCGGCCCTTCCGGCTGTGCCGGGTTCTCGATCGCCGCGTAGTGAATCTCGTGCCGCTTCTGCAAATGCAGCAGCATCTCCAGCGTCCGGATCGCCCCACCTTTGTTGGTGGGATGCATGAAATTGGAATTGACCCACAGGATCTTCATCGGGTCGCGCAGGCATTCGTGCCTGTCTGCGTTTTCATCAACCCGTCCCAGATCTCTTCGCGCCGGCCGGTGAAGTAAAGATCGCCCCACAATTGCAGGTTCAGCAGCCGCCAGATCCGGTCCGTGGCGTCGATGTGCCCCGCGCGGTACTGCTCAAGCAGCTTCGCAACCGCCGCCCTGTCGAGGTATTCCGCGATCAACCCGTCCTTCCGCCCCAGCATCTTCAGTAGCGGCGTCGCCCGGTCCTCCAGCAGCCATTGCCGCAGCGGCGTCGGAAAGCCCATCTTCTTCCGGTAGATGATCTCCCGCGGAATCAGGTCCTCGGCGGCTTTCTTGACGATGTACTTGCCCACCCCGTTGTGGATCTTCAAATGGTCGGGAACCCCCGCCGCGAACTCCACCAGCAGATGGTCCAGAAACGGCACGCGGCTTTCGATCGAGGAGGCCATGCTCATCTGGTCCTGTTTCATCAACAGCTCCACCAGGTACGTCTTCTGATCGGCGTAGAGCATCCGCCCCAGCATCGAAGCCCCGCCGCGCTCATCCCAGTAATGACGGAACGTGGCACAGGCCTCCCGGCCTGGGGTGCCTTTCAGCGGAATCTCCTCGTGCCCGAACGCGCAATAGAAATTATCCAGGTAGAGCGATTCCAGCCCCTCGCCCCGCCCCACGAACGTATGCTGCACCTTTCTCCGCAGCGTGGCCGAGAGCAGCCGCGTCTCCGCCACCCGCTTCCGGATGGCCCGTCGCAGCGCCGCCGGCACTACGCCGTAATACTGCGCCCATTGCTGGTTCCACAGGTAGAACCGGTAGCGGTCGTAGCCCGCGAACAGTTCGTCGCTGCCCTCGCCCGTCAGCACCACCTTCACCTCTTTCGCCGCCAGCTTGGAAACGAAGTACAGCGATACGCTCGACGGCCACGTAATCGGCTCGTCTTCGTGCCACACCAGCATCGGCAGAGCGTTGAAAAACTCCTCCATCCCCACGACCACCTCGTGGTGCTCCGTCCCTATGCTCTTGGCCACGTACTGCGCGTATTCCAGTTCGCTGTAGGCCGCCTCGCCGTATCCTACCGCGAACGTCTTCACCGGCCCCGAGGCCTGCCGCCGGATGATCGCCGCGATGGTGCTCGAATCCACCCCCCCGCTCAGAAACATTCCCAGCGGAACGTCGCTCATCAGACGCATCCGCACGGTCTCTTCCAGCCGGCTGCGGCATTCCGCGATCCATAGCCGCTCGCTCCGCGGCTCCACCTGCGTCGCGCTTGTCCCCGGCGTCGGAAGCTCCCAATACTGCTGAATCTCCAGCCCGGCTCCTCGACCCCTGCCCGCGGAAGCGGCGGATACCCCGCCTGGCTCCTGCCGCGCCGATAGGCGCAGCCAGTGCCCCGGCATCAGCTTCCTGATCCCCGCGAACAGGGTCCGCTCTTCGCTGACATATCCGAATGCCAGGTACTCCGCCAGCAGGCTTTCCTCGATCCGCGGTGCCACCGCCGGGTGTTCCAGGATCGCCTTGATCTCCGACCCGAATACGAACACCCGCCCGTCCCAGTAGTAATAGAAGGGCTTCTTCCCCACCCGGTCCCGCGCGCAGAAAAGCGTCCGCGTCTGCTTGTTCCAGATGGCGAAGGAGAACATCCCGCGAAAGTCCGCTACGCAATCCGGCCCGTGCTGCTCGTACGCGTGCAGGATGGTTTCCGTGTCGCACCGCGTCGTGTACCGGTGCCCCGCCGCTTCGAGCGCCGGCCGCAGCGCCGCGTGATTGAAGATTTCACCGTTATAAACGATTACGAGGTTCCCGTCCTCGTTGTACATCGGCTGTGCCCCCGCGCTCACGTCGATGATGCTCAGCCGCCGGTGTCCCAGCGCCGCGTACTCATCGCGATAGAACCCGAATGCATCCGGTCCACGGTGCCGGATCGTCGCGCTCATCCGCTCCACGACCGCCGCCGGCGCGTCGCTCGCTTCCACATTCACAAATCCCGCAATCCCGCACATGCGCCTCTCATTGTGGCACAGGCCTCCTGCGCTCTGCGCCTTCTCCTATGCCGCTCTCAGCACGCGCCGCCGCTGGAAATCGAGGGGCGCCTGCGCCGCCGCTTCCGTCTGCCGCTTCCATTTCTTGTATTCCGGCTCCACGGCCTGCATCAGCGCCACCGTCAGCCCCGCCAGCGTCGGAAAATACTGCTGGTACGCCACGCTCGCGAAGAAACTCGTTACTGCGTAGCTCAGCAGCGACATTTGCAGGCAGAACGTCACCCGCGAAATCAGCTTCCATTGCGGGTGGGCCCGGGCCTCGGCGAACCTTCCAAGTCGCCAGCACATCCCGATGCAGCCGAAAAACGACGTCATGTAAAGGATCAGCCCCAGCAGGCCGGTTTCGCTGGATACCTCGGTGTACGAATTGTGCGACACCCGCCAGGGGATGTGGATCCCCTGCCGGTCGGCGTCCATTCCTCTGGCCACCGGGAATTGTCCCATCCCCACCCCGAAAATCGGGTTCTCCAGGGACATGGTAATGCTCTCTTTCAGCAACTGGTAACGCTCGTTGGCGGATCCCGCGGCCATCTCTTCCTGGTGCATCACGCAAGTCGGGCACCCGCTGGATTGCATGGCCGCGCTGGGCCCCGCATGAAACAGCGTGACGTAGCGCTGCAACAGGCTCTCCGGCAGCACTGCCATGGTGATCAACAGCACCGCAAGCCCGCCAGTCAGCGCCAGCATCTTCCCGCCCAGCGAACACCGGAAGAAGACGAACAACAGAATGACGATCATTCCCAGCATTCCGCCGCGCGAGCCCGTGCGGATCAACGCCTGGAACAGTGGAATCGCCCCCAAAAACACCAGAAACCTCATCAGGTTGTTTCCTTCCATCACGATGAACAGCAGAAAAGGAAACCCCATCAGCACCGCCTGCGCCAGGTCGTTCGGGTTCTCGAATTTCCCCTGCGGCAGAAACAGCCGCCCGTCTTGCATCTCGCCCCAGATCCGGCTGATCACCCCCAGAATCACGACCGCGAATCCCAGCGTGAAAATCGCCCGCCGCACTCCCGCCAGCGACGTCACCGTGCATCCCACCGCGATGAACACCAACAGCGCCCGCGGCCACACCTGCGTTGCCTGAACCATGGCTCCCGTGCGCCACACGCTGAAGGGGACCCCGACCAGCGCCCAAACTGTGAACCATCCCAGGTAGCGGCCGATCCGCGTCCGCGACATCACCCCGAAAAGCTGCATGCTCACCGCGCTCAGCACCAGCAGCAGCGTCGAGAGCAGCATCGGAATGTGCAGCCACGAGAACTTGACGTCGAATATCCGGCTGTATAGGACGAATAAATACGGAACCAGGGTCCCCAGCCCGATGGTTTGGATCGGATTCGGCTTCATAGTGGCACAGGTTATCGAGCCTGTGTCGAAGTTACTATTATGTTCATAAGTCCTGCTTGATCTGCGGCATACACTTGTCCTCGAACTTACCCTCCGGCATGGCCGAATGTGCGGTGCGAACCCAAACTGCCGGGCGCATTCCGCTCGGCCGGGAGAGTGAAGAAAAAGCGGTCACGTGTTTTTGAAGTTTTTTTCTGTTTCGCTTTTCAATAACTTACAGGTCCCGCGGTGTTGTATAAGATCTCCCGTTTGGTAATGTGAAATTGAGAGTAGGCTTGCGGGGAAATGAACGCTTCCCTCTGGCGCGCCTGTCCTGCCTTCCAAGGAATTCACCATGATCCTCTTGAAACGTGTCGCGCAATACGTGTGTCTGGCCGCCCTGGCCGCATCCGCTCAAACTCGCATCGATCTTCAAACCCAGGGGAGAAACCCCATGAAAACAGGAACGGCGTTGCCCGGAACCTGCGCCGTGGGCGATTTGTTCGTCAAGACCGACAACACTCCTGGCCAGAACCTCTACCTCTGCACCGCCGCCGATGTCTGGACGCTGCAAGGGGATGCCTTTGCCGGCGTGTTCAGCACCGTCTCCAGTTTGCCGGATACCTGCTCGCCTTCTACCGATCCGCGAGTGGTCTATCTCACCTCGGGAACTCCCGGCCTGTACCAGTGCACTTCGGCCGACACCTGGACGCCTGCCGATTCGGCGCTGGTCCCCGGTACTGGCCTGCTCATGGTGTGCACAGCCAATACCTGTACCCTGGCTATAGATCCGGCTTGGCCGGGAGTCACCAACACCCCGCCGGGATACGCGGCGACGTCGAGCACCAGCCTCACCGTCGGCACCGGTTCCCGGACCCTGACCACGCAGTCCGGCCTGGCCTATTCCCCCGGTGCCTCGGTTGTGATCACGTCCGTCAGCAGCGGGGCGTGGATGTTCGGTGTCGTCAGTTCCTACTCTGGCACCACCCTCGCGGTCAATGTGAGCACCACCGCCGGTGCCGGGACTTACGCGGACTGGACCGTCAACCTCTCGTCCAATCCGGCGAATTCGGTGCCCAGCGGCGCGCCCCACCAGGTTCTCGCCACCGATTCCTCGGGCTCCAACGTGGATGCCGCGGCGCTGCGCCCGCTCGTCTCCGGCGACCTGCCTGGCGGATATCCCTGGTCGAGCCTCGCCGGGGTGCCGTCCCGGTTCACTCCCTCCCCCCACGCCGCCACCCACCAGAACGGCGGGAGCGACGAGATCGCCACCGCCACATCCTCCCCTTTTGGCATTCCCAAGGCCGGCACTAACGGCAAGTTGGCGCAGGGCTGGATCGATTTCACCGGCTATCAGACCGCCATCAGTGGTGCTCCGTCTGCCTGGCCCGCCATCCCCTCCATTGGCGGTTCCGGCCTGCTGAAGGGCAGCGCCGGTAATGCCGTTCCGGCCGGATACTCCGACGTGACCGCACTCTGGAGCGGCACCTGTTCCGCCGGCTCGTTTCTGGGCGCCGACGGCGTCTGCGCCAGCCCGGGCGGCGGCGGCGGCGGTGGCACCGTCACCAGCGTCGGTCTTTCACTGCCCGATATGTTTTCCGTTTCCGGGTCGCCCATCACCGGTAGCGGCACGCTCACCGGGACGCTGGCCAATCAGAACGCCAATGCCGTTTTCGCCGGCCCAGGCAACGGCTCGGCCGCGCCGCCGGTCTTTCGCGCGCTGGTGCCCGCGGATATGCCCAGCGGTTACAACGCCCCCACGGCCACCGCCCTGGCCTCCACGCCGGTCCAGTGTCCGCCCAACTCCTTCGCCACCGGCATTGGCGCCAACGGCAGCGCCAACTGCACGAGCGCCGCTGCCGGCCTATCCCTTCCCAATACCTCGCTCGGGACGGGCTACCTCAGCAGCACCAAAACCGCCGGCGCGGGAGGTGTCACCGCCAACATGCTCTGCAAAACCGATTCGGCCGGCAGCGTTGTCCTGCCCGCTGCCGGCGATACCGGAATTCTGGGGGTTTGCGTTTCCACGGCAACCACCGGAGCCGCCACGGAAGTCGCGACGCGCGGTGTCGTCTCCTGTGTGGCGGATAATGCCACGGCCGTCAATGACCGGGCCATCGTGGGCAGCACCACCCCCGGCGCCTGCCGCGATTCGGGGGCCACCTCCACCGCCGGAATCGACATTTCCAAACAGGTTATCGGCATCTGGCTGGACGCAGTAACTGCCGGCAGCCTGGGCAGGGTCGACTTATTCGGGCCGGAGAACTATGGTAGCCAGATGAGCCAAGCCGATATGCCGGCGCTTACTGTCTGGGAAAACCCTCGTGCCGGCGGCATCTCCACTAATTCCCTTGGCCTGGCTGCCCCCAACAGCGCCGCCGTGTTCGGCCTGATCGTAGACCAGACACTGAAGTGCAATACCCTGGATTTCTATGTCTATACCGCCGATCCGACCTCCACCGATTACTACGATATCGGCATCGCCGACGCCTCGGGCAATATCCTGGCGCATTGCGCTGGCAGTGGCGGCCACGGGATCAACCTTACCGCCACGGGTTACGCATCCTGCCCCATAGCCGGGGCGCCTGTGACGATCACAGCCGGTAAGCGCTACGCCCTATTTACCGGTAATGCCACCGTCGCAAAGACGGAATACGCACCCTATGAAAATGCCGGCTATCTATTTGGCGGCACGGCTGGCAGCGCATCGACTAATGGCCTGCTCAATCCCTCGATCGCGCTTCCCCCTGACACTTGGGTTGCCTTTCAGGGGCAAGCGATCATTGGCTGCCACTACTGAACACCGTGCGATAATGTCTCACTGAGGATGTGAAAGGCAAATGGAATGAGATATCGAGTAGCGATTGTCTGCTTCCTGTTGGCTTCTCTTCAGGGGCAGATCCGAGGCGACTGGCGCTCGTCGGCCCGCGTATTGGCCACAACCGCGCAACAAGCCATCCTCACTTACTCCGCTCCGAGCGGCGAGGAGAATCAGCCGTGCATGGTCGAGGTGAGCCCTTCTAACACGTACGCTCCGCTCATGCCGGACGTGAACGGCACGTTATTCCCGGGGGCGAATTTCGATAACCGCCCGGGAGGCTACGCCAATGGCCGTGTTCGCGTATTTACGATCGGCAGGCGGACGGTGGAAACAGCCAGCGATGGAAATAACTACAGCCGCTCCCTGGCCGCCGCCACAACATATTACTATCGAATCACCTGCCCGTCGCTGAGCGGTAACAGCATATCGACCGGCGCCTTCTCGACCGGAACGGTTCCCGCTGGGCTTGGTTACGGCGATGCGATCCCGGCCGATCCTAACCATTCCGGAAGTTACTTGTATCCGACCCTATCGGCAACGGACCGAACGGCGAGTACGGTGGATCCACATACCGGCGTGGCAGTGAAAAACTTGCTGCTGCCGGGGGATGTGCTCACAGGGGCGTCGGCAAGTATGATGGCTTCCGGCTTCGGGCAGTGGTGCCACCCCACGCCAGTGAAAGCATCGGACGAAAATAAATCGGGGTACCATTGCGCCCTCCCTGTCCGTGCCTCCGGTCCTTTCTCTGTTGGCCTGTTCTGGATTGCTTCAGACGGGGAAACGAGGTTCCTGGGTCTTATGCAAGTGGCATACGACGGACGACACGCACCGGCAAGGGGCTGGGGATCTGCCGCGCCGCTGCTCGACATTACCCGGTCGGAGCCGAACAAGTTTTATATATTTCTTCCGGGTCTAGGAAATGGGGCGATATGGAATAAAAACAAGCACTATTTGATTGCCGCGGCATACAGCGGCCATGACGTTGCCGGGAACGATCCCGATTTGTCCGGGCAGGACGTCAATTCAACTTCGGTTTCTCTGCCCCATACCAGGTTTACCGACGTAACTCCATCGGACGCGAATTTCGACCGCAGCCTCGACACCTTGATTGCTGAGTTCGATCCGAACTGGACTACGTACGGGTCCGCGTGCTGCGGGATGTATTGGTCCGCTGATTTTTTCAGCGGCAAGATTCTGATTGGCAGTTGGGACATTCAAAACGGGCCTGGGTGGCTGATGTTATTCGACCCCTATGCCACCGCCGCGACACAGACCGCGCGGTTCGGGAGCGCCGCTGGCTGTGTGGATAACCCTGCCGTTACGGGAACGACATATCAAGGGATGCCGGGGTGTTTTGTGGGAAGCACCTCGACGTTTCTCGGCGGACCGGGATCGCCGCTACGCTACGCTTCGCTGCATTCGGGGGAGCCGGGGAACGATCCTGGTTCGGGTTCGATGCCGCTCGTGCTTCATGTTCTGCATCAGGACAACGCTCAAGTGTACCGAGTGACACTGCCGAATGGAATGGTAGCTTCGGGAAGTCCGTGTACCATGAGCCAACCGGCGGGGAGTTATATCACGGACTGGCCGGGAGTGTCGTGGGTGAAGGGGTGCAGTACCATCACGGTATCGGCAGACGCCACGATTAACACGCCCACCGCGGGGTTTCCTACGTCCTTCCCCGCCGCTCCCGGCGATTTACTAAGCATCGATTCCAGCAATTCTTCGGGTTACGAACTGGCGCGGCTGCTGGAGAAGGGAAGCGATGGGTTGACGTGGTATATCCAGCGGCAGTATAGCCGCAATGGAAAGCGAGGCTATGATACGGTTCAGCCGAATGGGACACTCGACATGGTGACATCGGGTTTCCGCGCAACGGCGTGGTGGAATTATACCAAGAACCCCAAAAGTAGCGATTATGCCAGTTCGTATGTGGATACGGGGCTAGGGGGTGGCCACGCGGCGTATGTGAATTCGTCGGCATACGGGCGGTGGAGTATCGTGGATACATTTTCTCCCACGTTTTGGCCCGCGATAAATACACAACAGGGGATGGAACCCGACCGGTTCACCACGAGCACATATCCGGTGTTTCAGATAGTTGTTCCGGGTTATAACGGCGCGGCCTGCGCCGGGAATTCATCGACCCCGTGCTCTGTGGAGTCGCATCCTTCGCTTGCTATTCTAAATCCGCCGGATGCCTTAACGTACGCACAAGTGGTCAACAATCACCCTTACACGGGGGATTACGGCCTGGTGACTGCTTCCGAGGTTACGCCGGCAGGGGGGCAGCTTTACCGCATCCGGGGCACCTTCGTTCGGCAGAATTATAAAAAAATCGGCTTTTTCGCGCATAGCGGCAACCGGGCAATGCGAGAGGTCTCCGGGCCGGGCGTGCATCTTGCGACGGACGCTTCCACGCAATTCGAATGGTGCATGGCGTACAACGCGGGAGAATGCTACGACGGCTCGCAGGCCGGCGACATCTATTTCAACGCCCCCAATATCGCGAATGCGTACTGCACGAACGACTGGACGCTGTTGCAGGGGAGCGCACCGGCGCCCAACGACATCTGCGTGAGCACGGCATGGAGGTGGACGCAGGGGATCACGATCCAGCAGTTGGGGGCAAACGATCCCGATGGGAAAACGCACCGGACGATCAGTAATTCCTTCGGGAAGTACGACGGCCAGATACAGTATTGGAATTCGCGGACAATTCCGGATGGATCCTGGCTGTTCACAACGGTCGCGTCCGATGGGATGATAAAGCTGTTCAAGGTTCCGCCCATGGTGCGCGATGCCGTGAACCGGGCGGCCTATGCGCCGGTCAAGGTGACGCTACCCGGCGCGGCGGGGGCGGACGGCGCGGTAGTGGAGTTCGGATACGCGGAGAATGGCGAGGGCCGGTTCGACTGCACTGCCCGGCAGGAGGCGTGCGTGGCGAATGCCGGCGCGATCAACCCGGCCAACCCGTTCTATTTCGAGACAGAGGCCTATACGCCGCTGCCCTGCGCATCGGGGTGCACGATTGCGCTTCCCGGTATCTCGGGAAGAATTGTCGAGTACCGCCTGAAGATGTACAGCGGGAGCGCCGTTACGTATACTTCGCCCCTGATGGTGACGGCGGTTCCATAAGCAAGGAGGGCCGCCACAGAGGGCCTATGCCCCCGCCGTCCGAGCGGCCAGCGCCTCCTGGAGACGGCCCACCGAGGTCAGCGTAGGGATTTCTTCGCTCGAGAAATGCACGTCGAAGATCTCCTCGATTTCGAGGATCAGATTCAAGTGCGCGACAGAATCCCAAGCGGCAGTGTTCTCACTGCTCATCTCCGCAATGACGCGTCTTTTTTCAACTCCCAAAGTACGGCTCACCGTGTCGACGAGGCGCTCATTCAGCATCTCATTCATTATGCAACGGCTTGTGGGCGGCCGCATCCCGTGGTCGTACTGCTCGGGACTAACAAGCGCCCGCGAGCGTGAACAGCCCCGGGAACTACCCACGTCAATACCGCCTTTGACAGGGCCGCGCAGCGGCTGCAATTCGCCCTATGGGCCAGTGGCCTCGACAGCGGCCTCGAGGACGTTGAAGGTGCCGTCCACCAGAACTTCGAGGGCGAGGCGGGGCTCTTCGGCGCACTGGGTGATGCGGATGGCGGCCTGATGGAAGAGGATGTCGATGCCGGGCATGACGCGGCGGAGGAGGTCGCGGTCCCGAATATCGCCTTCGACGATGGTGACGCGCCCGGTAGCGAGGGCGGAGGCGAGTCTCGCGACGGCCGCGAACGAAATTATCGAGGACGACGATTTCGGCTGCGCCGCCCTGCAAGGCTTGATCGGCGATATGGGAGCCGATGAGACCGGCGCCGCCGGTGATCAGAATCCGTTGATTTTGCATGTCGTGCATGTGGTTCACATAGCTCCCGATTTGCCTTCGGCCACGGCGGGGATCTCCACGTGCTTGTAAGGAATGTACCAGAACAGCCCGGTGAGGCAGACCAGGATGAAGACGGCCTGAAAAGCGGTGAAGGCCGCGGTTCCGGCGGCGGCGTAACCTGGAGCGATGACCTGGAACAGGGCGTAGAAGGCCGCCTGCCCGACGCCGACGCCGGCGGGAGCAATAGGCAGGGAGATGGCCACGAAGCCTAGGGGGGCGATGAGGAAGAACTGCCCGGAGGGCAGGCCGGCGACTCCGGCGGAGCGTAGCGCGAGATAAAAGCAGGAGCAGGTGATTGCCTGGTTGACAATGCTGAGCGCCAGGGCCACGGGAACGGCCGAGGATTGCCGGCGGTACTCGTGGAGAGCGGAGAAGACGGTGCGGACGATGCCGGGAAGGCCGCTCCAGCGCGAGAGGCGGTCCCCGGCGTAAAGAGCGGCGTAGAGACCGCCGATTCCACCGAAAAAAGCGGCGAACGTGGCGGCGCCGAGGCTGCGCGCGGCGGGGGTGCGGAGGGCTTCGGAAAGATTGGAGGCGACCCCCGCGGCGCCGAGGAAGAGGAGGCCGATGAGGCCGGTGACGCGGTCCATAAGGATGGAAGTGGCGGCGTGGGTTTTGCGACCCTGCATGGCTCGAGTGATGTAGTAGCCCTTGATCAGATCGCCGCTGACCGCGCCGGGAATGGCGACATTGAAGAGGGCGCCGATCATGGTCAAGCCCCAGGCCCGGTTGAAGGAGAGCGGAATCTCCTGGGCGCGCAGGAGCAAACGCCAGCGCCACGCGGTAATGAGTATCTGAGCGTAGGCGAGGGCGAGAATGGCGAGCATCAGCGCCCAGTGGGCCAGGGAGCGGCCCAGTTGGTGGAGATCGATCTTTCCACTCGAGATCATCCAGGCGAGGATGCCGACGCCGAGGAGGCCCTTCAGGAAAGGGGAGACTTTGGAAATGGCGCCTTTCATGAGTTGCGATCGTTGTGGACCTGGCGTAGGGCGGCCGTTTCGGCGGCCGCCGGTTCGGACGAGTCTTCGATGAAATAGACCGGGCGGCCGCGGGCCAGGCCCGCGGGAACGTCTTTCCAGACGACGGAACCCGCCCCCACGACGCAGCCCTTCCCGAGCCGCACACCGGCAAGGATGACGGAATTGGCGCCGATGCGCACGTCATCCGCCACGACGACCGACGGTTTGTCCCAATTGCCGCGCTCGAGGGCGGCAGCCTCTTCGTACGACATGCGGCCGGCGGCTTCGAGGGCGCCGGTCATGAAGCGGCCGCCGGTGAAGACGACCCCGGGAGCGATGAAGATGTCGTTGCCGAGCTCGGCATTTTCGGAAATCACGACGCGGATCTGGAGCCGGACATTGCGGCCGAGGCGCGCGCCCATCTGGAGATCGCAGCCGCTGCCGAAGGCACAGCCGTCGCCGATGCGGACGCCTTCGCGGATGACCACGTTATGCGCGGTTTGGATGTCATTGCCGAGCACGGCGTCTTCATAGATCACGGTTCCCGAGCGGATAATGCACCGCTCGCCGCCGACCGCGCCGGTTTGTCTTTTCATTTCCGGGGTCTCCTTCACAGCGCCGCCCCGTACCACGAGGCGGCCAGCACCCGCAAGCTTTCCTCACACGATTTGCCCGTGGCGCGGGCACGCCACAAAATTTCCCCGACTTTCAGCCCGCCGGGCCGACAGCCGAAGGAAGAATTCCCATGTGTTCCCGCGCCGGAGCGTCGCGCGGCCAAAGAGCAATGGGTGCGGCTGCGAAGGCCGCCCCCCCAATATTGAAGCACAACGGGCGGCGGATTCCAGGCAGCCAAACGCGCCGCGTCACCTACTCCCAGGACCGGTTCAGGCCGCGGATGGAGGGCCACCACCACGGCGTCGCAGCCCGGCGCGGGCGCGCTGCGAGGCAGTTCGGCCGAAACCTGCACATTCGCGCCGGCGCCGCGCAGGCCCGACTCGATGTAAGGCGAAAAATCGTTATCGCAGAGCAGCAGCACGCGGCTCGAATGCACTTCGATGCCGGCATTGAGGAGCAGTTTCACCGCCATGATGCCCAGAAACGGAAAGACGCCGATGGCGGGGTGGCGCTCGTTGGTTCCCGCGACGGGGATACCACGGCGCTCGCCAGATTTAAGGCACAGCGCTCGATGGCGCGCTCCATCAGCGCGACCAGGCGCCGCGGATTGAGCCCCGGACGGCAGTCCATCAGCTTTGTGCGGCGGCGCCGGCCGTTTGAAAGCACTCCGCCACGGCGGCAATCTGCTCTTCGGTCATTTCGGGGAAGATGGGGAGCGAGAGCACCTCGCCGGCTGCTTTTTCGGCATGCGGGAAGTCGCCGCGGTGGTAGCCGAGGTCGGCATAGGCCGGCTGGAGATGGACCGGAACGGGGTAGTGGATGGCCGTCTGCACGCCGGCTTCAGTCAAGCGCTCCTGGAGTTGGGCGCGCCCGGCGGTGCGGATGGTGTAAACGTGGTAAACGTGGCGGGCGTAAGTCATCTCCTGGGGGATGCCGATGCCCGCCGGCGCCAGTAGTTCGCGGTAGCGCGCGGCGTGGGCGCGGCGCGCTTCGGTCCAGGCTTCGAGGTGGCGAAGCTTGACGCCGAGCACGGCGCCCTGAATGCCTTCCATCCGGTAATTGAATCCTTTGAGCAGGTGCTCGTATTTCTTTTCCATGCCCCAGTCGCGGAGCATGCGGAGGGTGCGGTTGTATTCGGGGTCGCTGGTGACGATGGCGCCGCCTTCGCCGTAAGCGCCGAGGTTCTTGACGGGATAAAAACTGAAACAGGCCATGGCGCCCAGGCTGCCGGCGCGGCGGCCTTTGTATTCGGCGCCGTGCGCCTGGGCGGCATCCTCGATGACGATCAGGCCGCGGCGGGCAGCGATTTCGAGGATGGGGCCCATGTCGGCCGGCTGGCCGTAGAGGTGAACGGGGAGGAGGGCGCGCGTTTTGGGGGTGATGGCGCGCTCGATTTGCGCCGGATCGATGGTGTAACTGCGCGGGTCGATATCCACCAGCACGGGGCGGGCGCCGGTGTATTGAATGGCGGCCACGGTGGCGACGAAGGTGAAGGGCGTGGTGATCACTTGGTCGCCGGGGCCGATACCGGCGGCGAGCAGCGCGAGGTGCAGGGCGCTGGTCCCGGAGTTCACGCCGATGGCGTAGCGGGCCTGGCAGTAAGCGGCGAAATCCTGCTCGAAGGCGGCCACGGCGCGGCCCAGGACGAATTGGCAGCTTTCCAGAACTTCGTCGATGGCGGCTCGGATTTCGTCCTTGATCCCGCGATACTGCGCCGGCAAATCCAGATATGGAATCATGCGTGTACCGCCTCGGCGCCGAGGTCGACCAGGCGCCCGCGCTCCTTCATGGACTGCGTGGCGGCTTCGAGAATGCGGACTACTCGCGGGCCGGCGTAGCCGTCGGTGATGGGCGTTGTGGCTTTCTCGATGCACTCGGCGAAATGGATGGCTTCGGTGCGCAGAGCTTCGGTGGTATCGAGGTGCGGCGCGTACATATCGCCGATGCGGTAACCGAAGAGAATTTTGTATAAGGCTTCCGGAGTGTTGGTAACGGCAATGCCCTTGTCGTAGACCTTTACCTTCTCGGTGGCTTCCATATCGTCGTAGACGATCATCTGCTTGCTGCCGGCGATCATGGTGCGGCGCACCTTTACGGGCGAAAGCCAGTTCAAATTGACATACCCGATCACGTGTCCCGCGAAAAACGCGGTGATGTAAGCCAGGTTCTCCGGGCCGCCGTCGACATGGCTGATGCCGGTCGCGGCGATGGCGCACGGCTTCACGGGCAGCACAGAATCTCCCAAGCGGCCGTCCATCACCAGTTGGTGGATTTTGCGGACGGCGGTTGGTGTAGACGAAAGTGTGGTCCACCATGAGGGTGAGGCTGCGGCGCCGGGCCTCGCCAATGAGCCAGAAGGCGTCTTCCGCGTTGGTCGTGAGCGGCTTTTCGATGAGGACGTGCTTGCCGGCCCGCAAGGCGGCTTTGGCCAGGGGAAAGTGCGTGGAGACGGGAGTGGAGATGGCGATCGCGTCAATAGAGGGGTCGGCCAGAAGCTCGCGGTAGTCGGCTGCCGTTTTGATTGCGGGGTGGCGTTTCTGCGCCAGCGCGAGCCGGTCAGGGCGCATATCGCTCACGCCGATGACTTCGGTACAGGGAGCTTCGGCGAAGTTGCGCACCAGGTTCGGCCCCCAGTAGCCATACCCGATAACACCCACACGGATCATTGAGGGCGGCCCCCAGTCCGGATTTCGTTGGTTTGTAAGAGCAGGTCGGGGGAAAGCATAAGTGCAACCGGCTGCATACTATCCGGCACTGAACAGGCAAGTGTACCACAGCGCTTCCACGATCGCGGCCTGTGCGGTTGACAGGAGGACGCTACACGAAGGTTAATAGTAGCTATGACGTTTCCCGAAGCATACAAGACAGATCTGCTCAAGGCCATCGAGACCGTGGATTTGGAGAAAGTAAACCACGCCATAGCGATGCTGAAGCAGGCGCGGGAGGAGGGCCGGCATATTTTTGTGTGCGGGAACGGGGGGAGCGCGTCGACCGCGTCGCATTTCGCCTGCGATATGGTAAAAGGCGCGAGCTTCGGCCGCGAAAAGCGGTTCCGCATTATGGCGCTGACGGATTCGCTGCCCACCATTACGGCGTATTCGAACGACGTGAGCTATGAATGCATATTTGTGGAGCAGTTGAAGAATTTCGCGAAGCCCGGCGACGTGGTGATGGCTATCAGCGGGTCGGGGAATTCGCCGAACGTTCTGCGGGCGGTGGAATACGCCAGTTCGATCGGCTGCCGCACGATTGCGCTCTCGGGGAGGAACGGGGGGAAGCTGGGACCGCTGGCGGAAGTGAATATTCAGGCATCCAACCCGCACATGGGCCGCATTGAAGACGTCCACATGATCGTGGCGCACATGATCTGTTACTACTTTATGGATACGGAGAAGACGGCCTAGAACCCGCTCACTTTGCGGGTTTGCGGCGCAACAGGTACAGCCAGCGGCTGGTATTTTCCAGGTGCTGGGTGCGGGCGATCTCGAAATACGGGCGGCAGGTCTCCTCGAACAGCGCGGGGGTGAGGTCCTTGTGCAGTTCGTCGCGGCCGCGGGTGAGGCGGCGAAACATGGAATCGTCCGGCGCGATGAACTCCACGACCAGCGCATCGGTGGTCAATTCCGAAGCGAGCTGGATAATGTCGCGGAGCGGGACGCGCTCGGTCACGAGCATATGGTGGATGACCGCCAGCATGAACACCATGTCGAACCGGCCGCGAGCGCGGTCCAGAAAGCCGGACCATTCGCGGTTCAGCCATCCGGTGCCGGGTGTGGGACGGGTCAGGTTGACGACCAGCGGAAGGATATCCAGCTTTTCGGCACGGCTCTGGCGCCAGACTTCGCCGACGACGACGGGATCGTAATCGATGGCCACCACCGAGGCGCCCGCGCGCGCGGCCAGTGAGCTGAAGAAACCGGTGTTGCAGCCCACGTCGAGCACATTCCGGCAGCGCGCCGTGGCGAGCGCTTCTTCGACAAAGCCCTTCTTGGCCGCGAAGTGCGCGGAGGTGTAGTTGTTGTTCGACTCCATGTAGTCCGACCACACGGAGGTCTTGCCCGCCTTGGGACGGAGCCGGTCGAGCGAGCGGCGGGTGCTATTGATCAGGGTCTCGAGAATGAAGCGCGCCTTCTCCGGATTGGCGAGGCGCTTCTTCCGGTAAATGCTGGCGTCATCCTGGCTATGGCGGCTGGCCAGCCAGGTCGGCAAGGAGACAAGCGAGAGGAAACCCGGGCTGATGCGCTGGAGCGCGCTGGCCCAGCGATAGACCTCTTCCGGCTCCAGGCCGTCCCGGCGGGTGAACAGGAGTTGGTCGAGCGGAAGGCCGAAGCGGAGATTGGCCAGCAGAGGCAGCAGAAACGTGCGGACGAACTGGCCATAAGGAACCCACGTGGGATCGGCGGGGTCGCGGCGCTCGAAGGAGAGCAAGTCGATAAACACCGGCTCCGTGCCCCGGAACAAGACGTTGTATGGCGTCCCGTCCTTGAGGCCGACATCGTCGCGGAGCAGGTCGCGCGCGAGATCCAGCGTAAGCATGCCCGCGGCATGAAGCATCTCCGGCGCCCATTCATAAGGGAAACTGGGGAACGGGATGCGCTCGTGCTCGACGATCGCCTGGCCGCCGATGGCATCGTACAGCCGGCGGATTTCCGGAACCCGGAGAAGTCCGGCTGATGAATCTTCGGCGAGCATGGCGGTACGGACGACGCGGCCCGATTCGATCCACTTGCGGCCCGCGCCGGATTGCAGGAACGAATTCAGGTCGGCCATGCCGGCCGGTGTCACAATACGGTAAAGGCGCCCGTCATGCGTGAAGACGCAGCCGGCGGGATCGCGAAACGATGCGAATATAGCCATCGGATCGGCGCCAGCCGCGGCTGTGCCATCGGATGGAAGGCCGGCGGCCCCCAAAATCACTTCTCCGGATCCTTTTTCTTGCGGAACCAACCAGTGACCTTCCGAAGGTAAAACATAGCGCCAACTGCGGCGGCAGCAAGTAACTGCCACAGCATCGCGCCCGTACCGGGATCGGCATATGCCGCGGCCGGGCGCTCGGTGGCGAAAGACAACAGGAACAACGCGGAAATCGTCCAACAGAGCGTGCGAGCTTTCGTCTTCATCGACGTACTCAGGAATTTTAGCGCACACCGAAACCACGGTCAAAGAGGTTCGGTACGAATAGAACGATATAACCTTTGGTGATAGTACTGGAGGAGACGGCGTGGTTTGCCCGGTTCACCGCCATCCGCACTCGCGGTGCGGGCATACCATAAACAAGCGCCGGACCGGATGTTACGCAAGGAAACCCGACGGCCCCCTGACTCACCTGCCGGGATCCCTTTTTCTGGCGCGGAACCAGGAGGTTACCTTGCGCGCGTAGAACATGGCGCCCACCCCGGCGGCAGCGAGCAACTGCCACAGCATCGCACCGGTGCCGGGATCGGCATAAGCTTTGGCGGGATGCTCCGTGGCGAACGAAAGCAGCGCCAACGCACCAAGAGTACCCAGCCAGCAATGCCGTATCGTCTTCATCTTCCATTGAATTTTATCGCAGTGGAAAATCCGGCGGCATGACTAATCGGGGCGCAACGGAATGGTTACATACTTATGAACACTGCGTTTCGGATACTAGGGCACCTGTGCGTTCCGCGGCGGAACCGCGGGTTCGAATTCTACCTTTTCGTACAGGTCGGCCATGGCCAGCCGGCAGCCGATGGATTCCAGTGACAGGGAATCTTCCAGGCGATCGGCCGAGGTCAGGACCCAGCGGCCCTCCTGGAGCGTGAAGAGATCCGCGTGGATCCGGTCGGAGGGGAGCAGCAGATATTCACGGAAGGATTCGATAGCACGGTAGTGATCGAATTTACGGCCGCGGTCGTAGGCTTCGGTCGAGGGCGAGAGCACTTCCACGATGAGGGTGGGGTTCAGCAGGGTGTCGCGCCGGCGGTCCAGGAACTCGGCGCTGCCGCAGACCACCGTTAGATCGGGATACGTGTACAAGCCGGTGGAGCTTACACGGACACGCATATCGCTCGGGTACACTTTGCAAGGCCGGTGGCGAAGTTGTTGGCTCAAGTCGCGCAGCGTATTTGCTACGACGAGGTTGTGATTCTCAGCCGCGCCGGCCATGGCGAACGTGCCCATGGGGAACATCTCGCCATTGAAGTATTCACTCTTGTATTCGGCGGCGCGCTCAATCTCGAGGTACTGCTCCGGCGTGAGGAGTGTCTTGGGCTGAGTGGACACAAGTGCCCCTCCGAACACTCTATCACGCCGTTCGATCGCTCATTGGCGCTATCGCGGCGACCGGTGCCGGGGCGCCGCCGGAGTTGGACCACGGAACCTACCAGACGCGCAGCGGAACGTCGCCAGGCGTCCAGCCAATGCCGATACGGGCCATGTAGAAAACCTGATTGTAGTAACTATACCCCGGGCTGCCGTACTTGGAAGCACTGAAGCTGGCAATTGCGTGGAAGCTTTTCTTGATCTTGCGCGAGATGGAAATCGTCCCGACCGTATCGGAGTATTGGCCCAGTAGCCCCGCTAGGGAAGTGCCCTCCGAGTAGCTGAAGTTCGCATCCATGCTCCAGCGGCGCAGCCCGGTATAGGTGTACCCTACCATGCCCATGTTCATGGTCGATGTGAGAAACAGGCCGTTACCGGGTATGACCATGCGGCCGCCGGAGATATATGCTACGCCTTGCTTGTAGGTTTTCGCGAGCCGGGCGTTGACCGTGGGCGAATAGCCAAGGCTGTAGGTCACCTCGTTCCCTAGAGTGATGCCGAACAGCGCTGTGATCGAGGGATCCACCGGCACGGTTTGGACGAATTTCGTCTCGTATCGCATCATGCCGCCGTAAACCGAAAACTCCAGGTGCTGCGTCAGGGCCGTGGAATAGGTTCCCACAACGGAATGCACGTCGGTGCTGCTGAAAACGCGCTCAAAACCGAAGTGATCGTACATGTAGGCGGCGCCGACGGTGGTGCGGCGCGTGAGGCGGTATTGCACGTCGGCATGGGCGCCGGCGCCGGTTGTGCCATATAGCGCCGTGGAGCGAAGACGAGCCAGAAAACCCTCGCCGCCCAAGTCGAAGGAGAGGCGCGCCGTCTTCTGAAGAATGAAATCGGCTTGCGTGGCCGCATAAATCACGCGGTTGTCGAAGAAGGGGGTAGCCGGGACAAAAGAGGTGGTGGGGTCGAACGGCACCGTGGAGGTAATTCCCGGAAAACCGTAATACCCGGAGAATTCCCCGGCATTCTCCCGCAAGGTGAGTGACGTGTGGCGGGTGAACTGGTGGGTGACGGCGAGGAGCAGGGATTGATTAATTCCATCGTAATAGCTTGCCTGATTGTAATGGATTGCTCCGAATTGATAGTCCAGGGCGATTTTAGTGTGGCGCCAACTATGCGCCCCGCTAACCCCGGCGGCGAGTTCCAGCCCATAGGCGGCGCCGGATTGCGCCACGCCCTGACTGTTGACAATAATTCCTAGCAGGCCTGTATTGTAGACACCCGCCAGTTCGAAATAGGGGCGGAACGACACTTCGTCTCCGGCGATCGCCGCCGGGGCTTCGCCGCGCGACAGAATAGCCGGGCCGGCGTATTGGGCAAATACTGGCAGAGAGAACGCCAGAATTCCAACTGCGCGAAATGCGCGTTCCAAAATCAAGACGGTGCCTCCTTCGCACACCGCTCGCTACGCCCGCGGCTCCGAAGGGAGGCGTGCACAGGAGCCAACTTCAAAGTCTGACGCGCCTGCGGAGACGTGTCAAGCAGCGGGAAATGGTGCGGGGGCGCACCGGGCGGCATGATAGCATCGCACTATGGGATGCGGTGCGTGATGGAGGAACTGCGGAAGTGAGGCGCTGGCGCGGCATGATAGCGATTGGAGCGCTGTTTGTGCTGCCATCAGCGTACCTTGCCTGGCACGGGCGGGATATGCCGGAATTCGGGCAGGTGCACGACGACTCGATCTACTACGTGACCGCTAAGGCGCTGGCGCAAGGGCGGGGATACCGGATCGAGAGCATGCCGGGTGAACCATGGCAGACAAAATATCCGCCGCTGGAGCCGTTGTTTCTGGCGCTGGTGTGGCGGATGGAACCGCGTTTTCCGGCGAATCTGGAGTTGGCCACACTGTTTTCGTGGGTGTGGTTTCCGGTATGGATGGCGCTGGCTCATCGGATGTTCCGGGACCTTGGACTGGGAGGCCGAGCGGCTCTGGCTCTGTGCGGCGTGCTGGGGTTGAATGGGACAGCGGCAGCTTACGCCAAGCGAGCGGAGCCGGAAGTGATGGTGGCGGCGCTATGGACGGCATCGGCGGCGCTGGCAGTAGGCCGACCAAAGATAGGCGAATCGCCTGCCGGGCCATGGCGGGCCGCGGGTGCAGGCTTGCTGGCCGGCGCGGCCTATCTGGCGAAGACGGCGGCGCTGCCGCTGGCTGCGGCGGTGCCACTGTATTACGCAGTGCGGCGGCAGTTCCGGAACGCGGGCCTCTTCCTGGCGGGGATGCTGCCGGCGATCGCGGGATGGAGTCTGTGGATGCGGGCCCACCGAGATCTCCCGGCAGGCTCTCTTCGGTCGCATACGACCGACTTCCTGCGAATGTACTACACGGATTACCTCGGCTACCACTGGCACACAGTGCGGATGGCGGGCTACGGGAATATCCTGGCGAAGAATGCCGACACACTGCTGGCGGCGCTGGGCGCGGTCGTGGTGAATTGGAGAGAGACGCCGGGCCTTGCGGAGCGGTTCTTGGGGGCGCTCATCCTGGTGGGGACGATCCGCCATTTCCGGCGCGTGGGGAGCAATCCGTACCATCTGTTTGCCCTAGCCTATGCGAGTATGCTGCTGCTTTGGGACTATCCGCCAAACGAGCGGTTTCTCCTGCCGGTGCTGCCGGTCATTCTGGCGGGACTCTGGACCGAATTGGAGCGGATCTTTGAGGCGCTGCGGCAGCGAAGGGGCGCTGTGGCGATCGGGTTTGCGTGCGCCTGCACCGCGATTCTAGTGTGCCCGGAAATCGCGACGTGGGGAAGTTTGCTTCAGGGAGACGTATACTACCGGCGCTTGCGGGCAGCGACCTACCATCCGGCGTACCGGTGGATCCAAGAGCACACGCGGGCTGAAGACCAGTTTCTGGCGAGCGAAGATGTGGTGCTCTATCTCTATGCGGGGAGAAAGGGACTAAGGCCGGTCGTGCCGATGGACTACTACTACCGGGGGGATGCGGTGGGGGTGGCGAAGTTTCTGAATTCCCGGCCGGCGCTGGCGCGCGATCATGGACTGGACTACATCCTGGATGGGCCACGGGATTGGCGGCGGGAGATACGGCCCAATGGGGAAGCCCTGGAAGAAGCGTCGCGCATGGCCCTGGCGCGGGATGCGGGGGCGCAGCGGGTGTATGAGGCAGAGGGTTGCACGATTTACCGGGTGCTCGCGCAGCGGGCGACAGCAGGGCAGGCGGCGACAGCACCCGAGGATATCGCGCCCATGCTGCGCAGCCGCGAACCGGGCCGGCTTGGGTCCGGGGGCGCAGCCGGCGCACAGCGAGGTCCGCAAGCGCTCCGTATGCGGGCTCCACATCCGGCTGCGGCTGCATTAACCCGCACTTCCGAACCGTCTCATAACTTTAGATGACATCCGCCGCAAACCGAAGAAGGGCTGATTTGCCCACCGCCGATTGTGGATAATTGCGGAGTGCGATGAAGCGGCGCGATTTGTTTGTTTGCCTTGCCCTGGCGGCCGCCTGCCTGGCGGTCTTCGGCCAGGCGGTGCGCTTCGGCTTCCTGAATTTCGATGACAACGGGTACGTCTATGAAAACCCCTGGGTGCGCCACGGCTTCACGGCAGGTGGTGTCATTTGGGCGTTCCGCGCCATCGACTATTTCTACTGGCAGCCGCTCACCTGGCTCTCTCATATGCTGGATTGCCAGCTTTTCGGCCTGCGGCCCGGATGGCACCACCTGGTCAACGTCGTTTACCACACGGCCAATTCGGTGCTGGTGTTCCTGATTTTCCGGCGGCTCACCGGCACTTTCTGGCGTAGCGCGGCGGTGGCCGGCATTTTTGCGCTGCATCCGCTGCGCCTGGAATCGGTGGTGTGGATCGCCGAGCGCAAGGACGTGCTCAGCGCCTTCTGGTTCCTGGTCATGCTGGCGGCATACCTGTGGTTCGTACAGCGGCCCTCCAACCGGCGCTACGCCTGCGTGCTCGCCGCGTTCGCCTGCGGCCTGATGTCCAAGCCCATGTTGATCACCACGCCGGTGCTGCTCCTCCTGCTGGATTATTGGCCGCTGCGGCGCCGCGCATGGGGCGAGAAGCTTCCCTTGGCGATCCTGGCTGCGCTGTCGCTCGCTATCACTTACGTCGGCACCGCGCGGATGCAGGCCATCAACTGGGCGGCACACGTGCCGCTGCCGCATCGGGCGGCCAACGCGCTGGTTTCCTGCGTCAGCTATCTCCGGCTGGCGTTTTGGCCGCGTCACCTGGCGATCCTTTATCCCTATCGCATCTCCATTCCCTGGTGGCAGCCGGCGGCCTGTTTCGTGCTGCTGGCGGCCGTAACTTTCGCCGTCATCCGGCGGCGCAACCCCCAGCCTTATCTCCTGTTCGGCTGGCTCTGGTTCGTGATCGGCCTCGCACCGGCCATCGGCATCGTGCAGGTGGGCCGGCAAGCCATGGCCGACCGGTTTACCTACCTGCCGCTGATCGGCCTGGCGGTAATGGCGGTCTGGGGCGGCGCCGACTTGCTCCGCGAGCACCGGACGTTGGCCGCCGGCGCCGCCGCCGTGATGCTGGCGGCCTGCGGCGCCGCCTCGCTCGGCCACATCGGAACCTGGCGCGACAGCATCACGGTTTTCAGTAATGCCATCGCGGCCACCGGCCAGAACGCCGCCGCGGAGCATTACCTCGCGGCGGCATTGGACGACCGCGGGCGCTTCGCCGAGGCCCTCCCGCATCACGCCGCGGCCGTGCGCATCGAGCCGGATTACTTCGTCGCGCAGGGAGCCTATGCCTTGGCCTTGGAAAGGCACGGCGACCTGGCTGCGGCCGTGGATCATTTCGCGGAGGCCCTGCGCTATTTCCCGGATTACCCGGAGGCGCGCGAGCACCTCAAGCGCGACCGGCAAGCGCTCGGTGGCACGGGCGATCCGGCCGCGCTTCATCGCCCGCTATAGTCCGCGGGGGATCACATTCCGCTGTGTGCGCCCCGGCTTTGAGGGGCAATGCGCGTTTCTTTCCACAGCGTGCGCGGCGGGACGAAGAATACCGCCACGGCGCAGAGCGTGGCCACCATCAGGCCGGCAAACGTCCGGACGGGCGAGGAAATCTGCTTGATGCGCCAGCCTTCCGGAACCACGGAATCGGCCAGGGCCACACCATAGAACAGCGCCTGTCCGGCCAGCATCTCCCACGACCACGGCGCCGCCAGGCCCGCGCTCCCGATGGCCAGCGCGATCAGGAAATATGGCAGCAGCAGGCGGCCCAGCTTATAGGAAACGAAGTGCCACCACATCCGGTTCCGCCTTCCCAGCAAATCCGGATACGCGCGCAGGATCTGGAAATTGCCGGCCAGCGTCCGGACCTTGCGCCGGAACTCGGTCCGCAGCGTGGTGGGGTAATCGTAGGCGCGCGCGCGCGGTTCCACGATCAGCCGGTAGCCGCGGAAGAACGCCGCCAGCGGCAGATACATGTCGTCCAGCAGGATATCGCCGGGAATGGAAACCGCTAACTCGCGCCGCATGGCGTAAAACGGGCCGGTGGCGCCGAAGATGGAATCGATCTTCGCAAGCTGGCTGCGAATCCAGGTCTCATAACGCCAGTACAGCCCGACCTGCGCCTCGTCGGCGCTGGTTGCCTTGCGAATCAGCAGTTCGCCGCTCACCACCGCCACCGATGGATCGGCGAAGCACTCCACCATGTATTTGAGGCTGTCTATACACAGAACCTGCCGCACATCCGTCAACAGCAAAATGTCGCCCCGCGCCCGCGCAATCCCGGCATTCAGCGCGTTGCATTTGCCGCCGCGCGGAAGCTCCATCAATTGCACTCCCAGGGGAGCGAATCGCCGCGCAACGGACACCGTGTCGTCTGTCGAGCCGTCCGAGACCACGATGACCTCGACCAGCTCGGACGGATAATCCACGTCCAGGACCGACCGTAATTTTTCAGCCAGGAATGCGGCGCCGTTGTGCACGGCGATGACGATCGAAACGCTGCGCCGATCGAGGCGCCGCCTGATGGGGCGGGAGCGATGCCGCACCAGCAACATCAGAAGCGCAGGATAGAGAAACACAACGTACAACAGCAGGAAGGAACTGACTACGACAAGAACTGTGCTGAGCATCTCAAGGATTGCCCAAAGCATTGTACCAAATCTCACGTCCGAGCACGAGAATGCCGTCGAACTGGCCCCCTGCCGCCGCTTCCGCGGCGGAGACTTCATCCACATACCCTTGCAGCCGGGCCTCGGGAAAATAATAGTGCAGCACCGGCAAGCGCCGCTGCGGAACCAGCATGCGCTTGCTCGCAAGCCCGTGGTCGCGCACGTAGCCGAGCATGGCGATAATCTGCGTGTTGGGGCGCGCCGGATGCTCACGGTATTGCAAAGATACGTATCCAGCGAGCAAAAGAGCGATGGCGCACAGGGCGGTGTAGCGCAGCGGAGCGCGAAACCGTAGCAGCAGTCGCGCCAGCACGAATCCGGCGAACAGTTCGAACGCCGGGAAATACGGCGACATGTAGCGTAGAGAGTCGCTGTTCACCCGCGCCACCGCCAGCAGCATCAGCGCGCCGTATAGCAGAAACAGGTACGTGGCGCGCGGAAATTTCTCCTTGCGCCGGAGTGCGAACCATAAGAAGACGCTGCCGGCAACCAGGATCCACTGCACCGGCGCGCTGGAGAAACGCAGGCGCCAGCTTTCGATAAATCCTATGTCTCCCCAGGGGGCCCGCCGGAAGACCGCGAGATACGCCATGAAAAAGTACGCTTTCAGAAACGAAAGCCGCACCACCGCGCCGGACCACGTCAGCAGCACCACCCCGATAAACACCGCCGCCGAGCGGCCGGCAAACCGGATCCAATTCTTCGCGTCCCAGCCGGCGAACACGCTCCGCCGTTCCACCAGGCAAACCAACGCCAGGACGGCCACCAGCACCAGCGCCACTTCCAGCGTGCAAAAAGCCATCCCGGCCAGCGCCACCGCCCCGTACCAGTAGCGCGGCTTCCCGGTCTCGATGGTCTTTGCCGCCGCCAGCAGGCTGGCGACAAAGCAGAGCACGAAGAGCGCATGCGGCGAAATGCTGCTCGCCGCTTTGAGATTCGTGTAGTCGAATAGATAGATCAGCGAACTCAGCCGCGCCGTCCAAAGCCCCGCCTGTCCGGGCAGCACCCACAGGCAGCCGAAGTAAATCGCCAGAAAGGTCAGCGCGTGCAACATCAGCATCCACACGCGCATGGCATGCTCATCGCCCTTCCAGCGCGACAGCGCTATCAGCCAGTAGTAATACAGCGGGCCGTGCCAGTGGCGGTAAAGCACCACGTCGCCGGCGGAGCGGACCTGCTCGGAAAGACCCGAGCGCGCGCGGCTGTCGCGTCCCCTCGAAAGACCGATCCGCAGAAACGCTGCCAGGGGCAGCGTGGGCGTGTCGGTATGATTGGCGAATGCGCCCAGGCGGGCGGCATACATGTAGTCGGATTCATCGTAGTCGTACGGATTGCGGCTGATGCCGTGCGGCAGGACCGCAAGCGCCACCAGCGCCGGCAGGACGATGGCCCACAAGACGTGTTTCATGCCTGCAAGAGGTCCTCGAAAACGCGCACCGCGGCATCCCAGGAATACCGCGTCGCGACCAGTCGATGGGCGGCATCGGAGATCTGCGCGCGCCGCGCCGGACTATCCAGCAGCGCGAGACACCGGTCCGCCAGGTCCGCGGCCGTATCCCCGATCGCGATGTTTTCGCCGGGCGAAACGTCCAGGCCTTCGGCCCCCACGCTCGTGGAAACAACCGGCACTCGCGCCGCCATGGCTTCGTAGATTTTCAGCCGCGTGCCTCCGCCCACCCGCAGCGGCACGATCGACACCGCTGCGCCCCACAGCCACGGCCGCACATCCACCACCGTCCCCGTCACCTCGATCAGCGGATCGCGCACCAGGTCGCGGATCCGCGCCGTGGGCCTTCGGCCGACGATCGCCAGGCGGCAATCCGGGCGGGCGCGCCGGATGAGCGGCAGCACCTCGGCGGCAAACCACAACATGGCGTCCTCGTTGGCCATCCAATCCATTGAGCCCAGAAATACGAGGTCCGCGGTGGGAGCCGGCGACGCGGGCGGCGCAAAATAATCCAGATCGACGCCCGTGGGCACCGGCGCCACCGCCGCGGCTCCGTACTGCTTGCGGAAGATCGCGGCGTCGTTTTCCGAAACCGCAATCAGCTTCTTCACCTTCCGGCACACGGCGCCCTCGTAGGCAAACATGCGGCGCGCCTGCATGCTGAAGTACCAGCGCCGCCACGGGTCGGAGGCGTTCTCCGTGTGGCGCTGCCAGATGGTCCACTCCACGTTGTGCTGGAACAGCACACAGGAATCAAGGTCCGGCATATTGGGCGTCGGGAAAAGGAAATCGCAGACGATGGAATCGAAATACTCCCGGGCGGTCAGCTCCGCAATTTTCCGCCGCATGGCGCCGCACCGGTAGCGGCTCACGGCTACCGGTACGGGATCGAAAAGCCCGCGGAGCAATTGAGCGCCAAACGCCCAGCTATTCTTGGCCGCCACCCGGTACCGGATCGGATAGGCGAACGAGCAATACTCCGGCGCCCGCGCCGGACCTTCCGGATGGGCCGGATCTTCGAACGCGACGTAGTGGACCGTGTGGCGGGCGTGGAGCCGGCGCAGCATTTCCAGTGTCCGGATCTGTCCCCCGCGGGTCGCCGGGTGCAGAAAATCCGTTTTCACCCAAAGCAGCTTCATGGCATGGCCGCGAACTTGCCTGGGGCGGCGTATGAGGACACACGTTCCATCGGGGAAAAAGGATGATAGCATATGCACCCCGGCGCGGCGCAGGTTCGGACCGCGCCGCCTTCACGCGCGAGCTGAGGTCTCATGACTAAAGCAAGTTGTCATTGACGGCCTGTACCAGGTTTTGGCGGCTGCCGAGGTATCGCTCCGTAGTTTGGATGGAGGCGTGGCCGAGCAGAAACTGGATCTGCTCGAGTTCTCCACCCGACGCCCGGCACAACTTGGCACATGTCCGGCGTAAATCGTGCGGCGCCAGGTCGCGCACGCCGATTTGCGCCGCATATTTCGCCACGACGTGCCAGATCGTCTTGCCGGTGAGCGGTGCTTCGCGACCGGCGTCCGCTGACCGGGTGGAGCGGAAGATCGGGCCGCTGCGGATTCCCGCGGCCGCGGTCCAGCTATCCACCGCGGCCTTGACCGCCGCCGGCACCGGCACCGTGCGCAGCCGGCCGCCTTTGCCTGCGAGGTCGGCAATTACCCAGCGGCCTTCTCTTTGGACAATGTCCCCGGCGCGCAGCCCCGCCACTTCGGTGCGCCGAAGGCCGCAGCAGACCAGGAGCGCCAGAATGGCGCGGTCACGCTTGCCGCGGAGGGTCGCGGCATCCGGCTGCGCCAGCAGCGACTGCGCCTGTTCCCGCGTGAGCCAGTTCCCTGCCCTGATGCCCGCCTGCCGGACGCTCTTCAGCGACATCACCGCTTGTGCCGTAGCGCCGTCCAGATAGCCGTTCTCGACGCTTTCGGAAGCCAGTTTCCGCAGCGCCGAAAGCCGCACGTTGATGGTGGAGGGCGCCAGATTGAGTTGTTCGAGATATGCCCGGTATTCCTGCACCAGGGCCCGGCCGAAAGGACCGCGTGGTTCGGACTGAACCCATCCGAAGAAGTCATCCAGGGCGTGAAGGTACGCGCGGCGGGAATGCTCCGAGCGCAGGCTGTCCAGGACCAGCCGTTTCAAGCGCACGACCGCGTCGGGAGCTGAAACCAGCGCCGCAGGATGCATCGGAACAAGTATATACGATAACAATCATTATCGGAAATATTTTTCTCTTGATGTGAAACGATCGTTCCACTACATGATGGATTGTGCTATCATCGCGCCATGCCAGCAACCCCGGCGTATTTTCATCGAATTACCGAGGCGATCGAGGTTTTCCAGGAGCTTTCCGCCGAGTGGGTGGACCGGCGGACGTTGGAAGAGACGCTGGGGGTGTCGAAAACCGTCGCCTGGCGCATCATGCGGCGCTGCGAGGCGACCCCAGGCCCCGGGAACACCCTGGTGTGCGGCCGGGCGGATCTGGTCCGGCAACTCCAATCGCTGCGCGAGACCGGCGAATATTCGCGGGAAATGGCCCGGCGCACGCGGGTGGAGGAACGCCTGGATGCCCTGGTGGCTGCGGCCCGGGCGCGGCACGTCGGGGTGGCCCAGGAAAAGCGCGCGCTGGCGCTCGTGAGCACGCGGTTCCAGAAGTTGCCGGCGGGCGTCGAGTTGACCCCCGGCCGCCTGACGATCGACTTCGCCAGCACCCCCGATTTCCTGGAAAAGATTGGCGCTATTGTATTTGCCCTGCAAAACGATTTCGACGCGGTGAGCCGGTTCATCGGGCAGGGTTAAAGTCCGAGGACCTCGCGGGCCCATTGGCGCTGCTCCTCGTCGGCTTCGGGGTTCTTGAGGACCTCGTCAGCAAACAGGCGGTCCCGAGCGAGGTTCCCTTCCGTGCTCCGCGCACGCTCGGCGCGGAACTGGCGGAAAGCATCCCCGGCGAAACACTTGGGCACCGCTGTCAGGAGGAACCCGAGGGGCATGCGGATGCCGGGCTTGCCGGCTTTGAGGTCGATGAAGTGGACCACTTCGTCGATGCGCGCGTCGGGAGCGTTGTCGATGCAGCGCTGCCAGAGTTCCGCGGCCGCGTCGTCGTCGACGTCCGGGATGTGGCGGCGGAGGGCCGCCACCAGAGCGGGTACGGCGGAGGACGACGACGATGCCTGTCCGGAATTGCTCATCAAGTGCCTCTTCCTTATATCCGCGCCGGACGCAAGTGCACTCGATTCAGTGGGTTCAGACGCACTTCTTATGGATGTCGCAAGTGCACTTCCAGGTAGATCAGGTGCACTCGATTCACATGCACTCAATTCCTTCCCCGTAGCCGGATCGACAAACGCCACGCCGCGCGTGCGGACCACGTGGGTAAGGCCGGCGGCTTTCCTCCGCCGGAGGATCTCGCGAAAGCTGTAGATGACGTAAGTGCGGCCTTCGGTATAGCTGAACTCCGGGCTTTCGTCGATGGCGAGCTTGGCAACCAGCGACCGGACGTTTAATTTGCAGTTGCTGTAAGCCATGCGGGAAAGCTCGGCCAGGGTGCGGAGGCCGATAGTGAGGATCCGGGAATCTCCCTGGTAGAGCTTCCCTGCCCGGTACATGGCGTCGTAGACTGCCTGTTCGGCGAGCGAATGGCCGTCCTGGACGGTGACGGCTTCGCGGATGCGGAGGCGGCGTTCGCGCCGGAATTCGAAAGCACTCGGTTCAGGTGCACCTGTTTCAACAGCATCGCTATCGGATGCGCCTGAATCAGGTGCACTCGATTCGATAGTCGGCGGGTCCGCCAACGGAGGAGTTGAAACAGCCAGCCTCGGTGCTCCTGAAACAGATGCAGTCAAGACAGGTGCACCTCTTTTAGATGCATCTGTTTCAACTGCATTTAAATATGATGCATCTGAAATGGGTGCAGTTGAAAGAGGTGCAGTTGACGCAACAACTTCTGACTCAAGTGCACTCGCTTCAAGCGGTGCGGCCACACTCCCCGCGGCGGCCGGGCTGCCGATCGAGTCCGCCGCCTGCCGGTCCAGCGCAGGAACCGGCACCGACGCGTCCCGCGTCAAAAAAGTGCAGAACCCCGACATCCCGGTCGTGCCGGCTAGTTCTTCGAGGCTGATGGGCTCCAGCTTACGCTTCTGCCGGGAGCGCGAACTGCCGCTCATTCAACTGTCCTTTGAGGTGCTCGAGCAACTGCTCGGCAACCAGGCGGTAGTCTTCCACAGCTTTGCATTTGGGGTCGAAATCCAGAAGAAACCGGCGCGCCCGCGTCGCCTTGGGTACCGTGGAATCGGTGCGCACGGCCGGGAGCAGGGGAATGTTGTACTCGCGTGAAAGCGACTGCAGGCTGTCGAGAATCACGTCGGTCATCTGCAACCGCCGGTCCACCTGCACCGGCAGCACCGCCACCGGTTGGATATTCGCTTTGAAAAGCCGGTTCAGCGTGGCGGAGGTCTGGATCGCGGCGTAGGCGCCTTGCAGGCTCAGCGGATCCATCGTCAGGGGGATCAGGATCTGCTGCGAATACATCACCGCGCAGCTCTGGAGCAGGGAAATGGCCGGCGGGCAGTCGATGATCACGGCGTCGTAGTCCTTCTCGACAGGCGTCAGCAGGACCTGGAAAATCAGCTCCCGCCCGGTCCGCGGCGTCAGAATGCCCTCGATATCCGTGGTCTCGCGGTTGCTGCACAGCACATCGATCCCGGGATGCGCCTCCACCAGGCAGTCCTTGAAGCGGTAATTCGAGATCACGAAGCTATACAAATAGTTTGCAGCCTTGAGGCCGAGGCTCGCGCCAATGGAGCCCTGGGGGTCGATATCGATCAGCAGCACCTTGAGGCCGCGCTCCGCAAATTCGCGCGCCAGGCTTAGGGTGGTCGTAGTCTTTGCGACGCCGCCCTTCTGGTTGGCAATCACCAGTCGAATCACTTCGGTTCCTCCATCAGCACGTTGCGGACGACCTCAACATCCGCCATGGTCCATTGGAGATATCCATTGTCCGGATTGGCGTTGGGGCCCGGAATTTTTCCTGCTTTAATCCAGTTATGCAAGGTTCGCTTATTGATTCCCAGAATGCGGGCTACACGAGCGGTCGTTAGATACATCTGAGAACGTTCACCATTCCGCATTTGTTCTATGTTAAGACGATCAAATGCTTTCTGCAAGCATAAAGTGTGAAACTTTGGCATGTACCGTGTATTAGTATCTGCAATATAGAGTTACATGGTTAAAGTGGGTATTTAAGGAATCCGTGCCATCTCCTGGCCCCCGCTTGAAATCGGCTATTATGGTCTTTCCTTGCAGCGATCTATCTCGATCATCATCCCGGCCTATAACGAAGAGCAGCGTTTGCCGCAGACGTTGAGAACGGTGCTGGCATACCTGGCGAGGACGCCCTGGGATTTTGCCGAGGTCGTGGTGGTTGACGACGGCTCAAGCGACCACACGGTCGAAGCCGCGCAATCGGCGGACGGGCGCGTACGCGTGCTGCGGAACCCCGGCAACCGCGGTAAAGGGTACAGCGTGCGCCACGGAATGCAGGAGGCCTCGGGCGACTGGGCGCTGTTTACCGATGCCGACCTGTCCGCGCCGATCGAGGACCTCGACAAGCTGTGGCAAGCGGCGGAGCGCGCCGGAGCGCAAGTGGCCATCGGATCGAGGGCGCTAGACCGGTCGCTGATCGGCGTCCATCAGCCGTTTTTTCGGGAAGCCGTAGGACGGCTCTTTAACCTGGTGGTCAGGACTTCCACGGGTCTTCCGTTTCGCGACACGCAGTGCGGGTTCAAGCTGTTCAAGACGAGCGCGGCACGTGAGATTTTCTCGCGCCAGACGCTGGAGCGGTTCGGATTCGACGTAGAGGTCCTATTTATCGCCCGGCAATTGGGCTACCGGGCCATTGAAGTGCCGGTGCGGTGGAACAATGTGGCAGGCACCAAGGTAGGGCTGCTGCACGGTATTTCGGCCTTTCTGGATCCGCTCCGGGTCCGGTGGAACGGGATAACAGGCAAATACCGATGAAGCGGGTACTGTTCATCTTCGGCACGCGGCCGGAAGCCATCAAGCTCTGCCCGGTGATCCGGGAGATGCGCAAGGCGCCCGGGATCGAGGTGTGTGTGTGCGTGACGGCCCAGCATCGCACCATGTTGGACCAAGTCCTCGAGTGCTTCGGCGTCGTGCCGGATTACGACCTGGACCTGATGACGCCGAATCAGACGCTGGCGCAGATTACCGCCCGGGTGCTCGGGGCGCTGGACCCGATTTTCGCCGGCAAACACTTCGATATGGCGGTGGTCCAGGGCGACACCACCACCACCATGGCGGGAGCGCTCGCGGCCTTTTACCGCCGGGTGCCGGTGGCGCATGTCGAGGCCGGACTGCGGACCGGCGATTTAGCCCGGCCTTTCCCCGAGGAATTGAACCGGCTGGTCACGGGCCGTCTCGCGGCGCTGCATTTCGCTCCCACGGAATGGGCACGCGCCAATCTGCTGGCCGAGGGCGTCGCGCCGGAGCGCATCATCGTCACGGGGAATTCCGGCATCGACGCCGTCCTGTTCGTGGCCTGCGCGCTGGGGCAGGGAAGACTGCGCGGGCCGGAATGGCCCTGGCTGGATGACTCCAAGAAACTCATCGCCGTGACAGCGCACCGCCGCGAGAGCTTCGGCGAAGGGATTGAACGGATCTGCGATGCCCTTGCAGCACTGGCCCAGCGCCCGGATGTACAGGTGGTCTATCCGGTGCACCGCAACCCGAACGTGCTCGACCCGGTGACGAAGCGCCTGGACGGACGGCCGAACATCGTGCTGATCGAACCGCTGGAGTACGTCTCGTTTGTGGGCTTGATGCGCCGCGCGCACCTGTTGATCACCGACTCGGGCGGGATTCAGGAAGAAGGACCGTCGCTCGGCAAGCCGGTGCTGGTGATGCGGGAAACCACCGAGCGCCCGGAAGCGGTGGAAGCGGGGACGGTCAAGCTGGTGGGGACCGACCCCCGGCGCATCGTCGCCGAAGCCGCGCGTCTACTGGAAGACGAAGCCGCATACCGGCGCATGGCTCGTGTGCACAATCCCTACGGCGACGGGCACGCAAGCGAGCGGATTGTGGAGGCGATCGGCGGATTCCTGAACGCGGTGTGACCTATTGCGCGCCGCGAGAGAGCAACATGGCTTTCACGGTGTGGAAGATGATGTAGCCGTCCAGGCTCATGGACATGTTCTTGATGTAGTAGAGATCGTATTCGAGCTTGGTGATGGTATCTTCGAGCGTGTCGCCGTACTTGTAGCAGATCTGGGCCCAGCCGGTGACGCCGGGCCGGACACAGTGGCGCTGGCGGTAATAGGGGATTTGTTCCGAGAGCGCCTTCACGAACTCGGGGCGCTCGGGGCGCGGGCCCACCAACGCCATCTCGCCCTTCAAAACATTGAAAAGCTGGGGCAGTTCGTCAAAACGGAGCTTGCGGATCACGCGGCCGACGCCCGTGACGCGGGGATCGTCCTTGGTGGCCCACACCGCGCCGGTGCCGGCCTCGGCATCGGCGCGCATGGAGCGGAACTTGTAGAGCGTGAAGGGAACGCCGTCCATGCCCACGCGCACCTGGCGGTAGAGCACGGGACCGGCAGAGGAGAGCCGGACCGCAAATGCCGTGAGCAGCATGAGCGGCGACGCCACGATAACGCCGAAACCCGCCAGGGCCGTATGGACAAAGGCTTGGTAGAACAGGGTCTGACGGCCGGGCCCCAGCTCGCCCGAATAGATGAACTGCGAGGGCCGTAACTCCTTGATGCAAACCCGGCCGCAAATCCGTTCGTAGGCGCTGCCGGCTTCCTCGATGACGTGCCCGGCGAAGCGCAAGTCGAGCAACTCGGCCACGGGAACGCGATTGCGCCGCTCGAACATACCCACCACAATACGGTTGGGCTTGGTGGCCTGGACGATTTCACGCAGCGAGCCCAACGGCCCGAGCAACTTGCCGCCGGGAAGGTCGGTGCCTGCCTCCTGGGAATCGTCCACGTAGCCTGCCACCGCCAGCCCGGCCTCCGGATGCTCGTCGACGTAGCGGGCGATATCCTCCAGCACGGGGCTGCTTCCGACCAGCAGCAAGCGGTCGTTCCCGACTACCTGCTGCGCATACGCGCTGAAAATCGTTCGCCAGATAAAAATCAGGGCCATCGATAGGAAACTGCCAACGACCATGATCCGGACGGGCATCCGCAGGTTGCGGTCCACATAGCTGATGAGACCCTGGAGGAGGAAGGCGATCCCGATCACCAGCGAAAGCTGCTGAAACAGAACAAGACGCGATTTGACGTAGATCTGCGAATACAGGTCGTGGAAGTGCAGCCCGATCAGGATGCACAGCAGGACCATGAAAATACGCACCAGCCCCCCGTCATAGAGGAGATAGTCGGTGGGATCGGCCTGAAAAACCAGATAACAGGCAATCACGAATGACGCCGTCACCAGGAGAATCTCCGAGATCAACAGGGTGACGGTGCCCGCGGGGATGAAGACTCGAAATAGGCGGATCATCCAAGAGCGACCGGTGCGTTATGACATTCAGTTTCACATTATACCCGCATTACGCCGGAAGGTCCCTGGCGATCCCCCTCAATTGCTCCGCGGCCCGGTGTCATGCGCGGGCGGCGAGCACGGTTTCCGGCAAATGCTCCCCCGCCAGGCCCCAATCGTCGCCGTTAGACGCCGGAACCGTTTGCAGGCGCTCCATTTCGCAGGCCCGGCGGAAGACTTCGTCGAATTCCATCCAGGGGATTCCGGCGGCCGAGAGGCGGCTGAAAAGGAGCCTTTCTCCCTCGGGGGTCCAGCCGGAGCCGGCACCGTGCTCGATGTGGTAAGCGCGTATGGGGTCGCGCAAGACACACTCGACCGCGCCGGCGTAATGGGCCATGTAGCACAAGAGCGAATCGAGATTCATGGAGTACATGGCGAATTCGGGATAACCGCGGAGCGCGAACCAGCGGGCCCGATCGAGGAGAGTGAAATCGCCGGAAGCGTTCAGGTGAAGGTCGGGAGGCAGGGCCGCGGGACCGGGCTTGCCGCCGGAGGACATCCGCGGCGGCCGGCCCATGCGGAAGCGGGCGCGGCCGAAAGCGACATCGCGGGCGAACTCCGCGCCGCGCAAAACGATCTCGCCGGCACGGGCGAACGGCCGGGGAGCGGCCCTGGCCGCCTCAATGGCGGCGCATTCGGATCCTGCCGGAGCAGCGGCCCAGCGGCAGCGGAAGGCGCGAAAGCAGAGAGTGCGGGGATCCAGGGCGACACGCGCCGGTGGGGAGGCCTCCAAACGAATGCCGCATCGGCCCGCCGGCACAAGCAGCCTGAGAAGCGCGCGGCCGGCGATGCGGACTTCCGTGGCACCGGCGCGGAGGGCCACCGCGGCCGCCGCCGGCTCCACCTCGAGCAAGAGCACCCGCGGCGAGGCAGCCGGGCGCACGGCAATCTCCGATTGAGGCGCGGCCCAACGGAAGAGGCGGCCGAAATGCTGCTCGGGCGGATACCAGCCGGTTTCGAAGAAGACTCCCTCCGCGGCGCGCGCGATATCGCGCACCGCGAGGCCGCGGTGGTCATCCGCAGTCAACGCGAAGCTGCCTTCGCGGGCGTGAATCCGGATGGCGTGGGTGCGGCAGTATTGGAGCTGTTCGACGACGGGCGCGGCGGGCGGAACACCGGCATCCACGTCGTGGCGATCCATACGGTAGAGACGGCCGGACTCCAGGCGGCGCGCGGCCAGCAGCTCGAAGAATTCGCAGGAGAAGAGAACATCGATGTTGGTGGCCAGGATGAACTCGCCCTCGGCTCGGCGGATGCCCGCGTTCTTGCCGATCATCTGAAACAGCGGGAGGTTTTCGTGGTGCGGATAGCGCCGGTGGATCTCCGCGGGGACCGTCACCACGCGGATGCGGCACGGACCCGGCTCCGGCCACCGGATGGCTTCCCGCAGCGTCGGCCGCTCAGGCGGCGGATTCCACTCGACGAGCACGAGCTCAACCGGTACTGCGTGGTGTCGAGCCTGGCCGGCGAGGGCGTTGACGAACGTCTGTAGCCGCCGCAGGAGATTGCCGCCGTGCTCGTCATTGCGGGCTGTCGCCACGACCGAGAGATAGGGCGGCTCCATCACAAGGCGCTCGCGGGCGCGCCGCTCTCCGGCAGGTCGAATTCGCCCAGCCCCCAGTTTTCCAGGTTGAAAATCATGGGGCAGCCGAGCCGCCGCATCTGCACGGCCCAGGTGATCACTTCGTCGTAGTCGAGCCACGCGACGCCCTTGCGGCGGAGTCTCTCGAACAACTGCCGCTCCCCTTCCGGAGACCAGCCCGAACCGCGGCCGTGCTCGATGTGATAGATCCGCATGGGCTCCGGCAGCACCACCTCCCGCAGGCCGCCATGGTACGCGGCGTAGCAAAGCACGGAATCGATGTGGAACGAGTAAAGGTCCCACTCGGCATAACCGCGCAGGGCGAACCATTGGCTTCGGTGCATCAGGGTGAAATCGCCACAGCCGTTGGTGTGGAGATAGACCGGTCCAAGATCCGCGGATCCGGGAGGTGCGGCAGGGGCTCCCTGTACCCCCTCGGCCAAATCCCCGGCGCGGTTGTTTTCCGGGGGCAGCCGAAAACAGAACCGCAGGAAGCTCCGGGCGGCGCGGGGGACCGGCACCCAAACGGTGACCACCGGCCCGTCCTCCGCGGCTCTGCGCAGAATGCCGGCGATCTTGCCGGCGAATCCGGAAACCCGGTGGAACCTTCCTATTGGATGGGAATCGCTTCGAAACCCGGATAAGTACTCCTGCTCCGCGGCGGTTGGGCCGGCCGGCAGGTGCATAGCAGCGGCCTGCTGCCATTCGCAGCGCAGCACGCGGAAATTCAAAATGCGCGGATCGCGCCGCAGCGGCCGGCCGCCCTGCGGCGTGTGCAGACGGAACCGGAACCGGTCGCCGCCGGGCGGCAGTTGAAGCGCAACCTTCGACCGGCCCTCAATCTGGGCCTGCGCAAGCATCCGCCCCCCGGCGTCCACAAACTCCAGGCCGAATGTCCTGGAATCCATGCTCGGACCGGGGGCGATTTCGAAAAGCAACGTCCGCAGTCCCCCTGTCGGAACCGAGATCGCCATCTCCGCATCGTTGGCCACCCAGCGGAAGGGCCGGGCGCCATCGAATTCCGGCGGGAACCATCCCTCGCCGAAGGCGATGTCTGCGCCGGAATCCGCTATATCCGCCGGTGCCCGGGCCGGAAGACCTTCGGAGGTAACTGGAAACGATCCGGCACGGGAATTGATCCGAACCAAATGCGTCTTGCAATATGCCAGTTGCTCTTCCACGGGCGCATCCATGGGAACGTCCGTCATTACGTCATGGCGGTCGATGCGGTAGAGGCAATCGGGTTCAAGCTGCCGGGCGGCGAGGAAGGCCATCAGCTCGTCCGAGAAAAGAATATCGATATTGGTGGCCAGGATGAACTCCCCGCGCGCCCTGCGCACCCCGGCATTCTTGGCAATCATCTGATAGAGCGGCAACTCTTCCGCGTTCCGGTAACGCGAGTGGATCGCGCACGGCACCTCGATGATGCGCACCCGGTCCGGCGGCATACCGGCAGGCCAGCGGAGCGCCTCGCGCAGCCGCGGCCGGTCCTGCGGCGGGTTCCATTCCACGACGATCAGCTCGCAGGACACCGCGTGCCGCTGAATCTGCCCGACCAAGGCGTTGAGGAAGGTCTGGGTCCGCCGGAGCAGGCTTCCGCCATGATCGTCATTGCGTGTCGTGACGACAATAGATAGATAGGGAGTCTCCGGCATCGCACCATAATTTTAACCGGTTGCTATAATGCCGCTGTTCCCACTGCAATGAAATTACCCTTCACTAAGAAAGCGCCGGTGGCAAGCGCTGGAGCGGCTCTCGATCTTAGAAATTACACGGCGCACAACGGCGCCGCGATCTCCGGAGCGGGGCCGCTGGAGATCACCACCGATGCGGCGCAATGGTCGTACGCCGCGGCATTTCGGTACCGCGGCGCGAAAAAAGGAAGCGCCGGCCGCATCCTGGTGCGGGTGAAGGCGCGGGTCGACGAAGGCCGCATCGGCGTTGCGTTTGTCAAGGACGATTTGACCGAGATTCTGGGGAATGACGAAGAGCGCTCGCCCGTGGATGGCGACACGACGGTTGAAATTGTGGTCGATGGCGCACCGGACTCCGGCTGGGTCGTGATTCGCAACAATGCCCAGGGCGGCGTGCCCTCGCGCTGCGCGATTTTCGGGCTCGAAGCCGAGAACCTCCCCCCGGCTGCCACGCCCGACATTTCGGCGCTGACCTCCGCCGACAGCTCCGGCGCGGCTCTATTCGCGGTCTTGCGCGAAAAATGGTGCGAAGTCCCCGCCGGACTCACCGGAAGGCGCAAAACCGCGGACCTCCTGAAGCTCGACGATGAAAAACTGGCGGCGCTGTGGGACGAAAGCCACCGCGAATCGACCACCGGCTCGGGCTACGCCGCCCGCGGCTGGTATCACGAACTATATGCGGACGTGCTGCGCGGCAGAAAGGTGTTGGACGTCGGCTCGGGCTTCGGATTGGATGGCATCTCCTTCGCGCGTGCCGGCGCTCGCATGACGTTTCTGGACATCGCACCCACCAATCTGGATGTGCTCCGGAGACTTTGCCGGATCCTTCACATCGAAAACGCCGATTTCGTCTACCTGGAAGATTTGCGCTCGATCGACCGCCTGCCCATGGATTTCGATGTCATCTGGTGTCAGGGATCCATGATCCACGCCCCCTTCGAGTTCGTTCGCGGCGAAGCCCGGAAGCTCCTGGAGCATCTTCGCGCCCGCGGGCGCTGGATTGAATTGGCCTATCCGCGCGAGCGCTGGGAGCGGGAAGGCCGGCTCGCATTCGACCGGTGGGGCAAGCACACCGACGGCGCGGCCACTCCCTGGGCCGAATGGTACGACCTGGCGCGCCTGCGCGAGCGTCTGCGTCCGGCGGAATTCGACGCCGTGCTGAGCTTCAACTTCCACGGTAACGACTTCATCTGGTTCGATCTGGTGCGGCGGGCGTAGCCGCCACGTCCTGCAAAACGACGTAGACTGTGCCGAGGCTGGAAGACACGGTCGAGCGGCGCTCATTTTCTACACGAAGGCCGCGGGCGGCGAGGAGTTTGTCGTGCTCGGCGCTTCTGTCCGGATTCAGGCTGAGATGCACCAGCGTGGTGGCGGACTCCGCCAGCACTCCAAGGTCGGCATCGACATGCGGCCAGAGGTACAGCGAGCTGACGGAGTCGAACAGGTTCGAGGCCGGCCGGTGAGGCTCGAACCAGAAGCGCACAGAGCGCGCGGGCGCGAGCCGGGCGTCGATTGCGGATTCCATCTGCATCATGGTTTGGAACGCGCAAGCGTTCAGGTGTTTCCAGATGTAGCTCAGGCTGGGGTCGAATGCCGGCCCGCAGAAGAGCGCGATGAAGATGAGGCCACAGGCAGCAGGGCGCTTCCAAAGAGCCGCGGCGCATAAAGCCAGCAGCGCCATCGCCGGCCAGAACATTTCCGGCTTCGGAGTCAACGGCCATTGCAACCAGACGAACGGCAAAGCCAGGCCCAAGAGCAACAACGCGACGCGCCCCGCTGGCGAGCGCGGGGCGTATTCGCCCAAAAGCAACCCGGCAAAGGCGAACATCGGAGCGACGATATAGCTGCTCTGATATGCAACTCTCAACCCGGTGTTGTGCAGGCCGAATTCGAAGAAAATAAAAAGAACGGATGAAACCGCCAGGCAGACGTAGCTTTCGATGAGCGCGCTTTCCTTGCGGCCGCGGACAACGGCCACCGCTCCCACGGCCAGCAGAAACAGCGGTGCGCCCAGGCGATACGCGCCGGGAATCCAGGCGTTCCCGGTGCCCCACATATCGCTGAGGTAGTGAGGATGCGTACGCGTATAAATGATCTGACTTATCTGCGGCATGAAAAATAGATACGTACCGAGAGAGAGCTTGCTGACGATCGCCAAAACGGCCGTTGCGCCCGCGCCGCCGGCAATCGCCAGCGCGGCTTGCCGTGTAAGTTCCCGCACGGCGTCCTTGTAGCGCCAAATGGGAATCGCCGCAATGCCGAGCAGCACCGGCAGCCCCGCGAGGTTCGTATAGCCGGAGAGCGCCAGAAACACCCCGCCCCAAACCGCGTTCGGAATGCGTCCGGAAGAAGGGCGCAAAAAGCAGGCAAGGGCGCAGAGGGCGTATGCGATCGCAGGGCCATCCGGGTAGTCCCAGGAAACCGCGGAGACGAAATAAGGATTCGTCGCGAGCGCGACACACGCCAGCGCGGCCGCCCAGGTGTCATAGCGCCGCTGCACGATCAGGAACAGCGCCGTCACGGCCGCGGCCACGATCAGCGCGTTCAGCAGGACTGTTGCCGCGGCGGGTGGAGCAAGGCGAAAGACGAGCCAGCCGGGGAGAATCCAGGGGAGGCGTGAGACGTAGTAAGTTACGCCGTCGTGCCGGAGTAAGTAGGAGAAGTGCGTGAAATACCCGGTGTAGAACCAGGGATCGAGATAGCCCGTGGGGCCGAAATTCGAGTAGGGCTCGAGCAGCAGAAACACCAGCGCGGCGCCGAAGCTGGCGAGAGACAAATATCCGGGCCGGGCCCAGAGGGCACCCCGCGCCGCGGCGCTCACCCTAATCTCCCTCGACCGCCGATACGGCTTCGGTTGGGTCTGTTTCCCGAACCGCTCCACCGATACCGAGATGCAGCAGCCGCACCCCGCAACCCAGGGAGTGGTCCGCAAAAAGCCGCCAGCAATCCAGCACGGCCGATCCCGGTTTCAAATCGGACGGCTTCAGGCCGCGAAATTCCGCCCAGGGCGTGGTGATCGCCAGGACGTCCGCGCCGGTGGCGCTGGCGGCGGCGCTTGGGGCAAAGGTCACATGACCTTTCAGGCGGTCCCTGGCATTCTCCATGGCCGCGGGATCGTACACCACGACGGAGACTCCCTTCGCCAGCAGCGCCTTGGCCAAATCCAGGCCCTGCGATTCCTCGATCACCGGCGTACCGGGCTTGTAGGAAAGACCCAACACCCCGGCGGTGCCCCCTTCCGGCAGGTGCGCAAAGATCATTTCGACAAGCCGCGGCACCTGCCGGCGATTCAGGGCATCGGTGGCTTCCGCCAGCAACGCCGGCACACCATTCATTCTGGCCAGCGCGGAGAACGCAACAGAATCGCGCGGGAAACACGGGCCGCCGTAGCCCAGCGCGCCTTTGAGATATTTCGGGCCGATGCGGCTGTCGCAGCCCAGCGCCGCTGTGACCGCATCCACATCCGCGCCGGGGAGGGTCTCGCAAACCTGCGCCAGCATATTCGCGTAGGAAATCTTTGTGGTGACGTAGGTGTTCACGGAGAGCTTGGTCAGCTCGGCGTTAACGAAATTCATCCGCTGGATGCGCGGCTTGCTCTCGCAGACGCCGGCATAGAGCTTCGCCAGAATCTCGCCCGAGCGCCGGTCGGATTCGCCGATCAGGACCATGTCGGGATTCAACATGTCGTGGATGACGCTGCCGAGGGCGATGAATTCGGGGTTATAGCACAGCCCGAACTCCTCGCCGCACTTTTTCCCGGAGTACACCTCGAGAGCCGGCAGCACGCTCTGCTCCACGGATCCCGGCATGACGGTGCTCGAAAGGACCACCAGATGCCATCCGTCTTTCTTGCGAAGGGCGGCGCCGATCTTCCCGGCGGCCGCCAGAACGTAGCGCAGCGAGAAGGTGCCATCCGGATCCGAGGGAGTGGGCACGATGATGAAAGTGGCATCGCTCGCCAGGATGGCCTGATCGTAATCCATGGTTGCGGAAAGCCGCTTGCGGTTGGCGCGCATCATTTCCGCGAGGCCAGGCTCGTCTACCGGCGCCTGCCCCTGCTGCACGGCGGTCACATAGGCGGGGTTCACGTCCACGCCGACCACCTTATGCCCCTTGTGCGCCATCACGGCCGCCATGGGCGCGCCCAATTTTCCCAATCCGATGATCGATAGATTCATGTGCCGCTACCCCCGAACCGCCTGCGAGATTTTCGCCCCGAAAGGAGCTTGGAAAGTTAGTTTACCAACAGTTCACACCGGATTTGTTGGGGTGAAAAGGGGTTTCGGCAGCCAGGCTTGGCCTGAACCGTCTAGTACTAGAGGGGCAGATTTATTTCCCCGCCGCGGGCTCGCTCCGCCTCGCCTCCCATAGCGCCAGCAAGCTCAAATACCGCGACATGTTGGCATTCGGCGCCTTCGCACCTTCCTGAAACGCCGCCCTGGCTTTATCCTGCTGACCCAGGGTGTAGAGCAGCAGCCCCTGGGTGTATAGCAAAATTCCCCTGGATTCCGCCGGCGACGCCGCCAGCAACCGCGCCACCGCCGCCGCGTCCGTCTCCAGCATCTGCCGCGCCGGTTGCTCCAATCGCCCCGCCGCCAGCGCCGGAAACGCGAAATCCGCCGTCTCCGGATCAGCCTCGGCTTTCGCTACCTTGCTCCAGCGTTTATGCGCCGCTTTATCGTCCCCGCAGGCATATTCCAGGTCGCCCAGATAGTACTGGAACCGCGGCCCCTTCATCAGCCCGTCGAAGCTGTGCAGCGTGAAAGCCAGGTTCTTATCTTCCACATCGCCGATCGCATCCAAACCCTTGATCACCGCGTCGCAGCGATGCGCCACCGCCAGCGAGCGCAGCCCTTGCATCTGCACCTCGATGTAAGCCTGCCGCACGTCGTTCGGCTGCTTTTCTTCCGGAAAGTTCTTCCCGTTGAACAACCCCTGGCCCTTCCCCACGTCCCCCGCGGCCACCCACAGCAGCGCGATTTGCGCTATCTCGCTCCGCGTCAGCGCGCCCGTCCCCGCGCGGGCAATCGCCGCGTCCAGGGCGTTCAGCAATCCCGGGTTATCCGGTTCCGCGTCCAGCCCGCCCTTGAGCACCACCACCGCGGCGCTGTCGTCTTTCTTGATCTTCAGCAGCGCTTCGCCCAGCACCGCTGTGAGCGCCGGAATATCCTTCCGGGCCGCCCAGGCCTTCTGCCATTCCCCGATCGCCTCGTCCGCCATCCCCGCATTTATGTCGAGCAGCCCCAGCAGCCAGTGCGCCGAAGCATCGCCCGGGTTCGCTTCCAGCGCTGCCCTCAGCACCGCAAACGAGCTCGCCCGGTTCGGGAAAACGTACTCCAGCCGCATCGATGACGCCTTCCGGAAATCCTCCGCCGCGCTCTCCCCCAGCTTGCGCCGGCAGTAGCCGCGATAGTATGCCACCAGTGGATTCTCCTCCGGCCGTTCCGCGCCCGCATCGGCCTGGTTCTCCGCCGGCTTCGGGTAACTCCGCTCCAGAAGCTCGATCGCTTCCCGATACATTCCCAGATCGAGATATTCATCCGCCACGTCCAGCACGCGCTCGGCATCCGCCCCCAGCCACGCCCATACTGTCTCATCCTTCCCACCCAGCCGGTTTTCTTCCACTTGCAGGAACGGATCCACGGGATCGACCGCCCGCCATGCCGCCGCCCGCGCGCGCGCCTCGTCCGCCTTCCCCAGCCTCCGCAGCAGCGCCACCTCTATCCCGCCCGCGCGCACCAACCCTCCGCGTTTCTCCAGTGCCTTCCGGATCGGCGCCAGGGCCTCCCCCAACTGCCCGTTGCGCGCCTCCGATTCCGCCTCTTCCACCAGCGCCGCCGGCCCGAATTCATGGTCTCCCTCCACCCGCGCCCAATTCTTTCGCGCCTCCGCTTCTTTCCCCAAACCGGCCTCGGCGACTCCCAGGTAATACCGCGCCTCCGCGTCCTCCGGCAACCCCGCCGCCGCCTCCGTCAGCAGGTGCTCGCCCTCCGCAAATCTGTCCTGCATCGCCGCCAGCCGCCCAGCGGCTTTTTTCAACCCCGCGCTCGCCGGGAATTTCTCCATGCCGTCGCGATAATCGCCTCGCGCAAACAGGAAGTGGCTGTTCAGCTCGTTGAAATTCCCGCGCGCCAGGTAATCCGCCTCGCTCGAAACGTCCCCCCAGTCCTTTTGCTCCTGCTTTCCGAGCCTCACTTCCGAGGGCTTCATCGCGTCGTAGCCGCCTTCCGTGTGCGCCAGCAGGACCTGCCCGCCTTGATCCGCCAATTCGAATCGGTAGGCTGCCCCGGCCGCCGGACTCTTCACCTGCCGCGAAAACGTGCTCCGCGGCTCCAGATCGGCCGTCTCGTCCAATACCGCCGTCGTACCATCCCAGATCCGCACCCGCGCCCCATGGATCGCATGCGTCACATCCAGCTCCACCACCAGCACGGGAGCCCCGTCCACGCGTTTCCGCTCCAGGTTCAAAATCGCGTCCCGCGTCACCCGCGAAACTCCGCCCAACTCGCGCGCCGCCATCCAGTATTCGGTGAAGCTCCGCCGCTCCTGCGGTCCCAAAAACTCGTACGTCTCCTGGTTCTCGAATAACCCGGCCTGCATTTCCACATACTGCCCGTTGTCGTCGCTCAACATCTGCCGGATCTGGCTGTCCGCCTCCGTTCCCCACGCCCATATTTTCTTGCCTGGCACCTGCGCCGCATCGGCAAAATGTACCGTGGCCGTCCGCGCCCCCGCGTCGTAAACCGCCATGAACGGCTCGTGAGATCCGTGCGCGAACAGTGCCGTGCCGCTCTTGAGCTTCGCCACGATGCTCTGGTCTCCGTGCGCCCGGCTCGCCGGCCACGTGTCGATCTCGGTTATCCCGTGCGTCGCCATCAGGTGCGTGGGAACCACGAACCGCGTCGCTGGCTCCAGCGGAATTTCCGCATTATTCCACCAAAAGTACGGCGCCCGCACCGCTGTCGGGTTCGACAGATTCACCCGCTCCTCCAGCACCGCGCTGCCGTCCCGCAGAACAAATTCCACCCGCCACCGCATGCCCGTAACGCGGTCCCGGTTCTCCAGCCACACCGCACCGTAATCTTTCCCCTGCTCGATCCCGGAATTCACCGGCGAAACCGTGTCCCGGCTGTGCGCTACCGGAAAATTCGGCTCGATCCCCGCTGCCACCCGGGCGCCCCGAATCGCGATCGGCGCTTTTTTTATCGATGGGTTCGTGTAAAACATGGGCCGGTTGTTCAGTTTGTCCGTGCACGAATACAGCCGCCCTCCCAAGTCCGGCAGAAAACTGCACGCCAGATATTCGTTTTCCAGGTTGAGCCGGCGCCAGGAAACAGGGGCGCGCTGGCTCAGCAGGTTGGTCCGGCTGGCGTACGGGTACCACCATGTATCGCGGCTGAACGCCTCCAATACCGGCGTAATCTCCGGCGGGCCCTCCGCATAGGTCTCCAGCATGATCGAATCCTGCCAGGCACGCACGCCGCAGCTTGCCCCTTGCGGACCCAGTAACAACGCACTGGCCGCAAGCGGCCAGTTTGCGTTGTTACTCAGTAACAGACCCCTGCTCATGGAAGAGTGCCAGCATATCACAGGGCCCCTCCGCCGTAGTCCCGCGAATGATAGGAGCTATAATCGCCATGCCGGTGTCCAACGCAGATCTTCCCCTGGTCAGTATCGTCACGCCCTCCCTCAACATGGCAGCGTACCTGGAGCAGACCATCGAGAGCGTCCTTTCTCAGGACTACCCCCGCATCGAGTACATCGTCGTCGACGGCGGTTCCACCGACGGCACGCCGGGCATCCTCAACCGCTACGCTGGCCGCCTCCGCTTGCTCACCGGCAAAGACAAAGGCCCCTCCGATGCCATCCACCGCGGTTTCCAGCAGGCCTCCGGCGAAATCTTCGCGTGGCTGAATGCCGACGATGCCTACCTCCCCGGCGCTGTCCGCACCGGCGTCGATTATCTCCTGGCCCATCCCGATGCCGACGTGGTCTACGGCGAAGGCAACTGGGTCGACCAGCGTGGTGCCGTTATCGGCCGCTATCCCACGCTCCCCTTCGACCCCCGCGCTTTGGCGCGCGAATGCTTCATCTGCCAGCCCGCGTCCTTCATCCGCGCCTCGTCCTACCGCCGCTGTGGCCTCGATCCCGATGCAAATCAATCCTTCGATTACGACCTGTGGATCCGCATGGCCAGGCATGGCTTCCATTTCGCGTCCATCCCCCAATACCTGGCAAACTCGCGCATGCACGGGCACGCCAAAACCATTCACGAACGCGAGGACGTTTTCCACGCTTCCATGCACCTCCTCCAGCGCCATTACGGTTACGTGCCCTTTCCCTGGGTTTTCGGCTATGCCGCCTGGCGCGCCGACGGCCGCGACCAGTTCTTCCAGCCCATCCAGCCCTCCCTTGCAAAATACCTGGCCAGCCTCCCTCTCGGCCTCAAGCTGAACCGCGCCCGGCCGTTCCGCTTCCTGGCGGAGTGGCTCGCCGCGCCCATCCGCGCGCTCCTGCGGCGCTGCTAAACTCGTACATTGATGAAGCTCTCGATCCTGATGCCGGTCTATAACGAGCGCACCGTCGTCGAGCGCTGCGTCTCCCTCGTCCTCACCGCCTCCTTGCCCGAAAACATGGACCGGGAGCTCGTCATCGTCGACGATTGCTCCACCGACGGCACCTGGGATATCCTCACCCGCCTCGCTGCCGGCTTTCCCCAAATCCGCCTCTTCCGCCACGCCACCAACTCCGGCAAGGGCGCCGCCGTCCGCTTCGCCATCCAGCAGGCCTCCGGCGATTTCTCCCTCATCCAGGATGCCGACCTCGAATACGACCCCTCCGAATACCCCCGCCTCCTCCGCCCCCTCCTCGACGGCCACGCCGACGCCGTCTTCGGCTCCCGCTATATGGCCGGCGAGCAGACCCGCGTCCTCCTCTTCTGGCACTCCGTCATCAATAAGACCCTCACGCTCGTTTCCAACATGTTCTGCAACCTCAACCTCACCGACATGGAAACCTGCTACAAGGTCTTCCGCACCGACCTCCTCAAGAGCATTCCCATCCGCTCCGACCGTTTCGGCTTCGAGCCCGAAATCGTCATGAAAAGCGCCAAGCGTAAGTTCCGCATTTACGAAGTCCCTATCAGTTACCACGGCCGCACTTACGAAGAAGGCAAGAAGATCGGCTGGCGCGACGGCATCAAGGCCATGGGCGTGATCCTCCACTTCTGGCTGATCGACGATCTCTACGCCGCTCCCTATGGCCGCGGCGTCCTCAACAACCTTACCGGCACCCCCCAGTATTTAAGCTGGCTCGCGCGCAAGCTCCGCCCCCACGTCGGCGATACCGTTCTTGAAATCGGCGCCGGCATCGGCAATATCGCCGGACGCCTCATGGCCCGCCGCATGCTCTATGTCGTCGGCGAAAAGGACCCGCTCCACCTCCACGCCCTGCACAACCGCTTCCTCCGCACGCCCAACGTCGTGGTGCAGCGCCTCGATCCCGAATCGCCCGAAGATTTCGCCGGCCTCGAAAACTGTTTCGATACCGTCCTCTGCCTCAATGTTCTCGAATACCTCGACGATCCCGAATCCGTGCTCCTCACTGTCCGCTCCGTGCTCAAACCCGGCGGCAGCCTGATGGTCCTCGCACCTCATGGCCCGCGCATCTTCGGCAGCCTCGACCGCAGCCTCGGCCATAAGCGCCGCTTCCGCCTGGAAGACGCGCGGCTCCTCCTCGAACGCGCCGGTTTCGCCGTCCAATCCGCGTCGCAATTCAATAAGGCTGGCGCTCCCCCCTGGTGGGCCTATAGCCGCATCTTCGGCTCGCGCAACATCAACAAGCTCGTCCTGAAAATCTTCGATAAGACCGTCTGGCTCTGGAGCCGCCTCGATCTTCTCCTCCCCTGGCCCGGCCTTTCCCTCATCGTGGTCGCGCGCAAGACCGCCGCCGAGACCCAGCCGCGGCTCGCCGGGCACCACGCCGCCGAAGTCTCCTCCCCGCATGGAATCTGATACCGGACGCCTCCACTCCCTCGCCGCGCGGTTCGCCGGCAAGCGTATCCTCGTTGCCGGCGACCTCATGCTGGACGAGTTCATCTGGGGCAAGGCCTCGCGCATTTCTCCCGAAGCGCCCGTCCCCGCCGTCCACGTCACCGGCGAATCCTACTATCCCGGCGGCGCCGCCAACGTCGCCCGCAACCTCCGCGAGTTCACCGATCGCGTCTCGCTCGCCGGTGCCGTCGGAACCGATCGGCCCGCCTGCCGTCTGCTCGAATTGCTCCGCTCCGCCGGCATCGATACCTCCGGCGTTTTCCAAAGCGCCGCTTTCTCCACCATCCTCAAAACCCGCATCGTCGCCCGCGGCCAGCAGGTCGTGCGCGTCGATCGCGAGCGCCCCCTTCAGCTTCCCGCGGAGGAACTCGACCGCGTCGCCTCCCACCTCGACCGCGCCATCGCCCAATCCGATGCCGTCATTGCCGCCGATTACGGCAAGGGGTTTCTCGCTCAGCCGCTCGCCGATGCCATCTGCCGCGCCGCCCGTGCGCATGGCAAAATTCTGACGGTCGATCCTCACCCCCATACTTCGCTCGCCTGGAAAGGCGCCACCGCCATCAAGCCCAACCGCGCCGAGGCCTTCCTCGCCGCCGGCCTCCCGCCTTCCGACCCGGTGCTCCCCGTTGTCTCCGATCAGGCCCTGCTCGAAGCCGTCCACCGCCTGTCAACCCAGTGGCAGACACAATTCCTCCTGGTGACCCTCGGCGAAGAAGGCATGCTCCTGTTCGACGGCGCTCATCCTCCCTTCCACACCCCTACCCGAGCCAAGGAAGTCTTCGATGTCTCCGGCGCCGGCGACACCGCCATCGCCGTCCTGACCCTCGCCCTCTCGGCCGGAGCCACCCCGCCCGAAGCCGCCGAGCTCGCCAACCGCGCCAGCGGCATCGCCGTCGGCAAGCTCGGCACCGCCACCGTTACCCCCGCCGAGCTGCGGGCCGCCCTGTGACCCCCGCCCCCGCCGTCTTCTTTGATCGCGACGGCACCCTCATGGAAGATGTCTACTATTGCGGCGACCCCGCCAGGGTGAAGCTCTACCCCGGCGTCCCCGAGGCCCTCGCGCGGCTCAAATCCATCGGTTTCCGCCTCTTCGTCGTCACCAATCAGAGCGGCATCGCCCGCGGCCTCATCACCGAGGCGCAATACCGCGCCGTTCAGGCCGAGTTCCTTCGCCAGTTAAGCCCGGACCTGATTGACGCTTCCTATTTCTGTCCCGACCTGCCCGATTCCGATTCCCCGCGCCGCAAACCTGCTCCCGGTATGGTGCTCGAAGCCGCCGCCGAATTCGACATCGATCTTCCGCGCTCCTACTTCATCGGCGACAAGTGCGCCGATATTGAATGCGGCCGCCGCGCCGGCACCCGCACCATTCTGGTCTTAACCGGTTACGGCGCCACCCAGACCTGTACCCCTGATTTCACCGCCACCGATGTCCCCGCCACCGTCGGCATTATCCTGGACCAAACCTCCCGCCGTTAATGCCGCCTCGCCGCCACACCTTTACCCGCATCGCCGCAAAGTGCCGGTCGAACGTCCAGATCCGCACCCCAAGCCTCCCGGCCATCACCCCGGTCACCGCATCCACCAACGTAATGGGCTGGTCCGCAAAGCGGTCAAGTTGCGGCGCGGCCAGCATATAGTCCGCCGGCTCAGGGTTAAACAGAACGGCTCCGGCAAAAATCTCCGCCAGCCGGCTGTTATCATAAATCGGGATGCGGAGATCTCCCCGATGAATTTCCTCAAGAGTACGCAAGCCCGTTTGCTCACCCTCCTGCTGGTAATCCAGGTGGGCCTCTTCTACACTGTTGCCCTCCGCGCCGAGCGGGTGCCCACCATCGCGCCGCTCTCCACCTTCCCGTATGTCTCCCGAGGTTGGCGCACCGTCCGGGACATCCCTCTCGAGACGGAAGTCGAGGACGTCCTCAGGGCCGACGATACCCTCAACCGCATTTACGTAGGCCCCTCGGGAACTCAGGCCGCTGGCCTTTTCATTGCGTTCTTTAAGACCCAGCGCTCCGGGCAGGCCCCGCATTCGCCGAAAAACTGCCTGCCGGGCAACGGCTGGGCGCCGGTCGAATCCGGCACCATCTCCATCCGCGTCCCGGACCGCGCGCAGCCCATCCTCAGCAATAAGTACGTGGTCGAACTCGGCGATGAGAAAGATGTCGTCCTCTACTGGTACCAAAGCCATCAACGGATCATCGCCAGCGAATACGCCGCCAAGTTCTGGCTGATCGCCGACGCCATCCGCTACCACCACAGCGACACCGCCCTGGTGCGAATCTGGGTGCGGGCTCAGGACGGCGATATCGATCGCGCCCTCGCCACCGGCGTGCACTTCGTTCAGGCCGTTTTCCCCGATATCAAGAGCCGCCTCCCGGCATAGATCGGGATTTGCCGATGTCGTAAGGAGGGATGACGTAGTTATAGTACTGGCGCGGAGATCCGCGCTTTCCATCCACCGCCGCGCGTACTAAGTTATATACCTCGCGCGCGGTGACATAGTGCAGTTCGTAATTGCGCCCATCGTTGTAGTGGGTCTCCAGGTACGACAACGCCCTTTCGAAATGCGATCCAAGCGTCTCGTTCATGTCCGCGTCCGAACTGGCGGCGTGTCCATGGACTTTGATGAACACCCAATCGGGACGCCCGCGCACGTGTACGTTGGCCCGCACCCACAGGATCGCGCGCCGCGGTCCCGCCGGCACCGCCGGATGGATATCCCCGTCTTCCACATCGAAAAACAACCGGCGCGGATCGGGCTCCGGCGCGATCACCAGCGGCCCCTCGATCTCCACCAGGTCGCCCGGCGGATAGTATCCCAGCCGCAGAGGCACGCCCCGATCGTACGATTTATTCCGCGCGTCATCGGTCACGGATGTAATGGCATCCACATAAGATGGCTGCGAAACCTGCCACAGGCTCGGGAAAGTGTAATCAGCGAAACAGCCTAAGTCGTGGAGCATGCGCAGCTCCATGTTATTGCCGCAGTACTTCGCGCCGCGGCTGTTATCCAGCCCCCAGTTGCCGTGAATAAAGGCGAAGTGCGTCTTCCCGTCGGTGCCTTTCAGAAAGCCGTTCCGCTGCATCCACGCGATGCCTTGTTCGAAGCGGGCGCGCGCCGATTGCGGCGTGTCGTAGAAATGGTGCAGGTGCAGCTCGACCTCGCCATAGCCGCCCGCCGCCAGTTGGTGCAGCGCGTCGAGATTGCGGTCGATGGGCTGCTCCGCCGGATAGAACCACGTGTGCTGCACCACCCGCCCATCGGCATCGTGATGCCGCGCCGCCAGCTTGGGATACTCCTCGACCCAGTGCTCGACGCGGTCGAAATGCTCGCCCGGCTCGAAATGATCGGTGTAGTAGAAGAACAGGTGGACCGGCCCGCGCGGGGCATGCTCGTCGTTGAGCAGGTGATGGAAGTAGCCCGGCAGCCAGATATAGTAGACGCGGGAGTAAATGCGATAAGTCCAGGCGGCGGCGTACAGCGGAACCACCAGGGCCAGAACACGGGCAGTGACGCGCACTTTCTCTCAGCTTAGCGCGTCATATGCCGTACCGCCCCGGCGAGAGGACTTGGCCGGGATCGATTGCGGTCTTAATCGCACCAGCCAGCTTCCAGAAGGTCTCTCCCTGTTGCGGCAGCGCTTCCATGGCGGCAATGTTGAGCCGGTAGGGGAAACAGCCGGCCTGCCGGCCGCTTTCGAGCAGCAGTTGGAAACATTCGTGCGCCCGGGCCTTGTCGCGCGGGCGGTCGTAGATGATCGGGATTACGCCCATGGCGCAGCGCTCGTTAACGGTCGTCAGCGAAACCGCTTCCGGAAAACCGTATTTGCGGAGGGCCGACTGAATCGCATCCACGGCGCCGCGCACAATCTCCGGCCTCAAAGGAATAATCGGCGCGTACCAGATCACGCCCACGCCTTCCTTCACCGGGTCTTTCAGGCCTCCGGGCGGAATCGGAACATGCTGGTAGACCAGCCGCAATTCCAGCGCCCGCGGGATTCCGCGCACGATCTCCAGCACGTGCCGCCCCTGCTGCACCTGGCGGGCGATCTTCTTCCCTAATTCGCCGGGGACGATCCGCGCCAGCGCGGCGAACCGGCGCACACGGGCATCGTTGAGGAACATCACCTGCGAAACGTGGGGACCGAGAATCTTCCTGAGGGTGCTTCGGGCCGACCGTACCATTCCGGCCGGGCTGTGCATGACGCCAAATCCCACCCATGCGAATTTGGAGGATAACCCCATGCCCAATTCCTTGGTGTCGAGCGTCAGTTGAAACTGGGCATGGTTCATGATCTTGATTCCGCCGGCGACGCCGTGCATCCTCCACAGGATCTCGCGGCACTGCCCCATCAATTGCGGGAGGCCGTCCGGATCGCGCAGCGAAAAGACGTAAACCTCGATGTGTTCCGGACGCCGGCGCATCGCCAGCGTCATCGAGGTGACGATGCCATAGTTTCCCTGCGTGAAAATTCCGTCCAGGTACGGGCCGATACCCCACTTCCAGGCGCTCTGCGCCAGCGGCATCCCCAAACTCGCCAGCGGCGATTCGTAGAGGCTCCCGTCCGGCAGCACGGCGCGCAGCGAGCGCACCGCCCCGAAATGGTCCTCCTCCGGCGTGATTCCGAATCCCCGCTCCAAGGCGTTGCCCACGAGGCTGACAGTGGGGCCCGCACCGGTGGTCGGCACGAAGAAATCGAGCCTGGATTCGCGCAAGTACTGGTGAAGCTGTCCCTGCGTAACCCCCGGTTCCACCGTCAACAGGCCCAGTTCGGCGTCCATGGCGAGGATACGATTCATGCGCGCAAGGTCCACCAGCACGCTTTCGTCGGCAACCGGTAAAGACGTGCCGTAGCCCCAGTTGTGGCCGGTGGAAAAAGCGTACAGGCGGATGCCGTGCCGCGCCGCGATGCGCACGATCGCCTGCACCGAACGCTCGGTATCCGGCCGCAACACAGCCGGCACGGAGCGCGGCAGGCTCAGACAATTCACCAGGTAGGGCGCGACCCGCTCCCCGGTCAAAACAAATTCCGGCGAAAGCGCTTCGGTCCACTCGCGCAAGGCCGTCGTCAGGCGGTCAGTGATCACACTCATTTGGAGGAAATCTCCCTCGGGGTAATCCAGCGCATAGCATTCCAGCTTACATCCGGTCCGGGGGCGGGCGCCGCAACACGAGATGCGCAGGAAATGTTCAAAATTGCACGGTGCCGGCCCGCGAATATGAAAAAATTGCGCGAGTCATCTTAACGATTCCTTGTAAATCACTGATTTGCTGTTTGGGCGTTCAATTGCGATGAGCGACTGTTCCGTTTTAGATTACACAATTCCGGAATACCGGCCTGCTAACGAAAGAGGTCTTGTCGAATTCAGACATTCTGGTACGATGTGAAACAGCGCACGCTGGATGGCGTGCGGCGGTCCCCGGCCCGAGTTCAGCATCCGCACGCACGCGCAATCCGGGATCCCCAAAGGAAGGCGTTTGTGAAATCGATCCTTACACGTGTATCCGGACCGAGCCCCACCGAGACGATTGTGCTGCCACCCGCCGGAGCCCAGGTGCCCGGGACCTTCCGAAACGTGACCTCGAATGGGGCGGCATACCGTTCCGTTCTGGCGCAGGTCCAGCGTTTTCGGGGCCGGGTGTACCTGGAGGATGGGGCCATCATGCCGGCTGAGCTCACGCCCGATGGCCGCCACATGCTTCCGATCGACTATCGGAGTTGGCATGTGATCGCCGTCGAGAAAAGCGGCGTAGTCAGGGGCTGCCTTCGCTTCCTGGAAGAGAGCGGTGCAACCCGTTTCGAAGACCTATGGCTGCACACCGCAGCCATTGCGCATTGCCCCGCCGTCGGACAAAAGGTCCGGCGGGCGGTGGAAAGCGAAATGGCGCGCGCCCGAAGCGAGGACGTTCGCTTCGGCGAGGTGGGCGGCTGGGCGATTGCCGAGGAGCACCGCTGCGGCTGGGAGGCGCTGCGCCTCGTGCTGGCCACTTACGGCCTGCTTCAGCTCTTGGGCGGCTGCATCGGCCTCGCCACCGCGACGGTGCGCCACGGCTCCGCCCGGATCCTGCGCAAGATCGGGCTGACCGGTCTTTCCGGCGGCGATGCTCCACTGGCTCCCTACTACGAACCGCAATACGGCTGTCAGATGGAGATGCTGCGGTTCGACTCGCGCCGCGCCAACGAGCGATTCATGGAGTGGATCGAGGAGTTGGCGTCCTGCTTGCCCACGGCATCGGTGATCGCCTCCGCCCCATCTACGCGCATGCTGAGTGCCTGGCGTGGAGCGCAGGCTGACCACGCGCCGGCGTTGGTGAAAACCGCAGTCGCATAGGACACTCCAATAATCTCCCGCGCGCGGGCTGCCCGTCCGGTTGCGCGGGCGCACCACCTTCCCGGTTACCACTTTTCGCTAATCCGGTGTACGGTTTGGTTTTTTCTGACATCAAGCAGTAGCGTCCCAATTCGCACTGCGACAGCGTTCTTATTCGTACCGCGCCCCCATGTTTGTGCGCGCAAGAACAGACGCGCCGCTTCGATCCCCCCAAAATTGATGCGTCGGAAAAAAATACGTGCGCGTCTGAAAAGATGCCTCGGAGGACAATTGATGAAACGTGGGTTGCATCTTCTGCTTGCGTCATTGCTGTGCGCTAGCATCGCAATGGCATCCCCCCTCATGGGAATGTTCCAAATGAGCGGAGTCGTTACCGCTACCATCACGACTCTGACATGGGCTGGCGTGGACGGTACGACTCCAGATGTTTTCACACTTGCACTGGGTACGGGTTCGTTCGCCAGTGAAAACGGCCAGAATACTATTCACGACCTCGACAGCGCGACCGAGCCGGTTGGGAGCGTCTTTCCGCCGCAGCAGTTTATCAACTTTGGGGTCACACCCGGGTTGCCGTCGCTGATGGTCAACTTCATCCCCATGGGGAACGGCGGCGCGGCCGGGTGCAGCCAGCCCGCAAACGGCACCGTTCCGCCACAGACCTGCACACCGGTGATTCCCGGCGGTTCCCCCATTACCTTCCAGAACAATAATGACAACGGCGCGGTGACCGGGTCGTCGGCGACCTGGACGTTGTCCGGCGTTACGAGCGACGGGTTGAGCCACTGGACCGCCATCTTCACCTCGCAGTTTGTGGGTCAGCCTTACCAGGACGTCCTGGCCACGCTTGCCGCGAACGGCCACGTAACTGACGCCTATTCCGCCAATGTATCGGTCACCGCAATTCCCGAACCGCAAACGGCGCTAATGATGGGGCTGGGTGTGTTGCTTGTAATTTTCGGCCGCCTCCGACGCAGGCAGGCCTGAATTTTCCGTTCGATGGCCGGCGGGAACGCCCAGTCCCCGCCGGCGCTTTCCTCTTTTCCCCTCCCCCGCCGCATGGGCACCGTGTGTGTCGGTAGCACCGTCTGTGTTGTTAGTTAGCAGCGCGTGTTGGCAGCGTGTGTTGCCGCGAGCGAGGCGCTCTGTTACCATGCTTGCAACGCGCGGAGGCGGAACAGAAACTGACGGGGAGTGTCCTCCGAGCTCCTCCGATTGCGCAGGCGCACCGCCCTCCTCGCGTTACGGCTTCCGCCGGCAGCCATCTCCCGCCCGATTGTTCTGCTTTTCCCATCCGCTTCCCCCGTGCGAATTAAGGCCGTATTCACCATGGTTGTGGGCCACAAATCACGGTCGATCGTGACCCGCGGATCGGGCGTATAGAGCAGGACAGACGCGCCGCTCGGTTTCCTCCAAAATTGGTGCGTTGAGCCATGAGCGAGCGCCTTAAAGAAGCGCCTTCGGAGGAAACGTGATGAAGTTGATACTGCCCCTTTTTCTTGCGTCATTGCTTTGCGCCAGCATCGCAATGGCATCTCCGCTCACTGGAACCTTCCAGATGAACGGGGTCGTTACCGCCACTTCCACGGCATTCACGTGGACCGGCGTGAACGGCACAACTCCCAACATGTTTACGCTGTCTCTGGGAACGGGCACGTTCGCCGGTGAAGACGGCCAGAACAACATTCAAGACCTCAACAGCACGACCGAGCCGGTCGGAACCACTTTTCCGCCGCAGGATTTTATCGACTTTTCGGTAACGCCCGGGCTGCCGTCGCTGTGGATCGATTTCATTCCCATGGGGAACGGCGGCGCGGCGGGATGCAGCCAGCCCGCAACCGGCACCGTTCCGCCACAGACCTGCACGCCGCCGATTCCCGGCGGTTCGCCCATCACCTTCCAGAACAACAATGAAAACGGCACGGTGACCGGATCGTCGGCAACCTGGACGTCGAGCGGCGTCACGAGCGACGGTTCGAGCCACTGGACCGGCATCTTCACCTCTCAGTTCGTCGGCCAGTCTTATCAGGACGTGCTGCACACGTTTGCCACGACGGGTTCGGTGACCGCCGCATATTCCGCTAACGTCGCGGTCGGTCCCAATGTTCCCGAACCGGCAACCGTGCTCACGGGCGGTCTGGGGGCGTTGTTTGTGATTCTGGTGCGCCGCCGGCGCAGGCAGGTCTGAATCTCCAATTCCATCGCCGGCGGGAGCGCCCAGCCCCGCCGGCGTGCCGCACACGAGGAAGGGACTGGCTTTGGCCGCCGGGGCTGGCCTGAGCAGGCTCAGGCCGTGCCCTGACACGAAATACGCTGCGCGCTCACCGCAGCAGCGATTCGTAAATGGAAGCCAGGCGCGCGGCCGAAACCGCCACGGAAAAATCCTGCGCCATCCGCGCGGAAGCGGTCGCGGAAACGCGGGCGCGGAGCGCGTCATCCAGGATTAGCGCGCGCAGCACTTCGGTCAAGTCCTCGGCGTTGGCCGGTTCGAACAGCAGGCCCGTTTCGCCCGCGGCCACCAACTCGGGATTGCCGCCGACGTTCGAGGCCGCCACCGCGCAGCCGCAGGCCATCGCCTCCATCAGCGAATTGGAGAGCGCTTCGGAAAGCGACGGCAGCACGAAAATCTCCATGGCGCGATACCACGCGGCGGGCTCGCCGGTGGCGGGCACGAAAACACAATCGCGCTCCAGGCCAAGGGCGCGGCGGCGTTCTTCGAGCCTCGGCAGTTCCGGACCGCTGCCCACGATCGCCAGGCGCAGCCCGGGCCGCAGACCGCGCAGGCGGCCGAAGGCTTCGAGCAGCAGGCCGAGGTCCTTCTCTGGACGGAGCGCGCAGATGCAACCGATCACCAGCGAGGCATCCTCCAGTTCGGGCGGGCGCGAGCGGGGCGTCCCGCCGGAACAAAAAATCGAGGTGTCGATTCCGTTGGGGCACCAGCGGATCAGGCTGCGCGGCGTGCCGTCGCGCTCGATCATGTCGCGCGCCACGGCTTGGCAGTTCACCACCACGGCATCCACGATGCGGTCGGTAAAGCGCAGAAGCTGGCGCCGGAATCCCGGGGTGAGATCGCGAAATGCGCGCTGGCTGGAGACTACCACGGGGGTTCGGAACAACCGCGCCACCGGCACGCCGAAGATATTCAGCGGCACATCAAAGGTGTGGACGAGCCGGATGCGGTGGCGCTCCAGATACCGGCCCATGACCAGCGCGCCGCCGATCGCGTCCGGCCGGATGAACGAGCGAACGGGGACTTCCACCACGGGGATTCCGGCCTGCCAGAGCTCTTTGGCGCGAAAGCCCGCGGCATGAAATGCGCCCACATGCACCCGGAAGCGCGCGGGATCGAGGCTGCGCGCCATCTCGGTCAGTTGGCGCTCGGTGCCGCCGAGGTCCAGGGCGCGCACCATCATCAGTACGGGAACAGGTTCCGCCATTGAGGCCGTCACATGGGAGGCTCGTCAATGCTGTAGGGACTATCGGCGATGGTCCTGTGGCGGTCGAGCCAGTCCGCCACGCTTTGCGCGTCGGTCAATTCGCCGCGCATCAGCGCCAGCATCAGGTCGTGGCTGAGAACCGTATTGAAGGGATGATCGAACGCCAGGCCCTCGTGCTGGCCCGGCATCTTCAGCAGGAAGGGAATGCGGTGCTCCTTCTTCCCGTCCAGCAACTGGGAGGAACGGTCCCAATGATCGGCGCTCAGCAGCACGATCGAATTGTCCCATAGACCGGCACGCTCCATGGCGGCGCGCAGCCGGCCCACGGTTCGGTCGAGCAGGATCAGGTTGTCCCAGTAACCGGTCACCGGCGAGCGCGAAGTGAATCGGCCGGTGCGCCGGTCGAAGGCGTACGGCGCATGAGGGATGGCCAGATGCAGGAAGAGGAAGCCGAACCTGGGATCGCGCACCAGCTCGACGGCATGCCGCACGCTCTCGCGCTGGATGCGGCCGTGCTCCTGGACGGCCAGCGCCTGGCCAAAGGGCGAGCGCGAATCGGTTTCGAACAGGCTGCGCACCTGGTTAGGCAGGATCTGAAAAAAGCCGGCGCCCATGCTGTTGTATTGCAGCGCCGTGGGCCACCACCAGCAGGCGCTCAGGTCATTCGCAAACATGCGGCAATAGGGATGATAGAAGCCCACCAGTCCCACGTTGTAACCCGCGGCACGCGCCTCGGAGAAGGTCGTGGGGACGGCGCGCCAATGGATGGGTTTCTGGCCGGGCGGCAGCAGGAGCACCAGATCGTCCGGACCTTTGGCGTCCACCTCGCGCACCAGGTGGCCGGTGGTGAGGGCGGGCAGCGACCAGGGCGTCTGGCCGGATGGGGGGTACGCTTCCGAGGCACGGAGCGACGTCTGGGCGAAGCGATCGACCTCGGGCATGGGAAGGCTGGGGATGCGATCGCGGAAGGTGAGCCGGTAATCCCATTCGTCGAAGATCACCCAGACGATGCGCGGCGAGGTGCGCGCATTGGCGAGCAGCGGCGCGAGCGCCTTATTGGCAAAGAGGCCCGCGTTGTAAGTGGCGGCTTTCATGACGCCGCGGACAACATTGAAGGCCGCAAAAACGGAAAGCACCGTGAGCAGCATGGCGATGCCGCGCACCAGTTTCCGCCGCCACACGACGGTGGGAACCGCCCCGACCAGCCCGATCATGCCGACCAACAGCAAGGCTTTGTCTACGCCGAGCGAGTACTCCAGCGCGCTCCAGCGGAGCCCAGGGTAATGGATTACGACAACGCCGCGGATGGCGTTCAGCGGAACCGCCAGCGCCGCCAGAAAGGCCCATTCCGCCAAAACCCGCGTTCTGCCGCGCAGGCGCGGCTCGATCCAGAAGGCGGCCAGGCCGAGCAGCGTTCCCCATAGCAGCGTGTTCACGATGGCCGCGGCGCAATCCATCGGCGTGGCGCCGGCTTTCATGAGATAGGTATCGCTGTGGCTGTAAGTCAGCAGGGCCGACCAGACTTTGAAAAACGCCAGGTTAACGAAGGAGATTCCGATCAGGATATAGCGGCTTGGGGAAGCGGCTGCCGCAGGCTGCATTTGCGGAACGGGCATGCCTTAAACCAGATTATCGAAGACCGCCATTTACGGGCAGGCACAAAGGTGCCAATCTTCGCAATTCTCAGTGCGCGGTTGTGAGTTGCGGCCGGGATGGGAAGGTTACGCGGTAGACCGCGGCGGTGAGGTTCCAAGCAATCATCCGCACACGCGCGCCGTCATGCACCAGCGCGCCCAGCAGCCAGAACGGGCGCTCCGAGGTGTGGTAGACCAGCATGCTGCGGCCGGGCTTTTCCAGGCCGCGGTAATCGGGAAGGGGCAGGTTTACCCAGGGCTTCCAGGCCAATAGCGTGCGGTCCACGGTATCCCGCCCGGTGTAAAGCGCGGCCGCGTCCAAATCGATGGGGAAGAACACGCGGGATTTGGATTGCGGCGGCAGGTAGTACCAGGTTTCGAAGAACGTGAGACCGTCCTCGATAGCCACCGGGCCGAGCGCCATGGTCTTGCGAAGGAGCGGCGCGGCATCGATCGGATTATGAAATTTCCCGGTGGGCACCGATTTTTGAGCGAAGGAGCCCAGGGCCACCAGCACCAGCAGCACAGGCAGGACCGGCGCGTTTCGCCCGGCGCGCGCCACGACCATGACGGCGAGCAAGACGACACCGGCGGTGGTAGCGATCACATAGCGGTCCGCGAACATGTGCGTCACCAGCAAACCCGCGGCCATTCCGACAAACGGGAGCGCGGCAAACAGCGCCGCGATAACCATTTCATGGCTGCGGGGCCCGTCCATGGGCGTGGCGCTACCTGCTTCCACCGTGCGCCCGCGCCCCGGGTAGACTGCATAGTACAGGGCCGCAAACGCCAGAAACGCAATTCCAGGAATTATGAGCTGGCGGAATTCGTTCTCGTAGTAGTCGAAGAGCATCCATACATGCGGCCGGGCCCATGGATGACCCATGTACTTGCGCTGGCCCGCAATGAACGGCAGGTACGAAAGTACGGCGAGGAACCCGGCGAAAAAGGCGGCCCAAATTCCCCAGTCGATTTTGCGGCGGCGGACATCGCGGAACAGTTCGGCGCCGCAAAATGGGCCAAAGATCAGCCCTGCCTCGTAGTGGCTGAACATCGCGCCCGCAAGCGCGAGGGCGAGGGCCGGCAGCGTCCAGCGGCGGTGTTCGCCGTCCGCGGCCATCTGCCAGGAGACCAGCGCAATTCCCACGAAGCCGAGAACCTGCCCGTAAGAGCGGGCCTCGATCGAATAGACCGAAGTGCCGCTGGCGAACGGCAGCAGCAGCGCGGCAAATGCGGGCCAGGTGCCCATGCGGCGGCGCACGAAGCGGAAGAGGCACAGGCAAAAGATCCAGAAGCCGAGCATGGCGGGTACGCGCGCGTCGATGTGCAAGTCCAAAGGGAGGTGTCGCGCCGTCCGAACGAAAACATAGCCGAGCGGCGGATGACCGTCGAGACCCTGGGTGAGCGCGCGCCAGATGCTGTGCAGGTCGGGCAAGCCGGAAATCAGGACGGTATAGATTTCGTCGTTCCAGAACGGCTTGGCGCGGGCGTGCAGTGCCGCGCCGGCGAAATAGACGGCCGATAACAGCCCGAGCACCGCGAAACGGTGAGCTTCGAGAAGAGCGCCGAAGCGCTCGACGAACTTTTCCGGCTGGAGTGCGGCCGTGCGGGACCGAATGCGGGTATGAACTGCCTCCGGGAGTGTACTCAAAGCCAAGCCTCTCCAAGCGATTATCCTGTGCCGTGCCGCCGCGGCGCGGTGAAGACTTATACTGCCGGATGACACGATGCGCGGACGGGATAGGGCGTTGTCTCATGGGATACTGTTGAGGTGAGTTCATCGTTTCAAAGCCGTAACATCGCGGTATTCGGGCTCGGCTATGTCGGCAGCGTGACGGCGGCGTGCCTGGCGAAGTTGGGGCACCGCGTCTTCGGCGTCGATAAAGACGAGATCAAGATCCAAAGCATCCTGGCGGGCAAGGCGCCGTTTTACGAGCCGGGACTCGAGCCGCTGATCCAGGAAACCGTGGCGGCGGGGCGGCTGCGCGCGGGGCGCGATGCGCAGGCGGCGCTGGAGACCGCGGACATCGCGCTCATCGCGGTGGGCACGCCTTCGGCGGCCAACGGCAATCTCTCTCTCGACCAACTGGAGCGGGTGTTTACGGAGATGCGGCAGCACCTGGGGACGCGCAAGCACCCGCTTATCATCGCCATCCGCAGCACGGTTTTCCCGGGCACCACGGAAGAGATCGCTGCCACCATTCTGCCGGACGTGGCGGGCGTAGCGTGGGTATCCAACCCGGAATTTTTGCGGGAAGGCACGGCGGTAAAGGATTTCTTCGAGCCGTCGCTGGTGGTGGTGGGCGGAGCCGATGCGTGCGCGGTGGCGGCGGTGGCGGACCTGTACGAGCCGCTGGGAGTGGAGACCTGCCGTGTCTCGCTGCGCACGGCGGAGATGATCAAATATTGCTGCAACGCCTTTCACGCCCTGAAAATCACCTTTGCGAACGAGGTGGGGACGCTGGCGGCGCAGCTTTCGGTATCGCCGGAAGAGGTGATGCGGACGCTGTGCCGGGACGTGCGGCTGAACATTTCGCCGGCGTACCTGACGCCGGGGTTCGCCTTCGGCGGGTCGTGCCTGCCCAAAGACCTGCGGGCGTTGACATGGCGCGCGCTGCGCATGGACCTGAAGCTGCCGCTGCTCGAATCCGTGCTGCCGAGCAACCAGGCGCATCTCGAACGCGGGATTCGGGAGGTACTGGATACGGGCGCGCAGAGAATCGGCATCTTCGGCCTGGCCTTCAAGGAAAACACCGACGATCTGCGCGAAAGCCCGGTGATTTCGGCCATCGAGCACTGGGTGGGGAAAGGTAAGGACGTGCGGATCTTCGATCCGCACATCCGGTTGGACGCGATTTACGGCAGCAACCGGAGCTACTTAGTGAACGCGCTGCCGCACATCGGGCGGCTGCTGGTGAAGGACCTGGACGAGATGCTCGACTGGTGCGAGTGTTTGGTCATTGCGCAGAAGCCCCCGGCGGAGATGGGGCGCCGATGGGCGGAGAGCCGCAAGCCCGTGATCGACCTGGTGCGGGCGGGGTTGGCGACGAAGGCGGAAGCGGCGTCGTGATCACGAGGCCGCGGCAGCAACGACTGCCGCGGGTTTGCGTTCGATGCCGTATAGATCCAGGAGGCAGGCAACATTGGCGCGCAAATCGAACCGCTCTTCCGCTCTCCGGCGGGCGGCGGCGCCCATGCTGCGGCGCAACTCGGGGCTGGCGAAGAGTTGGAGAATCCGCTCCGCCGCTGCCTGGTGATCGTCCCGTTCCACCAGGAATCCCGTCGTTCCATCTTCGATCAGCTCCGGAATGGCTCCCACGCGCGTGCCGACGACGGCCTTGTGAAACGACATGGCTTCCGCAATGGTCCACCCGAATCCTTCCTGCCAGCGGGACATCTGGCAGGCCACATCCGATGCGGCATAGACGCCCTCTTCCATGGGGCTGGTGAGCTGGCCGGTCCACGTCACGTGATCGGCCAACCCCATCTCCGCGGTGAGGCGCGTATATTCCGCACGCAAGGGGCCCTCGCCGACGAACAGGAAATGCGCCCGCGGATTTGCGCGCACGACGATCCGTGCCGTTTGAATCAGGTCCTGAAATCCTTTTTCGGGAATGACTTGGGCCGCCTGGACGGCCAGCAAGCGGTCGCGCGGGATGGCAAACCGTTCCCGGACGCCGGCGCCGTCCACGCGGAAAAACGCGCTCAAATCGACGCCATTATAGATCCTGGTGATACGCTCCTCCGGAAGCAGGCCGGTTGCCGTCCAGTACATATATACCGATTCGCTGATGGTCACGACGCGGTTCAGCGGGTAGTTGATCAAACGGGAAAGGCCCCGCCGCCAGGCGGGCACGCGCCGGGGAACGAATCCTTCCGGCTGTGAGCTCTGATCGGTGAAGAACACCTGTTCGACGCCGTTGAGGCGGGCGATCCAGGGGTAAGGGCTCAGCATTCCGGTAAAGTTGAGGTGGAGGATGCGCGGCCGGTATTTCCGCACGAGATTCCAGAGTCTTTTAGCCGGCTTCCATGCCAGTTGCTAGGCATCCGGCAAGACGTCGATCGAGACATTGGGCCCACCGAGATATTCCCGCAGAACTTCGTTCGGTTCCTTCAGCAGGCAGATCACGTGATGCCAGCCGGCATCGTTCAACTGAAGCGACAATTCGCGGAGATAGGTTTCGCCTGACGCGATCTTGGTGGGTCTGACGCTAAAAACGGAGAGGAGAGCGTTTCTGGCGGGTGCGATGGCGGCAAGCGGCGGCATTCTCAGGTAAACCCCGCCTGACTATACCGCATGTGGTTCGACTAGTCCAGATGTTTTGGTTCTAATCCAGATGATTTAGTCCTCATCTATTTTGTTCCGCTTCCGAACACCGTCGGAAAAGACAACACTCACCGTGGCTCCACCAGCGCGGCCGATTCTCCCAGATATTCCGGACCGGCCGTTCCTTGATGTTGCCGACGGGCGGCTTGCCCCAGCAGGCAATCACGTCGCCGTTGGCGCGGAGCTCCAGGTTAGTCAGGGCATTGCAGGTGGGCGTGCGCTCGTGGGCGCTGTGCGCCTGAGTGGCCACTCGCAGTGCGTCGGGAGTGCGGAAGTAGGGGATCATGGCTTCCAGTTGCGCGTAACTGTTGGCGATGTGGTAGCCGTCGCGTTTCATGCGCACCAGCGCTTGAATCACCTGGACCACGCGCTCTGTATCTTTCGGCCAGTTGTCCGTGTGCTCGAACCAGCGGGGATCTTCCGGAGTATTGTAATTCTGCTCGATGGGCTGATAGAAGACGTCCATGCCCTCATGCGAGGCGAATTTTGCGACCGCGGTGGTGTCGTGCAGGTTGTGCGCCATGATCACGTTCTTGAGTTGGATGGTGTAGTGGAGTTTGCGCTCGCGCCGGACCCGCAGGAGCGTTTCGATAGAGCGCGAGGTATACTCGAAGAAGCCGCCGCGGCCGCGGATTTTGTTGTGGGTTTCGCCGAAGCCATCGAACGAGACGGTCACCCGCCAGGGGTTGGCCAGCGCCAGCCGTTCGATCTTGCCCTGATCCTCCCAATAGCCGTGGGTGAGCACTTCCATGAACAGGCCGGCGGAGGAGCCATAGGCCACCAATTCCGGCGTGTAAGGCTTCAAGAGGGCTTCGCCGCCGCTGAAGGTTACCTGCACGGAGCCGAGCCAATCGCGGAGGTCCCGCAACACGGTCTTGTACTGATCTACAGTGGGAGGGTTTTCCTTGTCCTTGTTTTTCCAGATATCGCAATGGACACAGCGGGCGGTGCACAGGGCGGTCAGGGAAAAGACAATCGAAGTGGGGCGGCAGCGATGTGCCCACCTTCCGGAGCCCCATGTCCGGAGCCTGTAGTTCCAGGCTTCGTAAGCACGTTTGCGGAGATATCGCATAGAGAGGGTCATGCGTTTGGGCCATTCCGATTATAGGAGCCTGACCTGCCGGCCGGGTAAGTGGACGGTTAATTCCTCTTGCTTGCGGCGGAGGGTGGCCGGGCCGGAGCCGAGCCAGAGGGCGGCGGCGGATTGAAACGGGAGCGCGGTGTCGCGCATGACGTGAAGGAGCGGCGCTTCCGTTTTTGCGCCGAACAATGGGGCGGTCCAACCGTAATCGCCGCCGGTTTCGGTGCGGACTTCGAGGCCGTCCTCCAGGATGATCCGGGCTGGAGCAGCTTCTAAATTGCCGAGGTGCCAGAACCATTCGAGCTTATGCTCGCCGGGCGGACCTTCGATATCGTCCACTAGAACGAGCAGATCGGGTTTCAGGAAGAAAAAGCGGCGGCGGTGGGTGAAGCCGGCGTAGCGGCAGATGGCATCGAGATAGTCGCGATCCGGGGCGGGCTTCCATTCGCGGATTTGCACGCTGGGCTTGTCTTGCCACCAGAACGGGCCGGCGGGGACGGCTTGATCGCGGCCGTCGATGCGGACGGTGTTGTGGGCGGCGGAGCCACGGAAACGGTTGCGCCATGCGGGGTCGGCTACATAGGTGCAGGTGCCGGGATCGATGAGCAGATCGGTCTTACCGAAGCGCGCCACGACCGAGAGAGTGTCGCTGTGGCTGTGGCCGGCGCGGCCGGGGCCAAAGGGGCCGGCATCGGCGTAGATTCGGAGCGGGCCGGCGGTCATGACGGCGAGGCCGGATTCGGGGAAGAGGATGGAGGCGGCGGGCGGCGGGGCGGGCTGAGCAGTGATGGAGCCGCACCACCACGCGGCTTGCTCGCGAGCGTCCTCTTCGGAATGGGGCCACGGGCCTCCAAAATAAGCGGAGCAGGCGGCCAGCGTGGGGCGGCCGAGGTTTTCGCGGCGGGCGTAGGGATGGAACAGGCGGCCGCCATCGTCATCGCCGAAGCTGGGCATGGGACCAACGGGACCTGTTAAGACGGCGAGGTAGTCCGCCATTTTGCGGAGGCTGGCGCGGTATTCCTCCGGCACGTCCGCGAGGAGGGCGTGGAAGAGGAAGAAATCGACGGCGTAGACGTGGTACCAGGAGGATTGCTCGAAATGCGAGCCGTCGCCGCGCACCTGGGCGTGCATTTGCTCGCGCACGAGGCGGGCGCCGTTTTCCGCCCAGGCAGGCGCGTCGGGAAAGGCCGGATAGAGCGCGCCGAGGGCGTGGAGAGCGACCGCCTCGCCGAGCAGGTGCGTGTTGGGCGAGAAATAGATCGAGAGATTGAGCGCGAGGTGCAGACCGTGGCGGTAGAGCGCGGTGAGGAATTGCCGCCGCAGCGGCGCGGGCATGCGGGCGCCAGCGAGATGGTCGATCCAGATCCAGGAGAGCGCGCGGAAGGCGACTTCGAGGACGCTGGACCAGTTGATGCCGCGCTGGAAAGGATTCTCCGCGATCCAGCTTGCGAGCTGCGCCCAGAGTTCTTCGAGAAAATCTTCGCGGCCGGTGAGGAGGTGCGCCTGTGCGAGCGCGACGAGGTGCTGGTGGCGGTTCAGCTCCCAAACGATTTTGTGATCGCCGGCGCGGGCGGCATCGAGGTATGGGATTCGGCGGAAATAATCGAGGCCGGTTTCGATGTTGTGAACGTAGTCGCGCCGCCAGCGGATCCGGGGACCGGTTTGGACGCTCATACCGAGGATCGGAAAATCGTGGTGCAGGATGCGCTCGGCCAGGCGCTCCATTTCCACGGCATAGGGCGTGGCGCGCAGGCCCGGGAGGAAAGCGGCGGGGCAGGGAAGGAGCTTGCGCTGTGCGGCAGCCCCGGTGAATTCCGGCTGGCGCAGGAGGAGCCAGAGATTGCCGGATTCCTGGCGGAGGCGGAAGGCGATTTCGCGGCGGCTACGCAATGTTTTCCGCAGGCATTACTTCGACATCGCCGAATGCGAGTACGGCCTGCTGGGCGTGCTTGCGGAGGCACCACTTCTCATAGGGCGGCGCTTCCTTGCGGGCGATCTCCTGGACGATGGCGGCGTCGATCTCGCGCTCCTGGGCTTCGGCGGAAATGCGTTGGAAGCGATCCTGGTGGCGGAGTTGCTCGGCTTTCTGCTTGCGGAGGACGGCTTTTTTCTCGTCGGCTGTCTCCTGGAAGAGCTCTTCGGCGCGCACGGCACAGAACTGCTCGTATTCGAGCAGGAGCGTGCGCTCGGTTTCATCGAGTTCCTGGCGCTCGGCGCGCTCCTGCTGGCGCTGGAACATTTCGCGGAGCTGCTTTTCCAGAGCGGGGTTCACCACCTGCTCGCGTGTGCGCGGATCCTTGACGATTTTTACGAGCAAGCCCGCGGCGTTGCGCAGGGTCTGGCCCGACTGCTTCTTCTGGCGGCAGACGTTGACCGCGATCTCGCACCAGTTGAGCAACTCGCGGCCTTCGGGTGTGCGCAAACCGGCATCCAGCACGGAGCGCATAATGCTGATGGTGACGTGCGGGAGGACGTCCTCTTCGAGCATCGCCTGAAAAACGCGGCCGCAACGCTCGAGCAAAAAGAAATCCACAGCGGTGGCGGCGCTTTCACAATAGGTGGCGGCGGATTTCGAGGCAAGCCCGGCCTTCTGCAACTGCTCCTGACAATAGGCGCGGCGCATGGCGGGGTCGGAGGAATAGCTGTGCTGGAGCAGCGCCTTATGCTCAGACACATAGTTGGCGTGGCGGCGGAGGGCGATGCGCCAGTGCTCGCTGGAAAGGACCTGGTAGGAACCCAGGACCTGGATGCGGATGAGCTGCTCGAAGGCCGGTTCGAGCGTCTGCATGAGCCGCGAAAGATATTTCGGCGGATTGAGGATGCCGAGGTGCTCGGAGGCGAGCTGGCGGGCATCGATCAGGACGACATCGGTTTTGGCGAAGGCGACCGCAAGGAAGCGATAGAGGTGCTTGGCGGTGATGCCGTCGAGCTCCATGTAGCGGTTAGCATCGAGGAGGCGGAAGAAGCCGCAATCCATGGACTGGATGAGCTTGTCGGTCCAGGTGACGGAGCCGGTGCAGCGGCCGGTGACGCGATTCAGGGAGAAACTGGCTTCCTGGAACACGTTCACCCACTTGACCTCCTCGCGCTGCTCGGTTTCGGTGAGAGCGCGGAAGCGGAGCGGGATAAAGCGGTCCATGGCGAGCTTGAGGCGCTTGTAAAACTTGCCGTGGACGGTGCCGATATCGAGGATATGGGCGATCTCGCGACCGGTGAAGGTGACGGTCTTGGCGAAATTGTTGCGAAAAGTGAGGACACCCAGGGCGATGAAGATGTCCAAATCCTGCTCGGTGGGGAGGCCGAGTTCGTTATTGCCCTGGACCTGCCAGACGACCCGGGCTTCAGAGCCATCGGGGAGGATTTTAGTACCGTTAATTTCGATCTTGCCAACCCGCTTGCCAACGCGCCGCTCGAGCACGGCGAATGGAATAGCGGCAAGGTTCTCCTCTTCCACTGAGAGGTTCATCAGCGACTGCCGGGCGAGAGCTTTAGACCGGGACGTGGATGCGGGACCGAGCATACACTGTTTTGATTTGTAGCGTATACGCAAGCAGGTCGGCTACGGTTTTATTGGCAGGCACATGGGTGGGAGCGGATTTACGATGAAGTACATTGGCGGAAACTACTCTTACCCAACCATGGTCCAAAAAAGCCAGCAATTCCAATAAAACCACCCATATTGTGCACTACTTGCTGAGAACACGCAAGTTACTGAAATAATGCAGGTTTTGAGCTGGGGCTTCGTGGGAAGCACAGGGAGAATTACGGTGAGACTCATGAGCTTGAGCGTAAAGGAGGCGGCATCCTATTGAAAATACGTAGCGGTGGGTGGACGCAGGTGTCAGGAGACTGGCTGCGGGCGGCTGTGCCGGCGGACAACGGGTTTTCAATAGGTTAAGAGCGCGGTTTACGGGGAAGCCCATTGGGTAGCCGGTGGGGAGCGTGAAATATAAGGCGCTTTCAGGTCAAACACATGGGGTCTACGGTGAGGCACACGGGAACGGCATTGGATGGGGTGGGTTTGAGCGTAAGGGTGCTACGGGGTCACGGTGAAGAAGACGGAGGGGCTGGCACCTCCACCGGTTGCCGTGAAGGTGATTGGCGTCGGGGTTGTGACGGGGGCGGTCGCGATGGTGAAGGCCGCCGAGGTGGATCTGGCTGGAATGATTAGGGGTGGTGGCGGCGGGGCAACGGCGGGATTGCTACTGGTGAATGTGACGACCACGCCGCCGGTTGGAGCCGGAGAGCTCAGATAGGCGAAGTTGGCGGTGGACGTTTTTCCACCGGTGATGCTCGATGGCCAGACCGTCAGGTAGGAGAGGGAGGGCGGAGTCACGGTCAGGTTGACCTGTGGGGACGCGGCGCCGGTGCTGGCGGTGATGGTGACGGTCCTTTGCGCGTTTACGGGAGTGGTCACGATGGAGAACGCAGCCGATGTTGAGCCCACCGGGACCGTGACGCTGGCGGGGACCCGAGCGACGGATGGATCGCTACTCGACAGATTCACGACAACGCCTCCCTGAGGTGCGGTGGAAGTGAGATAGACGAAGTTCGCAACGGAAGTTTTCCCGCCGGAAATGGTGGTGGGATAGAGCGTAAAAAACTTGACCTGCGGTGGAACGACTGTAAGGGAGAGATTTTGCGTGACACCGCCGGCACTAGCGGTGATTGTGACCGTGGTCGAGGTGGTGACAGGCGAAGTCATGATGGAGAAGGACGCTGAGGAAGCTCCGGGAGGAATGGTGACCGTGGCGGGAACACTCGCCACGGCGGGATTGCTGCTGGAGAGCAGCACAGCGGTGCCGGTGGAAGGAGAGTTCGAGTCAAGGTAGAGCCAGTTGGCGGGCTCGGTAAGGCCACCGGAGACGGTTGTGGGGTAGAGCGTAAAATACTTCAGCGGTATGGAATTCACCTTCAAGATCGCATTGGCGGAAGCGCCGGTCGCGCTGGCGGTGACGGTGACCTGTGTGGACGAGGCAACCGGTGAAGTGGCGACGATGACCGGCGCGGAGGCAGCACCGGCGGGAATCGTAATGGACGCCGGGACCCGAGCGACGGCGGGATTGCTGCTGGCGAGCAATACGATGGCGCCACCCGCGGGCGCCGGAGAAGCAAGGGTTACGGCGTTCTGGGTTGTGGAACCGCCGCCGATGACCGCGGACGGAGAGAGGGAAACGGAGGAAACTCTCACCGGCGCGGGATTGAGCGTAAGCGCGGCGCTGGATGTGATGCCCGCGTTTGCGGAGATGCTGACTTGGGTGGTTGCGGCCACGGCGGATGTGGCGATCGAGAACGATGCCGAGGTGGAACCCGCGGGAACGGTGACGCTGGAGGGCACCTGGACCGCTGCGTTACTGCTCCTTAGGGCGACGGCCATGCCGCCGGTGGGAGCGGCGGAAGTGAGGTAGACGAAGTTGGCGGTGGAGGTTTGGCCGCTGGTGAGCGTCGTGGGGTAAAGCGTAATGTAGGAAGGTTGCGGCGCGGTTACGGTGAGCGAAAGAGTTTTGGTTGCGCCGCCGGTGCTGGCGGTGATGGTGACCTGTGTGGACGAGGCAACCGGCGAAGTGGCAATGGAGAACATCGCTGAAGTCGAACCGCCGGGAATCGTGACGGTGGCGGGGACCTGTGCCACCGATGCCAAGGTGCTGGCGAGCGACACGACGGTACCGCCGCTGGGCGCGGCGGCGTTCAGGTAGACCTGATTGGCCGTCGAACTGGAGCCCGCAGTCAGGGATGAGGGATTGATGGAGAGCGACGCGACCTTGGGCGTGAGCGAAGTCTGGACGCCGGCCGAGGCCAGATCGACGATGAAAATGTCGTGCCGGGGATAGCGCGTGTAGGGATCGGTCCCGAGGCCGTACTCCCAATTGGAGTCGAACAGAAGATACCGGCCGTCCTGCGACACGTTGCCGCGAGCCTGGTCCCAAAACGGATCGGTTCTAGGGTCCGTTGTATTGTATTCGCAATGGTGATTGGCGAAACGCCAGACGGTGAAGATCGAACAGGACGTGCAGACGGCGATAATTTCCTTTTGCCATGGGGACTGTCCCGGAAAGTAGCCGTCGTCCACCAGGGTGGTGTCGAACAGCGGCGCCAGAGGCAGACTGGCGCTGGAATTGGACCATGAAAAATGGCTGCCAAAATACCAGCCGCCGGGGTTGGGGTTCAACTGGATGGGAGTGTCGATATTAGCTGTGTCGAGCTTATGCAAGATAAACGAGTTCGCATAGTTCCCATCACCGCCGCCAGAGTAGGAATAGCCAAAATCATCGTGGGCGTTTTCCAGCGCATTGGTAATCGTATTGCCTTGGGTGTCCCACACGTCGAAACCATTGCCGGGCATGGTGGAATGAACGGCCAGCAGGACGTATCTGCCGCTGTGATCGACCACGATGGAGTGCAAGCCGGCGCCGTACTGAGAAAGCTGGTAGAGCGTGCCGCTCACGTTGACGGCGATGGGTGTGGTGGTGTTATCGGCACTGTTGTAAACAGAATTCGTCAGGAAGTTGAGAAACCGGTAAGTTCCGGTGGAAAGATTGTAGACGACGCAGTACGGATGCTGGTCCTGCTGCGGGCCGCCGAAGTCGGCAACGAGGTAACCGCCGGCAACCTGCATATCGCCCATGTAGGTTCCCGGCGGAGGTTGCACGACGGTTGTCAGGTCGATCAATTGCCTGGGTTGGCCCGTGGAGACGTCGTACTGCTGAAGGGTAAATCCGCTCCAGCCCGTACCGTAAACGATATCAGGGTCTGTATAACTGAAATTAGCATTGCCGAAAGGCAGGGCAATGGGATTCCCGGCGCTGTCCTTGACCACGGACGTGGTGAAATTCAGCAGGTCGAAATTGAACAGGTAATACGCTCCACCGGAGATGCGGGCCAGAAAGTGCGTGTCGTCAATGCTGAAGGCATTTCCGTTTCCCGAGTAGGTGTAGAACGACCGGTTTTGCAAGGAGTTGTCGGCGGCGGTCACCAGGGTATTGGCATCCGTGGCGCGGAGGAGGCGCGAGGTGGAAAACGCGGGGTTGGGATCGTAGAACTGGTAGGGTGCGGGTCCGAGAGGCGGCGCGGGGGGGACGGGAATATAGCCCTGTTGTGTGGCCGCCTGGTAACTGGTCAAGGGCGCGAGTGTTGCGGCGCAGGCTGGAACCGCCGCGAGGATGAACATGATCGTGGTAGAGCTCGTTCGCATCAGCAGACACACTCCTCCGGCTGAGCGCCGGGGCTTAGTTTTGGTCGGGAAATGTCAAGAGGGCGTGCGACGGTGAGGCGCCGCGCGCCCGCTCATACGCGCGTGTCTACGGGAGCGGGGGAGTCGTAAAGGAGCTAAAGAGCCTGAGCCGGAATGTGAGAAAACGAACTTTATCCGCAACGTACGAAAACAAATTGTGCCGCAACACACGTTTTTGGTCAATGAAAATTTTGCGTTTTCTTCGGATATCGGAGTCTGGCTGTCTGCGAAAATTAGGGAATTTCTGTTGGACCTATTTATTGATATGTCAGTAGTTAGCCATGAATTACTGCATAATTTGGGAACCTTCTTACGGAAATTGCTTAAGATATTGTGAACTGATGCAACCCCCCGCACCGGCGGGAGGCGGTGCGGGCCGAACGGGGGATTTTCGAGGTTGAGAAGGTAACAGGACGTGGAGGGTGCAATTGTGCGCGGTTGCGCGGCCCGGTGGGTCAGGAGCGATACACAGACACAGCAGTGTGGGGGCGCGCGGGCCGAGGCGTGTGCTATTCTCGCGACCAGTGGCAGAAGGGATGTCTGCTCCAGCAGCCCAAGTTTCCCCGCAACGTGAATCGGCCGCCGCACGAACGGACGTGGGGGGAGCCGAGGCCTGATGCTCAACCGGGCATGCCAGGCGCTTCGGACGTACGGGTTCGGGAAGCAGCGGGTGATTCCGAGCCTGGACGGGCTGCGAGCGGTTTCGATTGCGCTCGTCCTGGTGGCGCATGCGGACGGAACGCGGCATTTCGCCACATGGGATATTCCCCTGGACCTGGGCGCATTCGGCGTCCGAATGTTTTTCGTGATTTCGGGCTACCTGATCACGTCGATTCTGCTGGCGGAGTTGAGGCAGAAGGGGACGATCTCGCTGCGCCGGTTCTATTTTCGGCGCACGCTGCGGCTGTTTCCGGCGTGTTACTTTCTGATTGGGGTGACGGCGGTTCTGGCGGCGGCCGGGGTGGTGCAGTTAGCGCGGCGGGATTTGATATTCGGCGCCACGTACACCATGGATTACTTCGACGGGAGAGGGTGGCCGCTGGGGCACTTGTGGTCGCTGGCGGTAGAAGAGCAGTTCTACCTGATCTGGCCGCTGACGCTGCGCAGCCTGCGGGCTTCGCGAGGCAAGAAGGTATTGCTGGGGGTGCTGCTTCTGGCTCCCCTAGGCCGGCTGGCCTGGCCGTATGTGGGACCGGCGTTCAATTTTCTGCGGTGGTCGGACGCATTGGGGACGGGGTGCCTGCTCGCGGCGATGCGGGAGGAACTCTACGGGATGCGGGGGTATTCGCGGCTGCTGGGTTCGCGGTGGTTTTTCCTGGTGCCGATGGCAGGGATTGGAGCTGCGTGGATCCCATTCTGGAAGATTCGGATGCTGCTGGGGGAGACGACCGCGAACGTGGCGATTGCCCTTTCGATCGACTGGGCCATGCGCAACTCAAAAGGCCTGGTGGGCCGGTTCCTCAATCAGCCGACGGTGAGTTTCATAGGGGTTCTGAGCTACTCGCTGTACTTGTGGCAGCAGCCGTTTTTGAACCGGGGTTCGGAAAAACCATACTGCGCGTTCCCGCTGAATATTCTCCTCGCGTTCACGCTGGCGCTGGTTTCGTACGTGGCGATCGAGGCGCCGTTTCTGCGGCTGCGGATGGCGCTCGAGCGACGCCGGAAGAAACCGGAGGC
>JAJYLS010000030.1 GCA_021787555.1 Acidobacteriota bacterium | reverse complement strand
CCACTTCGGCAGGCACCGGTTTGCGGCTAATCCATCCGCCCGCGATAAAGATCCCCACCGAGCACAGAACCGGCGCCGCCACGGTGACCGCCATGCCCGCATGGAAAACGGCCCGCGCCACCACATAAGCGCCAATCCCTCCGCACCAGGAAAACACGGCGGCTCCCGCGCCGCTGCGCCGGAAAACTGGCATCAGCCCCAAGATCATCGGCGTGGCTGCCGGCCCCAGCAACGCCGCGAACCACACCACCAGCAGGCTCAGCACCCCGCCGAAAGATGCGGCTTTGAGAGCGATCACGACGGTGAGTCCGGTGAACAGGACCGTCACCAAGCGGGCCGTCCGCAACGCCGCCGCCGGCGTCTGGCGCGCGAACCGAAGATCCACGGCCGGCAGAATATCGCGGCTGATCACCGCGGCAACCGTATTGGCGTCGGAAGTGGTCATCGCCATGGTATGCGCAAACAGGGACGCCAGCACCAGCCCGATCAGTCCGTGCGGAAGCAGTGTCTTTGCCAGCATCGAGTAGGCTTCCGTGGGGTCGGCGAGGCCCGGCAGAATCAGCGGTGCCGCCCACATCGGAAAAAACAGAACCAGCGGCCAAAGCAGGTAGAGCGCCGAGGAAAGCCAGGCCGCGCGGCGCGCCTCACGCCCGCTCGGCGAAGCGATATACCGCTGCGCCAGGTTCCACGTTCCGCCGTTGTAGCTCAGGAAACTCACCAGCAGATACGCCAGCGCCAGCCCGGGCGTAAACGGTCCGTTGAACGGAGCCGCGTGACCGGCTGGCAGCCGGCTCCAGATGCCCACTATGGCGCCGGCGCCGCCGAGCCTTTCGAGCACCGCCCAGAGCATCGCGATTCCGGCAACGAACTGTACAACGAATTGCGCCAGTTCCGTGGCCGCCGCGGCCCACAGCCCTCCCAAGACTATATAGAAGATGGAAACGGCAACCGATGCCAAAATCCCCGCAGCCACCGGCACTCCGGTGAAAACGTTCAGGACTATGGCAATCGAGGTCCACTTCGCGCCCATGTCGAAGGCCTTCAAAAGCACGCCGCTCCACGCGAGCAATTGCTGGACCGGCAGGTTAAAGCGCGTCCGCAGATATTCCAACGGGGACCCGATGCCGAAGTGCATCCGCAGCCGCGCCCAACGCGGAGCGACCGTCCGCGAGCCCGCCACAATGGCTATGGAGACGGGCAGCGCCCACCAGATGTACAGCGCGAATCCATAGCTATAAGCCACACCGGCGTACGCCACGAAAACGGCGGCGCTGTATCCGGACATGTGGTGCGAGATGCCCGCCAGCCACCAGGGCATCTTCCCCCCGGCGGCGAAGAAATCGCTCGTGTCCTTCACCCGGCGGCAGGCCCACACGCCCAGCGCCATTATCGCCAGGCAATACAGGACAATGATCAGCCAATCGGAAACAGCCATTAGCGCCCGGTTCCGGCCGTCCTCCGCAGCATGCGGTCGAGGGCCAGCAGGTTCAGCATCAGGTAGCGCGGCAGGTGGTAATTCTCGATGCGATCGGCGTCGGGCGTGAATGTGGCCTTGCGGTCCGCCGTGAACATGTAGAGCGGCAGCCCGTGCGCCGCAAGCCGGAAGCGGTCGCGAACATATCCAAACATCCGCTCGAACGTGGCGCACGCCCAGGAATCGCCGTTATGTTCCACCATGGCGAGGCACCCGACCAGAACCTCCAACTGCTCCCAGAGCACCTTGTCCACGTCCCAGATGTTGCGGTCCACATCCCGCTGGTTTCGAAACACGCCTCCGTAAACATCGTCCCACGCCACTTCCACATGCCGCCGAAAAAGCCGCGCGGCGGTGGACCACAGGCTTTCATCTCCTCGTCGCCGCGCTTCGGACATGCCCATCCATAGCGTCTCGATGGCGTGCCCGATGTACACAAGCTGGCCGTAAGGATTCGGGGCGGGTGCGAAATCGTGGGCCAGCAGTTCGTTCATAAGGTCGAACTCCGGATTAAGATGCCGCCGGAAAATCGCGTCGAGGGAGCGGTCCGCAACGGCCTCGATTTCCGCATCGGCCTCCGCTTCCAGCATCTGCGTTGCCAGCCGGAGCAGCACCATCCACACAGCCAGTACCCGGGCGCCCGCCAGCGGTGGCGCATCCGGCCCCAAGTAGGTCTGGCCGATTTCCGGCGCGTAGTCCGCGGAATCGTAAGCGCGCACGCATTGGAGCAGAATATCCCTGGCTTCGCGCCGCCACCGGCCCTCCCCGCTCGCCAGCGAGTAGGCGGCCAGCCCTTCGGCGATGAACAGATCGCCGTAGACTTCCGGGTCGGGAGGAGTCAGCGGCTTGCCCTCGCGGGTGAAACGCTTCGGCCACGCGGTTCCCGGCGTCGCCGGGCGCGTCTTCATCAGAAACTCGACCGCTTTCCGGGCCACGGCGAGGAATTCGGGGTTGCGTCCGAAATGGGAATACAAGAAGGAATATACCCAGACGCCGCGCCCCACATACCACGTCACCTTCTCCGTCGAGAGCAAATTCCCCCGGCGATCGGCATGGCACAGGAAGCCGCCATATTCGTAGTCGATGATGTGCCGGTCCATGAACGGCACAAACTGATCGAACAACTCGGCACGATAGAACTCGCGCAACTCGGCAAGCCGCAGTTCACCGAGGGAAAGAGCGGGATTCATTGCCTGGATCCCTCCGGGTGGCTATTTGAGGCGTGCTGTTGCGAGGCGCGCATGGCTTGGATATCGGCATCGAGCACGTTGCGGGCGGGTACGAATTCTCGCGGAAAGGCTTTGGCGAGCCGGCGAGACGTCTCTTCGGCACGAAGCAGCAACGCCGCAGCTTCGGCCTTCCTGCCGGCATCCATCGCCTGCCGGAAGCGCACGCGCAGCGAATTCCAGTCCCCCCGGGTGCTGCCATCCCACAGCCGTCCGGGATAGAGTTCCACCAGATCGCGAAGCGCAACACGCTGCTCCGCAGTGGATCCCAAGTGCACAATGGCCTGCCCGATCGAGCGCTCCGGGTCGTAGGCCCGCGGGTTCCACGTATAATCGGCAATCGTGAGGAGGGGGATCCGATTGGCTTCGTTCTCGAAGCCCATCGGGTTCGATATGTAGCCGTCGACCACTTCGCCGAGTTGAGGATCGCGCCCCGTCAGCGGACCAAGGTCCAGCGTCGGAGTCTGATTGTTGTTGGGGTAGTTGTCCCAGACGAATAAGCGGTGCTGCGCGAGTGCCCGGAATTTCTCGGCATCACTCCGCCGGATAGCGAGCGGGCGCACCTCCGGTCCCGTCCAGAACAGGTATATATCCGGATCGAGCTTCCGGGCCAGGGTGCGAATGTACCGTACTCCCGGAGTATCGCCGGCCCCGAGGGTCGCGTGCGTTTCCCGCCCGGCATCCCCGGTCCCGGCGTACCAGGTAGGGCAGAAAATGAGCTGTGCGCCGGGATCGCGCGCGCGTAAGCGGCGCAGGATTTCGTTCAGAACGCGAGCCTGGCCCTCCGCGTCGATCTGTGTACCGATGTCGTCGAGCGCGATGTTGAACCACTTCACGCCAAGCCCCTGCATCCAGGCGTAGTGCTGCCAAAGTGCATCGAAGTCCCGCGGATTCTTATAATCGAAGGGCCTGTCCGACTTGAGATTCGGGTTCATGCTGAAGCAGAACTGGATGCCGTTTCTCCGGCACGCACGCACAACCTCCTCGAACGAACGCTTCTTCTCTTCCGTCAGGGGCTTGTACCAAAAGTTCATCGGCCGATCGGTAACCCATTTGCCGTGTTCGCCCAGTTCCCAGAGAGATGAGTAGCAATTCATCAGGAAGTTCATCCGATATGCTGCCATCACCGGGATCTCGGCCAGGTACTGCTCGGGCGACCAAGCCCAGCCCTTGATCCCGCGGAACTTGAATGCAGGGCGGTTTCCGGGTTGATCGGAGCCCTCCGGCAACGCGCGGACGTGTGCCGGCAGGCGCAACTCAAAAGGCCTCAGCTCGCCTCCAAATGCCAACCCGGAAAAAAGGACGCCACAAACCAGCAGCTTGGACATACTTACGGCATGAGAGTTCATTTCGCCTGCCAGTTGGAATCGATGCCCGGCCGCAGGATATCCGCGATGGCGCGCCCGGCGAGCGAGGTCGCCACATCCTCGTTCGTGGTGCCGGCTCCCGTGTTGTCCGGATCGGCGCTGAGCAAGCCGAATGTTCTGGCCTGCCCCGGTACCAGCAGGAAAGCGTCGAACTTCCGGACCGCCTCCGCGATGCGCGGGTCGCGTTTCACCGACGTGTAATACCAGATCAGCAGATCGACCACCCCCGGGCTGCGCTTCTGGTCTCCACTGCCCTTCACCGCCCACGTGCCATCCGCGTTTTGCGTGCGCAACAGCCACTCGATGTGCGGCCGCACGTCGGTTTCGAGTTCGCTTACCTGCTTCGGGCTCTTCGCGTACAGCGCGAACGAGAGCAGCCCTTCGCCGACATATGCGGAGGTGTCGTACGGCCAGCGCTGCCACAGTTCCTGATCGTTCTTGGGATCGCCCGCCTTCGCCGGCGACGCTCCCTCGCCGGCGAGCACATACGGTATCTTGCCATCCTGCCGCATGGTCGAAAAGATCCAACGCAGCGCCCGGTACGCCACGTCGCGGTAATGTGTGTTGCCGGTCCTGTAATACATCCAGGTGAAGATTTCGCCTCCCGTCAGCGCCGAGGAGATGGTGTACTCGTCGCGGTACGGGCCCGTGATCGTCCCGTCCGCGGTGGCGCGCCAGCCCGTGCCCAGCGCGCCCGAGGGATTGATCAGCCCGTCCTTCTCGATGGCCGTGACGTATTTCGTGACGGCATCGACGTATTTCTGCCGGCGATCTTTGCCAACGTCATTATAGAGCGCGATAAAGAGCCCCAGGGCGCTGCCCGTATCCGCTAGATAGATATCGTGGTAGCCCGTCCCCCAATAGCCGCGCGGCGATTGCAGCGCCAGTAACTTATCCGCATAAGCTACCGCCGCATCCAGATACCGGCGGTCGTGAAAAATCTTGTAGCCGGCGACAAGCGTCCGCCCGTAGTAACCGCCGATAAAAATGACCTTGTGGTTGTTCTTGTGCGCCAGCACGTAATCGCAGTGCTTGCGAAAGAACGCTCGCGTTGCGGCGCAATCGGAGCAAAAAGGACGCTCCGCCGCACTCGCCTGGAACGCCGCCGAGGCCGACAGGATTGTCAACAACATGCATCGAAGCACGATACTTTTCCTTCCTTGCAATCATTTTCCGGCGAGCTCGTGCCGCGGGCGACGCCGCTGAAAAGCATGACGAACCACTCGGCGCCGGGCGTCGCCCCGCCTCCCAGCAACGGGAGTTTCCGGTTCCGTTTTCTTAAGCTCGTTGCGGTCTCCTCCGTATTAGGGTTAATATTACTCCCTAAAGGCATTATGAGGGAAATTTACTCCAGAGGCGATTCAGTGTCACTTTTTCTGGCCGCCGCGCTACTGGGGGCTGCCTGTTCGGCATGGGCGGGAGAAAGTGAGCCGCTCGCCACATTCCCACGTGGCGGCATGATCGCCGATTATCACGCGGAATTGCGCGAAGCCGCTCCCCGCGCCGATGGCGTTCGCCATATCGACACCCCCGCCTTGATCGCCAAGCTTCAGGACTTGCACGTCACCGCGTTCTTTTTTCTGATCCATTCCCAGCCCTCCGATTGGGAGGATCTCAGAAGCGAGTTCGTTCCCGCCGCGCAGCGGGCGGGGATCGATGTCTGGGCCTACCTCGTTCCCCCGAGCGAATGCTGCGCCAACCCATTTGGCAACGACTATATCCGCTGGGCAACCGAACTGGCCAAACTCTCCCTCGATCATTCCAACCTGAAGGGCTTCGCCATTGACGACTTCCAGTACAATCTGAAGCTCTATACCCCGGAATACATCGGCAACATGGTCCGCGCGGCGAAGGCCGTGAATCCGCACTTCCTGTTCTTTCCCTTGCTCTATTTTAAGTACGCGACGGATCCCAAATTCATGGATGCCTATGCGCCGGTGATCGACGGCGTGATCATGGCCTATCGTGACGATCCCTATACCAATACCTACCGCAGCACCAGTTTTGCGGACGAGTTGGCGAAGACCGAAGAAATGCTGGCAGCGCATCACCGCGCGTTGGTGCTGATGATCTATTGCCATCCCCTAGGGCGAAACCCGATTCCGCCTTCGGCCGAATATATAGGGAACCTGGTTGGCGCGGGTTTGCGCGATATGCAGGCGGGCAAGCTCTACGGCGTCGTCACCTATGTCCTCGACAAGAGCGGAGAGCCCGAGCCGCCTTCCCTCAACCGCGCCCACAGCGGTTCGGGACGGGCCACCTTCATTCTGGCCGGTCCTATCCCCGAGGCAGGCAGAACCGGCGAAATCACCGGCGCCGTGCGCGTCGAAACGAACGCTCCGGCATACGCTCTGGGCTTCTGGTACACCCATTCCGCGACCAAGGCCAAACCGGGCATCTATAGCGTACAGGCGCTCTTAGACAAGCAGGTGGTCTGGCAGGAAGACGTCACGGCCGGCGCGCCGGACCAGTGGCGGCACGTGCACGTCGATGTCGCCGCCGCGCTCACGGGCCGGACCACGGCCGAACTTCGCTTCCGCGTCACCAACCGGCAGCCGATAAGCAGTCTCGAAATGAATCTCGGTTTCGACGACATCGAGCCCGAAGGATTCCATGTCGAGAATCCCGGTTTCGAAAGCCAGGCGGGCTGGACCACCCCGGCCGACACGCCCGCCATCTTCCCGCTGATCGATATCTTCGACCCCCAGCGGTCGATCCGGGCTTTTCGCGCCGTGCGTAACGTCTACGGCCCGTATTCCCTGGTGCAGCGAACTGATCAGTCCTGCGCCGGCGATGGAATGGAACAGAAGGCGGACACCTTCTTGCACACTTGGGAAACCGGCAACTCTGCCCGCGCGGCCGCCTCGGCGAGTTCCCTTGCGAAGACCGCCGATGCGCGAGGGTGTGCTGTTCTCGCAACCCAGGCGCGGCGGGTCGCCGCGGACCTGCGCGGGAAATAATAACCGCACCCAATGACAGATAGTCGAATATTAGTTCTCGGAGATACTATGTTGAAGTCGAAGGCCCTGCTTGTCCTCGCATTCCTCTTTTGCCTGCCGCTCCGGATGGCTTGGCCGCAGGCCAGTACCGCCAGCGTGAACGGCACCGTCCATGACTCCACCAATGCGGTCGTAGCTGGAGCCCGTCTCACGCTCGTGAATACTGCAACGGGGACCCAGGTCGAAACCAGAAGCAATGAAGCCGGACTCTATGTCTTTCCCGGACTGATTCCGGGAACATACCAGCTTCAGGTGGAATCGCCGGGAATGGACCGATACCAGGCTAGTATCGTGGTCGATGTCGGCCAGAAGCTGACGGTCGACCCGCAACTCAAGCCCGGTTCCACGACCACCACCGTGGCGGTCAAGGACGTGACTCCCATGGTGAACCTGACGGATTCCACCGACAGCCATGTCATCGAGAACCAGCAGATTGACCAACTGCCTCGTTCCGGCCGGCAGGTCACCAGCATCCAGGCCCTCATCCCCGGAATGAGCGGCACCTACCAGGCTGACGGCCTGCGCTACGGTTCCACGGACTGGTCCCTCGACGGCGCTCCACTCGTCTCCCGCAGCCGAGGCACCATCCAGAACCGCCAGCCGGGTCTCGATTCCATCCAGGAACTCACGGTGGACACCAACAACGTCTCGGCTAAGTACAACAGCCCCGTCGTGGTCACTATGAGCACCAAAAGCGGCACCAACAGCGTCCATGGCAGCCTGTTCGAAACCATCTCCAACAGCGGAATCTATTATGCGCGCATGCGCAATCAAGGCAACACGGCACCATCTTATTCCAACCGCAATGAGTTCGGGGCCAGCATGGGCGGCCCCCTATATATTCCCAAGGTATACAACGGGAAGAATAAGACTTTCTGGTTCTTCGCCTGGGAATCCCGCCGCCAGTTATCTGATGCCTATCTCGGCTATCACGTACCCACCGCGGCCATGCGCGCCGGCGATTTCAGCGGCCTGGTCAATTCCAACGGCATCCAGACCAAAATCTACGATCCCATCACGACAGCCTATGACGCCGCCACCGGCGCTTATACCCGGCAGCAGTTCAACTATGGCGGCAAGTTGAACGCCATCGACCCTTCCAGGGCCTCCCCTCTCTGGAACTCCCTGATGAAGATTACCCCCATGCCGACGCTGCCGAACGTGAATCCCCTCATCGCCCCCAATTGGTTTGGGAATGCCCAGACGACCATCAACGACGACACGTATGCCGGGCGCATCGACCACCATTTCACCGACCGGGACATCTTCTACGCCCGCTATTCGAAGAACGACATGCTCGACGATGCCCCGTTTTCCGCCAGCGTTCCGCTCCTCACCAACGATGCCAACCGGAACGCGTATATTTCCCCCGCGCAGTCGCTGGCTACTTCCTACGTGCATCTGTTTTCCCCGACCCTCTTCAATGAGTTGCTCGTTTCTGTTTTCCGCCAGGCGTTCTATCAATCTTCCAATCCGACCGCGCCCACCGATTACGACTCCATGCTCGGACTGCCCAACCCGTACGGAGGCATGCAATGGCCCGACGTCATGAGCATCGGGCTGGCCGGCTCCCAGTGGCGCACCGTCTACCCCAACGCCGACCATTCCACCTTCTACCAGGTCAACGACAACGTCACCAAAATTGTGGGCAAGCATCAGTTGATGGTTGGCGGCCACTTCCGCCGGGATGACGTGAACTACCTCCCGCAGCAGCAGGAGGCCGCCGGGATGGTGACTCCAGTGGCCAACTGGACCGGGCTCTGGAACCCCAAGGGCAGCCAGCTTTCGCCGAGCGTAACCCCTTACACCGGCAGCACCATCGCCAGCGCCTTTCTGGGCATGGATGAGTATGCCGCGAATACCGTGCACAAGTATTTCTACGAACGCCAGAATGAATACGCGCTGTACTTCCAGGATAACTTCAAGGCTACCCGCAGGCTTACTCTGAACCTTGGAGTGCGCTGGGAAGCATGGCCCTCCATGGCGGAAAAATACAACAACACCGTAGGCTTCGATCCCGCCCGAAACGCCATCGTCCTTACCCAGCCCGCCGCAGCTTACGACCAGTTAGTACCCGGCTTCTCCGCTGCTGTAGCCACTATGCAGGGAATGGGAGTGAATTTCGAGAATTACCAGCAGGCTGGTTTGCCGCAGAGCTTGCAATACGGCAACTGGAAGGATTTTTCTCCTCGCGTCGGCTTTGCTTACCGTGTCACCGGCGGCAATCATCCCCTGGTCCTCCGGTCGGGCTTCAGCATTGCCTATTATCCGATTGAGATATACAGCCAGTTGGAACAGATCCGCGCCAGCGTGCCGTTCCGCAGCCAGCCGATGTACTATCCCGATAGCGCCGGCTACTATCCCGACGGCCTCCCCGGCTATAGCCTGCGCAGCACTCCGACCTACATCGCTGGACTGAATACTACGAATGTCCTCAACAATGCGAAGGTCTCGGGCCTTACCCTTGGAAATCTCGGGGTCACTTACCTGGATTCGCATTCGCCCGACAGCCGCGTGGCCGACGGCAATATCACGCTCGAGAAACAGGTTTCCAACAGTACGGTGGTCCGCGTGGCATGGATCGCCAACCACGATTCCAACGTGGACACCTATCAAAACATTAACCCCCAAACGCCGACATTCGTGTGGGTATCCGAACAGGGGACGCCTTATCCCACCGGGGCCGGTACAACCCGCCCCTACAGCCAGATACTCGGAAATATCCAGGACGTCGACCGGATGGGTTACTCCAATTACTCTGGCATTCACCTCGAGATGGAGCGCCGCTTTAGTGACGGCATGAGTTTCCACGTCTTCTATGTGATCAACAATGCCTACTCGCTGGGTACCATCAACAACCAGGGTACGTCGGCTACTCTTTATCCGTCGTCTTACTACCTTCCAAGCCAAACGGCCGGACTGAACCAGAATCAACTCGATCGCCTGATCGACTATCAGCGGAACACGACTTTCCCGCACCGCGAATTGAGCTGGAATTGGGTCGCCCGGCTTCCGATCGGCCGCGGACAACGGTTCCTGGGGAATGCCGGACCGGTATTGAACACCGTCGTCGGCGGCTGGCAGCTTTCCGGTCTCGGTTCCTGGTCAACGAACTGGTGGGCTCTCCCGGCCACGCAGTTTCCCACTGGCGCCAAACTCCAGATCTACGGTCACAAGTACCAGGTACAGGACTGCCGCAGCGGCGCCTGTCTTCCGGCTTACCTCTACAGCAACGGCGGCTGGATCAATCCCGCCCAGATCAACAGTCACAACGCTGCCGGCCAGTGCACCGGGATCTGTGGCGTTCCATCCAACTACCAGTCGTTCTCCGCGCCGCTCAACACAGATCCGTCCTCGAAGTATTTCGGCACGAACACGGTAACTATCCCTCTGAGCAACGGCACCGACTGGATCGGCGCCTGGGGCGGCATCGCGCCGCTCAACAATCAGTATTTCGAGAGCCCCGGCCTCTGGAATTTGGCGGCATCCCTTTTCAAGGAATTCCCCATCAAAGAGCGCGCCACCCTGCGCTTCCAGTGGGACGTCTTCAACCCGCTGAATGCCCCCGAAGAGCCTTATGCCCCCAACGCCAACGGCCTGATCTACACCTACGTCAGCGGTGTGGTCCCGCGCAGTATGCAGTTCACGCTACGGTTGTTGTGGTAGGCTCTGCCGTCGAGGCGAAAACGGCTCAGTTATCCCAGCGGCGGCGCCGCACCAGCCACGGCTCCAATGCGCCGGGCTTCTCGAGAATCTCCTGTTCGAGATCGTGGATCTGGCTCTCCACGATCACGCTCTCCACTGACTCGGCCAGCGACGGGTCGCCGGTCTCGGTGCGCTTCTGCTCAATGAGGTCCAGGATCGCCTCATAGAGCTTCAGACGATCTGTCGTGCTGCTCATATCCTGCCCTCCAATTCTCTAAGACGCACTCTGGGTGGAAAAGTTTCTAGATCTTCACCCACTCGATACCGAGTTTACAGGCGGCGTAACCCGCCTCGCGGGTGTGGTCGCCATAGCAAGTCATCCAGTGGAAACCCCGCATTTCCTCCACCAGCCTGCCGCAGTCGCCGTCCAGCGCGATATCCACCTGGCTCCGGCAGATCGGCAGGAACGGGCTGCCCGCCACCTTGCCGGCGGCCCCTAGCCACTGCTTTCCAGAGAAGGCGGGAATAATGTTTGTAACTACCTGGCCTTTGCGAAACTCCACCTTCGGCGCGGCGCCGTAGTCCGATTCGAAGTGCGTCAGGATGCGCACGTCATGAATCTCCGTACCGTCCAACTTCCGCGGCGCGGTGCAGTGCGCGCACGTGGTGATGCCGTCGTGCGGGTAAGTCGGGTCGTTCATGAATACGGGTTTCCCGGAGATGTAGTGCAGCAGAATGCCCGAGGGAATCGCCACGAAATCCGACTCGCAGAACGCCATGTAACCTTCGTCGTTCAGCAGGCTGAGCGGCAGGCACGCGGTGGTTCCGGAAACGCCCATGATGGTGCCCATGCACTGGTTGATCGTGAAGGCGTCCGTGTGAAATTCGTCGAGCAGCCCGCGGAAGACCTCCGTGAGCAGGAAACAGCGGTCCACGAATTCCCGCTTGGTTTCGAGCTTCGTGCCCTTTTGCGCCAGGTAGCGGCCGGCCTCGGCGCGGCAGCGGCGGACTAGCGCGGCATCGGCGCTCGCCCGCTTGAGGCGTTCGCCCAAATCGGCGTAGGACACCTCCTGGATATCCAGGTTCCAGATTTCGCGTGCGCGCGCGGGCGCTTCCCTTCCCCCGGCGCCCCAGCCCCCCGCTCCGCCCATCGCCACGATGCGTTTGCCCAGGGCGTTCTTCAAACCGGAGAGGCCGCGCAGTCGCCACAGCACCTCATCGTAGCGGTCCACCACGAAGTCGTCCGTCGTGAGCCCCGGGTACGGTTCGTCCACGGTCTTACGGAAATACCGCGGGTGCACGATCTCGTACCAGAGATACGCCGGACCCGAGCGGTGCCGCAAAAAGATCAGGTTGCGGCGTTCCGGTGAGGTCAACGCCTCGAGCAGATTCGCATTGCCCCCGGCCGCATACACCAGCGTGACATCGTGCCCGCCCTTGGCAACCGCCGCGGCCTCGTCCATCGTCTTGACGGAAGCGAGCTGCAAAATCTCCAACGGGAATTCGGCCCGCCGCTTCATCGCGGCCAATTCGGAACCAATGCGGTTTCGTTCCTCGCTGGCCTGCTGCTCCGTCTGGATGCCCCCCCACGACCGCCAACTGGTCGCCTGCCGGCGTTCCGGCGTCGCGTACAGCAGCGCCGGCTGCACGCGCAGGGGCATACGGATCGGCGCCTGATGCACCGGGTCCGCGGTCTGCGCCGCGGCCCCCGCCGCAAAAGCCATCCCGGCGGCCGTGGCTCCCAGATCGGCCACGAAATCGCGACGGCCCAGACCGCCGCGCTCGGGCGTCCCGCTATCGTTCGCACTCATCGCATTCCTCCCTCTTCAGCCTTCCTCCACCACCTTGTACCCCAACAGCAGTCCGAGCGTGCGCATCGGGTTCCGGTAGTCGCCGTAAACCGTCACGCGGTGCCAACCCTCCGACCATCCCTCCAGCATCTTCTGCGCATAGGGGATCTCCGCCGCGAGTTTGGTGCGGCACGCCTTGTCTTCCTCGATATTGCCCACCGTCTTGGCCGTGTGCATCACTACTACCTTCTGCGACGGCACGAATTTCAGCGAGGTCACCACGTGCCCCACCGGCAGCAGCGACTGTATCGATGCGCCTTTGCGATCTTCGGAGTGGCTGCGGATGCGAAATGGATTGGCCGGTCCGCGCGGACCGAACACCCGCGTCGGCGCCACGCAGTGGGCGTAGACAATCCGGTTTTTCGCGGTGTCGATCACCGGATCGGAAATGTACCCGGGCCGCCCCGTCGCGTACGCGATGGCCAGCATCGTGATGGTGGATTGCAGGTCGGCTTCGCATGCACCCACGGCGCCGTCGTTGTTGAGCTCGAAGAACCCCAGGCAAGGGTAGGCGGGCATCTTGCCGCCATAGAACAGTTGCAGGCAGTCGATCGCGATCGCCTGCGCCCCGCGCTCCTTGAGCAGATCGCGCATCCCCACGTACATCCGCCCCGACTTGCCGATCTCTTCCTCAGAAGGCTCCACCACCTTCTCCGCCGCGCGGCTCCACCCCTCGGCGAACCGCCGCGACTCCGCACCATCGGCTTGGTCGTACGCCGCATTCAGTTCAGCCGCCGAAAGCGTTTCCACCTTCGTCCCGAAGGTTTCCGCGATGGCCTTTGCCTCGGGCTGCGGCCGTTCCACCACGTCCAGAATCACCGAAGACCGCAGCCGGCGCATGTACTCGAACGTCCGCACCGCCAGCGCCACATCTTCAAAGCTGGAAGAGGACACCAGCGCCACGCGCGCGCCGTGCATGTTGCCGATGCCGCCGCCGAAAAGGTCGTTGATCACCACCACGGGACGCCCCGACGCGGTCAGCGGCGCCGTCGGGGAAGCCGGCAATCCCAGCAAGTAGAGGACATAGCCATCCACTTCGCCATCGGCCGCCAGGATTGCCGCCACGTCTTCTTTCGTCCGCGGCACCGGCGCGGCCAGAAACTCGATGTTCGGGCAGGCTCGCTTGAGCCGCGCTGTGAGTTCCCGCTTGCGCGCTTCGAAATCGTAACCCAGGTTCGGCCAGCCCTGCCTGCCCGGCTCCGGGTGCGAGAACACCAGCCGCACTTTCGCTTTCTCAATCGGCGACCGCGCCGGCTGCGCCGCTGCCCGCACCGGAGCGCTGCACAACCCCGCACACAACGCGCATGCCGACGACGAGCACGCCGAGAGAAACCCCCGCCGGCTCCAGCCCGGGGCCGCTTTCACCCCATCGATTCGGGAGACCATCGCGTTCATCATTCACCACCAGACAACCGGATTCATATATCCGATATTGCATCGTACACGCCTGCGCTGCCGGTGTCGAGCGGGTCGCCGCCCGCCGCCCCCGCCGCGGATGAAAGTAACTATAATCAGACCTGAATTATCGGAAAGGAGCAGCCCGATGAGTGATTCAGCAACACGCCGCGATTTTCTGGGAACGGTTGCGGCCGCGGGAGCCCTGCCCATGGCCGCAGCCGCCGCGCAGCCCGGCACCACCACCGAGGCGGCCGAATGGCCCAAACCGCGCCCCGTGACCATCTACCGGCTCTACCTCGGCCGCTCCGGTTCCACCGTAAACCGCAGAACCGGAAGCCACGTGCAGTACTTGACCTGGAGCCCCGAAGAGGTCACCCGCATGGATAACCACCTCCGCGACCTCGAAAAGACCCTCGGCGATGTCACCTTCGTCGGCGGCGAGACCATCCCCCCGGCCGACGTGGCCCAGGTGGCCGCCCGCGCCGCCTCCGCCGATGCCCTACTGCTCATCTGGCTTTCCGGCCACGGCGGCGATTATGCCACGCTCGAAAAGCTCAACTTCGGCCTGAACCAACCCGCCGTCTCCTTCTTCCAGCCGTTCAGCGGCCACGGCTGGATGTGGCATCAGCAATGGAAAAACCGCCACGTGCTGCTGCTCTCCACCAGCGACTGGAAGGACCTCGATGAGGCCATCGCCCTGCTCCGCGTCCCCGCTCTCATGAAGCAGACCCGTGTGCTCGCCATCGAAGGACCTCGCGGCACCAAGGCCGCCTGCTCCGCCGAAGAGGTGAAGAAGAAGCTTGGCGTCGACCTGGTCACCGTCAAGAACCCCGACGTTCTGGCTATCGCTAAATCCATCGATCCCAAAGCGGCCGAAGCCGAAGCGGAGCAGTACTGGATCAAGCCGGCCATCGGAATTCTCGAGCCCAAGCGCCCCGAAATCGTTGAATCCGCACGTTACTACCTCGCGGTCAAGCAGTTGATGATCCGCGAGAATGCTCGTGCCGTCAGCAGCGCCGCCTGCATGGGCGACCCGCGCGGCTGCCTCACCTTCAGCAAGCTCAACGACCTGGGTTTCGTCGGCGCCTGCGAAGGCGATATCGACTCCACCTTCACCATGCTGCTGTTCTCCTATGCCTTCCGCACCCCCGGCTTCATCACCGATCCGGTGATCGACGAAGCCAAAAACGCGGTCGTCCAGTTCCACTGCACGTCGTTCACGCGCCGCCCCGACGGCAGCCGGATGCCGTTCCTCATCCGCAGCCAGACGGATAGCGGAGGTGGGGTCGCACTGCAAGTGCAATGGCAGGTCGGCGAACCGGTCACCATGGCCAAACTGGTCAACCTCGACACCATGCTGGCCGTTCCCGGCAAGGTGATCGAGACCGGCTCCAGCCCGCTGGCCTGCCGTACGCAATTCACCCAGTCCGTCCGCAACGCCAGCCACCTTTTCCTCAACTGGGGCGCGGGCGCCATCGTCCGCCCCGGCAGCCCCGGCGATCTCTCGCAATACGCCGGCGCCATGCCCATGCTCCACCGCTCGGTCTATTACGGCGACCACGTGCGTGGCCTTCAGCGCCTCGGCGGGCTCATGGGATTTAGGGTGATCGAAGAGGACCTTCCGGCGTGAGGGACATGGGCATGCATCGCAGAAACTTCCTCGCCGCTTCCACCGCCTCCTTGGCCGCCCTCGCCGCATCGCCAGCCGATCCGGCGCAGCCCACCAAGGCTCTGTGCACGTTTGAAAATCCCGGCGATTTGGCCAGTGTCAAGACCAGCCACGCTCGCGTGACCAGCCTTCGCCCGCGCGCCGTACAGGTGGATTTCGATGCCACCGCGCGCCCGATGATCGAAATCGCGCCGCCCTTCGCCGACTTTCGCCTCTTCGGCTCGCTCGCTCTCGATGTGACCAACCCATCCGCCGAGCCGCTCGCCTTCGTCGTGGAAGTGGAAGATGCCGCGGTTGCGAAAACCTCCGCCCACACCACGCTCCCCCTGCCGGCGCGCGCGAGCGCCGCCTACGCCCTGCCCCTCGATTCGCCTTCCCCGGTAAGTATGGGCATGCGCGGCGAGCCGGGCATTCCGGGATTCCGTCTGCTGGCAGAGGATCACCACCCCGTCGATCTCGCACGCATCGCGGCCATTCGCATCTACCTCCATCAGCCCGGCAGCCCCCGCCGTATGATCCTCGGCCCCCTCCGCCTCGCGGCCGGCGTTTCCTACGAAAAAATCGTGGACCCCTACGGCCAGTTTTCCAAAGAGAACTGGCCCGGCAAACTGACCGCCGCTGCGCAGTTTCAGCCGCGAAAAGCGGAAGAGGAAGCGGAGTTGAAACTCCATCCCGCGCTGCCGGACCGCGACGAATTCGGCGCCTGGGCTTCCGGCCCGAAACTCGAGGCCACCGGCTTCTTTCGCGCAGCCAAACATGGCGGCGTCTGGTGGCTGGTCGCGCCCAACGGCCGCCTCTTCTTCTCCACTGGAATGGATTGCGTGGGCGCCCGCGAGGGCGGCACCGTCGTGGAAGGCCGCGAAAATATGTTCGAGTGGCTGCCCGCGCCATCCGACGCGCTCGCGGCGTTTTACGATACCGTCCGCGCCGTTCCCCCGGTCGGCCTGCACGGGATGCGCTTCTACGCCGGCCGGACATTCAATTTCTATGCCGCCAACCTCCAGCGCAGGTACGGCTCCGGCTGGCAGCGCCAGGCGCAGGAAATGGCCCTCCGGCGCCTGCGCGCGTGGGGCATGAACACCATCGGCAACTGGTCCGACCCCGCCCTGTATGGCAACGGGCGCGTCCCCTACACCGTGACGCTCGGCCTCCGCGGTGCCTCTGCCACACTCTCCAGCGGCTCGGATTATTGGGGCCACATGCGCGACGTTTTCGATCCCCGCTTCCCCCAGATCGTCGATGATAGCGTTCGCACCCTCGCCCAGGCGCGGCGTGACGATCCGTGGGTGGTCGGCTATTTCGTCGATAACGAACTGGCCTGGGGCAACATGCGCAGCGAGCATTCGCGCTACGGCCTGGCTTTGGGAGCGTTGGCCCAGCCCGCCGGTTCCGCCGCCAGGCGCGCCTTCGTCGACCGCCTGAAGGCCCGCTGGAACTCCGTGGACCGCCTAAACCAAGCCTGGGCCGCCGGCTTCGCATCGTGGGACGAACTCCTCGCCAAGCCCTTTCAGCCGCCGGCGGAATTCACCCCGGCCATGAAAGAAGATCTCGCGGCTTTCACGACCGAGTTTGCCGCGCGCTACTTCCGCACCATTCGCGACGCGCTCAGGAAATACGATCCGCACCATCTCTATCTCGGCTGCCGTTTCGCCGCCCACACGCGCGAGGAGGTGCTGGCCGCGGCCCAATTCTGCGACGTCCTCAGCTTTAATATCTACCGGCCGCGCCTCGATCCCGCCCAGTGGACCGTCCTCGACGGCGTCGATAAGCCCGTCGTCATCGGCGAATTTCACATGGGCGCGCGCGACCGCGGCATGTTCCACACCGGCCTGGTCCCCACCCCCGATCAAGCGGCCCGCGCCGCCATGTACCAGGACTACGTCCGCAGCGTGGCCGATCACCCCTTGTTCGTCGGCTGCCACTACTTCAAGTACAACGACGAACCGCTCACCGGACGCCCCCGCGACGGCGAAAACTACAGCATCGGTTTCACCATGGTAACGGACGACGTCTACCCCGAGATGGTAGCGGCGGCCAAAAGCGTGAATGCCGAAGTCTGCAGCCGCCACGCCGCAATCTCCCGCTAGGCCTTCGAGTTCCCAGAATCTCCGTCACCACCAGCGCCGAACTCACTGGGGAACGCGCCCTTGATCACCGCCAGGCCAATCAGGTATAGGGCGAAGCGGATGAACAGCGCCGCTACGCGGCCTTGGGTAAGGGCGTCGATGGCGCCGCGGATCATGAGCGGCTGGCCGGCTTGGGCGAGGTCCTTGAGCACCAGGCAGAGGGCGCCCAGCGCCAGTCCCCAGCGGTAGCGCTAGGGTATTTGCGGACGGTGGCGAGAGTATCCCACATGGTCAATCTCCCAGGGCGCTGGCCACGGTTTTGCACCACTCGTAGAAGGCGGTCTTCTGGCTTTCGCGGTTGTGCCACCACGTGGCGGGGTGGAAATACTTGTCGGGGGCAGCCACCACGCGCATGGCGGGCGCGTAGCCTTCGGCGCGCTCCTCGGCGCGGTAGATGCGGGTGGCGCGGGCGGTATGGAAGCTACTGGTGACTAGCAGGAAGCTGTGCACGCCGCGGCGGCGCAATTCGGGAAGAACGACGCGCGCTTCCTCGCGGGTGGAGAAGGCTAGGTTGGGAAGCGGAATGAACCACTGCCGTGGAAAGCCGTGGCGCACGGCGAAGGCGATTTCTAGATCGGCTTCGTTGACGCCGTAAGGGCCGGGAGGACCGCTCACCAGCACCGCGGGGACGAAGCCCGCGCGCACCAGGTCGCCGGCTTTGAGAATGCGGCCGCCGTCGTATCCGCCGGCCAGAACGACCGCGATCTCCGCTTTTCCGGGGCCATCGTCATGCACCAGTGCATAGCCGGCCACGGGAAGCCACAGGGGGTACGAGGCGGCGATGGCTGCAAGCAGGAGCAGTGCAAGAAGCAGCAGGCGCGGGAAGGTAATCGCACCGCTGGTGGGACAGGCATTTAGCCTGTCCGCACTAGTGCGCCGCGAAGCGGCACGCGGCGCCTCTCCTACCGCTCCCTGTGCACTAAGCTCAGAACGTAAAAACCAGTGGGCCACGAACTACTTCTCGTCCGTGGAGTTCTTCTGGTCGAGATTGCCGACCGTCTTTAGGCGCTGGTAGAGGCGCTCCACCTCGGCTTCATCTTCCGGCCGCAGCACGCGATAGCGCGGGGGCGGTGCCTGCCGGCGGTCGCTGCCCGCGGCCAGCACTTCACCCCAATACTGCCGGTAAGGGATACCATCGATAAGGGCGTCCCGCGAGAGCCGGCGCAAGTGGCGCAAGAGGCTGTTGCAGGAGTCCAGATCGCCGGGATAGATGAGCAGCAGACGTGTATCGTCGTACAAAGTGACGCGAACGAGGAGCGGCGAAATCAGGTCGGTGATGCGGTCCAGACGGCGAATGTCCATCCAGGGAATCATGCGCTTGCCGATGGCCAGGTAGCCTTCGTGAACTTCCACTGCCGGGCGGAAGGCCACGATAAACAGGACCGTGGCGGTCAGGAGGAACAGGGCCGGGGGTATGAAGAGCGGAGTCCAGTCGGACTGCATGGCCCACCAGCCGGAGGCGCCCGCAAACACCACTGCGGCAATTCCGGAACACAGGTAATATCGCGCCGGCAGATAGCGAGTCATGTCGAACCCCGATTCCAATTTTAGCCTACTCCCGCGCGCCCGGCCCGTCAATCCCGGCGAATGACGCGCACGCCGCGCCAGGTGTAGTGGATACCGCTCCACAGGGTGAAAGCCGCGCAGGGCCAAGGCATTGCGGAGGTAAGTGCGTCGAGCGCGGGGGTTTGCAGCAGGTCGCGAGCCATCCACAGCACCACGGTCACGCTCTGGACGAAAGTGGAAGCCTTCCCCCAAACGCTCGGGGGGAATTTTCGGGTTCGCGTGAACAGCAGGGTCAAGGCGGCGGCCAGCAGGAGATACAGATCGCGGCCGAAGACAATGGCGACCAGCCACCAGGGCATGCTTCCGGCCAGCGCCAGTGCCAGAAACACGCCGCTGAGAAGGCACTTATCCGCAATGGGGTCGAGTACCGCCCCCGCCGTGGTGGTGGTGCGGAAATGGCGCGCGCTGGCGCCGTCCAGGATGTCGGTCACCGCCGCCCCGGCGAAGACTGCCAGCGCGGCGAAGGGCCGCCCATCCAGAATCGCCCGTACGACCACGGGCACCAGCGCGAGGCGCAGGAGCGTGAGCAGGTTGGAAACGTTCAGCCACCGGGGCATGCTCTGCAACGAGTGTAACGCGCGGAGGCGGGACGGCGCGCTTCAGGCCGTTCCGCCCACGGTCATGCGGTCGATCTTGATGGTCGGAATGCCCACACCGACGGGCACGCTCTGGCCTTCCTTGCCGCACACGCCGATGCCCTCGTCGAGCCGCAGGTCCTTGCCCACCATGCTGACGTACTTCAGCGCCTCGGGGCCGTTGCCGATGAGGGTGGCGTTGCGCACCGGCCGGGTGAGCTTGCCGTCTTCAATAAGGTAGCTCTCCGAGGCCGAGAAAACGAAATTGCCGCTGGTGATGTCCACCTGACCGCCGCCGAAGTTGACGCAGTAAAGGCCCTTGGGCACGGAGCGGATGATGTCTTCCGGCTCGCTTTCGCCCGCCAGCATGAAAGTATTGGTCATGCGCGGCATGGGGATGTGGGCGTAGCTTTCGCGCCGGCCGCTGCCGGTGGATGCGGAGCGCAGCAGCGAACTCGATAGCTTGTCCTGAAGATAGCCGCGCAGCACGCCGTTTTCGATGAGCACGTTGCGCTGCGTGGGGTACCCCTCGTCGTCCACGTTGAGCGAGCCGCGGCGCCCGCGAATCGTGCCGTCGTCGATGACCGTGCACAATTCGCTGGCGACCTTCTGCCCGATGCGCCCGCTGAAGGCCGAGACGCCCTTGCGGTTGAAATCGGCTTCGAGACCGTGTCCCACGGCCTCGTGCAGCAGAATGCCTGGCCAGCCGGGGCCAAGCACTACGGTCATTTCGCCCGCCGGCGCTTCGACCGCACCTAACATAATGACCGCCTCGCGCGCGGCTTCGGAGGCGAAATGCTCGGGTGTCTTTTCCTTGAGGAAGTAATCGAGATCGACCCGCCCGCCACCGCCGGCGTGGCCGCGCTGCGGAGGGCCGCCGTTCTGCCGCGCCAGCGCCGAGATGCTTAACCGCGCCAGCGGCTGCCGGTCGAGCGTGAGCACGCCCTCGCTGGTGGCAACCATCACAAAGCGCAGATTGTCGGCATAGGTGGCCTGCACCTGGAAAATGCGCGGATCGTAGGCGCGCGCGGCGCGGTCGGCGCGCTTCACGAGCTCGACGCGCTCGGAAAAGGCGGTTTCGGTGGGCGCCGTCACGACCGGATACAGGTTGTGCCGCGTGCTTTCGCGGAGGTCGAATTTTTCGACTTTGCCCGGCCCGGCGGCGATGTACGCGGCCACATGCGCGGCCTTGCGGATTCTTTCCGGAGAGAGATCGTCGCTGTAGGCGTAGCCGGTTCGCTCGCCGGCGATGACCCGCACGCCGACGCCCATGGAGACGCCCTGCGTGGCGCTCTTGACCATGGATTCATCGATGCTGATCGAACTGGTCAGCAGGTACTCGAAATAGAGATCCGCGTAATCGCCGCCCTGCGAAAGAGCCTCCCCCAGGTATCCCTCCAGATCGCCCCGCGTGATATTGAATCGCGCCGCAAAAACCGACTCTGAGAACTCCATACTTCTATTGTCCTACGGGAGGGAAGCAGGGCGAGCCGCGGCGGCATGGATACCTTCGAGATCACCCGTGTGGGCGGCACAAGCGAACTATCCCGCAATCCGCGGATATGGCGGTGGCGCATTGAGCCGCCTGTCTATAAGATAGATCTAAAAGGCCACGGCTATGAGCCCGAAATTGTCGCTGACGGGAAGAAATAGTTGACGCCGGACACTGGTCCCACCACCCGGGCCGAAGGGCCTCGTTCGGACCAGGAACGCCCGTGTATCCGTGAAGAATGAGACTGTTCGCTAAACGTTCCCAGCCGCGCACCGGCAGGACGGAAGTTCCGCAACACGAACCAGCCGCTCTTCGTCCAACAAGTAGAATGAAACTCGGCTTACTCCTTACGACAATCTGCCTCGCCGGGGTTCCCTTTGCGCAAGCCTCTGCTTCCACGCGAACGGCAAGGAGGACGCGGGCGGATACCAGGGCACACACGAGCGCTAAACATGACGTGGGCAGTGGCGCAGGAGATATCGGCAAAGGCGCGGCGAAAGGCGCGGGCAGCGCGGCGAAAGGCACAGGGAAAGCCGCCGCCGACCTGGTGACCCTTCATCCTGCCAATGCCGCCACTGACTTGGGCAAAGGCGCGGCAAAGACCGGCAAGAACGTCGGAGTTGGCACACTAAAAGGGACCGGCAAGATACTCAAGGGCACCGGCAAAGCCATCAGGCACTTGTTCTAAGAAGCGTCGGCAAGCTCAATGCTGTGCGCAACCCGGATTTGCCGCTATGATCTTATGCAGTTCGACACGTGCCCGCATTTCGGCTGAAGAACTTGCACCCGCTTCTCCGCGTAGTTCTTCAAATGGGACGGCAGGCACCTCGACATGGATGTCACTTCGGTCGAGCAACGGGCCACTGATTTTGTTCAGATATTGTTGAACCTGGCCGGGCGTGCAGCGACACTCGCGAGTCGCGTCCTCCAGGAAACCACAGCGGCACGTGTGCAGATATCAACCGCAACGAGTATAACGTCAGAGTGCCGAAGAATTCGACAACTCCTGGCGGACGGCCGCCTGAATTTTCTTGAGAATTTGCGGACCGCGTACACACTAACCTTAGATACGGCTACGCCCATGTCCTTATTCAAAACCCAAAGTGCCACGATCTACGGCATCGACGCCCGGCTGATCGATGTCGAGGTGGATATGTACGCCAGCGGCTCCCCGCGTGACTCACGGATGGTCGGCATGCCCGATACGGCTGTGCGGGAGAGCCGCGAGCGAATCAAATCCGCCATGATTAACTCCGGCTTCGGCTACCCCAACAAGACCGTCACGATCAACCTGGCGCCGGCCAACGTGCGCAAGGAAGGCGCGGGATTCGACGTGCCGGTCGCGATGGGGATCCTCGGCGCCATGGGAGTGGTCAAGGGGCTCGATCGACACCTGCTGGCGGGCGAACTTTCGCTCGACGGCGCCATCCGGCCGATTCGTGGCGCTCTTTCGATGGCGGTGTGTGCGCGCACGGCCGGGATTCCCAACGTGATCCTCCCTGCCGAGAACGCGGTGGAAGCGGCGGTTGTGGAAGGCATCAGCGTCTACGGCGTGCGTCACCTGGCCGAGATCGTGGCACTCTTGAACCGCCCCGAGGAATTCCGCCCCGTGGTTCCGAATGGGAACGGCAGCCATGTCGATTTGTCAAACGTTCCCGATTTCCGGGACGTGCGCGGCCAGACGATGGCGAAGCGGGCGTTGGAGGTCGCCGCCGCCGGCTCTCATAACGTTCTTATGATCGGTCCGCCCGGCTCGGGGAAGACGATGCTGGCGAAACGGTTCGCCGGGATTCTGCCACCCCTGACATTCGAAGAGGCCATCGAGACCACAAAAATTCACAGCATCGCGGGGACCCTGCCGCCGGGTTGCGGGTTGCTGCACGAAAGGCCGTTTCGCGCGCCGCACCACAGCATCTCCGACGCCGGCCTGATCGGCGGCGGCATGGGAATGCCGCGTCCGGGTGAGGTCAGCTTGGCACACAATGGCGTGCTTTTCCTCGATGAGTTCCCGGAATTCCCAAGGGACGTGTTGGAGTTGCTCCGCCAGCCAATCGAAGACGGGTCAGTTACTATTGCCCGGGCCAACATGACGCTGACGTTTCCGAGCAGCACGATTTTTATCGCCGCGATGAATCCTTGCCGCTGTGGCTTCCTTGGAGACGCAGGTCGCGAATGTCGCTGCACGCCCGGCCAGATTCAACAATATCTGAACAAAATCAGTGGGCCGCTGCTCGACCGAATTGACATTCATGTCGAGGTGCCTGCCGTTCCGTTTAAAGAACTGCGCGGAGAAGCGGGCGCGAGTTCTTCAGCCGAGATGCGCGCGCGCGTTGAGCAGGCGCGCCGCGTGCAGCAGGCGCGCGGATACTATAACGCCCGCATGCCGGCGAGGATGGTGCGCAAGCTCTGCGCCCTCGATGACGGCGGCGAGCGGACGCTGGAAATGGCCGTGCGTCGCATGGGATTTTCGGCCCGCGCCCACGACCGCATCCTCAAAGTGGCCCGCACGATTGCCGATCTGGACGAGGCCGCGAACGTTTCGGCGAAGCATTTGGCGGAGGCGGTGCAGTATCGAAGCCTGGACCGGAACTACTGGAGTTAACCGCTTGGCAAAATGGAGTCGGCGCGTTGGCTGCCGCTTCCGGGGTCGCAGCGGGCCGGACCACAATACGGGTGCGTTTGCAGTGGCCTCGAAGTGCTCTTAAGCAACTCGGGCGCAAACTGCAAACCGCTAAAGCACGTCTTCAAGTATTAGTAGTAGACAATGCGGAGGAGCCATCGCCGAATTGAAGCGGAACCTGCGTGAGCCATTGCCGCCGGCCGCGCCGGCACGCCCGCCTCACCGGCCGCCTGTCAGGATCAACCCCGTACGCGCCGGCACCGCATTCGCTCCAGGGCCCACCATCACCAATCCGCCCGTTGCACCAGCATTTGGTCCACCAGAAGCCGGCCGGACCTCGGCGCTCCGCCGCCTCATGGAATTACTTCCCGCCCCACCGCCTGGTTCATCTGCGCCGCCGCCGCCAGGTAAGAGCCAACCAAGTTAATATATGCCAGATTTGTATCCCGATAAGCTTTCTCCGCATCCAGATAGTCCAGCAGCGAGGCGCCGCCGTTCCGATATGAAAATGAAATGCGGTCGCGTGCATCTTCCGCCAGCTTCAGATACTTGTCTTTATAAGGCCGCAGTAAGTTCAGCGCGCTGACAATCGTCACGTAGGCGGAGTCCACATCGCTGAATACCTGCGCCTGCGCGGCCCGCAAGAGCCGCTCGTTCCGCCCGATATCGATCTGCGTTCTGGCCTTCTCGCCCTGGTTGCGGTCGAAAATGCGCAGTGGGATGCTGACGTTGCCGCCGATGCTCTGGTTGGCAAACAGGTTCGACGTCGACGAGTTGTACGTATACCACAGGCTGAACGTCGGATCGGTCGAGCCGTTCGCCACCGCAAGCTGATGATTGATCTTGGCCAGTTCCACGTTCTGCACGGCGGCTTTCAGGTCGGGGCGGTTTTCCATGGCGGCGTCGCGGTACGCCTCCATGGGCAGCAGCCGGTCCGAGTAATCGAACGGTCCGGCAACGTCGAACTGGTCGATGGCCGTGCGCTGGGCCAGCAGCATCAAAAGCTGGATCTTGGCCGTGCGCAGATTGGTGAGAGCGGTCTGGTAGTCGGATTCGAACTGCACGCGCTGCAATTCCAGGCGTTCGAGATCCACCTGCGCCAGGTCCCCCGCGCGAAACCGCATGCGGTTGACGTTCAGCTCGCGGTCCCAATACGCCAGGTTCTCCTGGGCGTTCTCCAGCACCGCCTTGGCCAGAAGCACCTGCACGAAGGCGGTCCGCAAATTGAACAGCAGATTGCGCTCCTCGTCGGAGTAGGAGGATTCGGCGATCGACGTGGATTGCCGCGCGCTGTCGCGCCGCAACTCGCGCTTGTGCCGGCGTTCGTGCAGGTAGCTGACAGCGGGCGTCTCGAACACGCCGCTCAACGGCCGCCAGATACCCGCGTTGGTGCTGCCGACTTGCAGGCCATCGGCCGTCAGGCTGAATTCCGGATTGGGACGCAGGTAGGCGGTGATTTCCGCCGCGAGCGATTCGTCGATATTGGCCTGCGACGCCATCAGCGTCGGATTGGTGGCCTCGAACCGCTGCTTGATCTGCTCCCAAGTCAGCGCGGTTTGGGCGAAGGCTGCGCCCGGCAGAAATCCTGCTGCCAGCGCCAGCATAATCGAAATGGAAGTTTTCATCCGGTTGACCTTGTGATCCAACATTAGACCTGGAGAACGTCGCCTTCCCGGGCGACCATGTTGTACAAAACCGGGCTGAGCAGCCGGCCCAGGAACAGCCGCGAAACCAGGCCCGCCACGATCACAATGGCGAACGGCCTCTGCGTGTCCGAGCCGATGCCGTGCGATAGCGCCGCCGGCAGCAGCCCCAGACACGCCACCAGCGCGGTCATCATGATCGGCCGCAGCCGGACCAGCGACCCTTCGTACGTCGCTTCCCGGACCGTCAGCCCTCCGAGCCGCAGCTTGTTGATGTACGACACGTCGATTACCGCTGTTTCCACCGATACGCCCATCAGCACGAGCAACCCCAGAACCGACGAAACGCTGAACGGCGTGTTGGTCAGCTTGAGTGCCAGAAGCGCGCCCACGGGCTCCGTCAATATCACGCTCAGCAGCACGGTGAGCGGAAACTTGAAATTCCCGTAGAGCGCGAAAAGAATTAGCAGGATCAGCATCACGGTCACCGGCCCGATCACGCTCATCTGGCTTTCCGCCGCCAGGAGTTCGCTGTATTCTCCGCCCCACGTCATGCGGTAGCCCGGCGGCAGCTTGACCGCCTGGTTAACCGCCGCCTGTCCGTCTCTCACCGCCCGCTCCAGGTCGCGCCCCTCGATACTGTACTGAATGCCGATGTAGCGCGAGTTGTTCTCCCGGTAAATGAATGACGCGCCGCTGCTCTGCGTGATCGTGGCAAGCTGGCTCAGCGGAATCTGCTGGCCGTCAGGCGTGCCCACCAGCAGGTTGCCGATCTCCGCTCCGCTTTCGCGGAACTCCGGCTTCATGCGCACCACCAGGTCGAAGAGCTTTTCGCCCTGAATCACCTGCGTGGCCGCCTCGCCGCCCACGCCCGCCCGTACCACCGCCTCCACGTCCGCCACGTTGATGCCGTAGCGCGCGATCTTCTCGCGGTCCACGTCCACCAGCAGGCTGGGCTGCCCCAATTCGCGGACCACCGTCAGCTCGGTGAAGCCGGGCACGCGCTGCAAAGTCTCCTTGATCTTGAGCGCGGTGCTTTGCAAAACGTCCAGGTCGGGGCCGTACACCTTGACGGCGAGCGCGCTCTTCAAGCCGGTCAATGCCTCGTCCACCGCATCCTCGGCCGGCTGCGTGAAATTGAAGATGATGCCCGGGAAAGCCTCCAGCCGGTCGCGGATCGCCTCGGTCAGCTTTTCCTTGGTGTGCAGCGCGCCGCTCCAGGCGGGGTCCTTGTAGGGCTTCAGCCCGACATAGAATTCCACGTTGAAGAAGCCGGTGGGATCGGTGCCGTCGTCCGGGCGCCCCAGCTCCGAGCCCACCACCGTAACCTGCGGGTAGGACATCAGGATGTGCCGGATCTGTGGGGTGATCTTGCTGGCTTCCTCGAACGAGATGGTGTACGGCATGGTGGCGCGCACCCACAACGCGCCCTCGTCCATGTGCGGCATGAACTCGCCGCCGATCGACGGCACCAGCGTCAGCGTGGCTCCGAAAATCCCCAGGCACAACACGGTCGTGATCCATGGATGGTTCAGGCACCAGTTCAGCTCCGAACCGTACTCGCGCTTGACCCACTCGTAAACCGGGTTGATTTTCTCGCGAACTCCGTTGCGGAAGGCGTAAGACGATAACACCGGCACCAGCGTGAGCGTGAGAATCAGCGCGCCAATCAGTGCGAACGACATCGTGTCGGCCATCGGGTGGAACAGCAGGCCGGAAGGCCCGTGCAGCACGTAGATCGGCAGATAACCGGCGATGATCACGGCCACCGAATAAAAGATCGGCCGGTCCACGTCCCGCGCCGCATCCACGATGGCTTCAAAGATGTTGTACTGCTGCCCGCGCCGCGCGTCCAGCTCGCGGTAGATGTTCTCCACCATCACCACCGTGCCGTCGATGATGATGCCGAAATCGATGGCGCCGATGGAAAGCAGGTTGGCCGGAATGTTCTTGGCGTGCAGCAGAATGAAGGCGAACAGCAGCGATAGCGGGATGGTCAGTGCGGTGATCAGCGAAGCGCGCGCGCTCGCCAGGAAAAACACCAGCACGATCAGCACCAGCACCATCCCGCGCAGCAGGTTGTCCCTGACCGTATCCACCGTCAGCTTCACCAGGTCGCTACGGTCGTAATACGGCCGCACCCGGACGTCCGGCGGCAGCTCGCGGTTCAGCCCCTCGGTCTTCGCTTCCACGCCCTTCAGCACGTTCTGCGTCTGCTCGCCGCGGCGCATCAGGATCACGCCTTCCACGGCGTCGTCATTGTCCTTCTTGCGGTCCTCGAAACCGAACTCGCCCAGACGCGGGGCGTGGCCGATCACCACGTCGCCCACGTCCTTCACCCGCACCGGCGTGCCCTTGTTGCTCGCCAGTACCACGTTCTCGATATCGTTGCGGTCCCGCAGCAGGCCGATCCCGCGCACATAATAAAACTGGCCGCCCTTGGAATAGAATCCGCCGCCGGTGTTGCCGTTGTTCGCCGAAAGCGATTGCAGGACCCCTGGCACCGTGAGATGGAAGCCGAACAGGCGCGCCGGGTCGAGCAGTACCTGGTATTGCATCACCGTGCCGCCGAAACCGGAATCGTCCGCCACGCCCGGCACCGATTTGTACGCCCGCTCCAGCACCCAGTCTTCAATAGTCTTCAGTTCCTGCGGCGTGCGGTCCGGACTCTCGATCACGTAGCGG
>JAJYLS010000329.1 GCA_021787555.1 Acidobacteriota bacterium | reverse complement strand
GGCCTATGCGCTACTCGACACGTTGCCAGTAGCCGGAAAGTGAGTTTTGAGCTATCCCTCGCCGAATCAGTGGAGTACTGCCCAGATTCCTTCGGAACTTCGGGATAGAGGACCTTGTGGCCCTGCTGAATGGCCGCCTGGCCGACGGCCAAGTGACTCTTGCCTGTGCTGCTTGGCCCAAGAAATAGTGCATCTTCTCGCCGTTGGATGAAGACGCCGGTCGCGAGGTCGAAAACCAGGCTGCGGTTCATCTTGGGATTGAAGTTGAAATCGAAGTTGTCGAGCCTCCGGTCGGCGTCGCGGAAGCCGGCCTGCTTGCGGCGGCGCACCAGAAGTCGATCGGCCCGGCGCGTCAGTTCGTCCGACACCAGACACGAGAGCAGATCGATGGGAGCCATCGGTTCGGCCTGCGCTTGTCGTAGCCGGGTTTCCAGGACGCTGGCCATGCCCCCAAGCCGGAGTTGGCGTAAAGCGTGTTGCAGTTCGATGAGATTCATGATTGGTTCTCCTGAGTTCTTTCGGTGATGAGATCGCGGTAGAGAGTCAACTGGCGGATGATGGGGTCCACCTGGCGCAGCGTGAGTTGCGGCCTTCGTTCGAGCCAACGGCGGAGGAACGGATAGGCCTTGACGATAATGCCGCTCTCCAGGGCGGCGGCACAGCGGTCGTCGGCCAGCGCGGCGCCGTGCTTGCGCGCCAGCGCCAGAATGCCCTGAATGCGGCGGATCGCCACCACGCCCGTTTCCTGGTACATCCGCTGGCAGAGCGTGCCGATGTGCGGTCCGGCGGTTTCACCGCGAGCCACCAGGCGCACCGTCGAGGGGAGCGCGCGAGTGGGGCGATCCTGATCCGGGATGCGATGAAGCCCGCGTTGCCGGTGCAGATGTTCCCGCAGTAACTGGCCCGTGCGGGGATCCAGTATCGGGCCGGAGAACGCCTTCACCGAGGTTATCCAGCACGAGCACGTGTGGCGCTCCACCCAGGCGCCGGAATGCCCGCTCATGCAACTCGGCCCAGACTCGCGTGTTGGAATGCCAGACGAGAATACGCACAGCTTTACGGCTGTAGCCCGGCGGGAGCACGAAGATGCGGGTGCGCCGGTAACGGCCGTTGTGCGGGTCGCGGACCATGGGGCCGCTGCCGTAATCCACTGGGCCTTCCTCGCCGGGCGGAGTGACGATCACCGCGCGAGCTTCCACGCGGAGCCGCCACGCAGTTTCCGCACGAACCGCTTCACGCTGGCGTAGCGGCCGGTGAAGCCCTGGTCATCCACCAGGTCTTGCCAGATCGCCTTGGCGTTCCGCCCTTTCGAGAGCGACAGCTCAATGAAATCCAGGAATGGCTCGCAGCGGCTGGCGCGGAACGTGCTGGCCAACGCCGCCGGCGCCTTGGGGTCAGGGGCCACTTCATTGATGCTATGAGAGCGCTGCACCCGAGGTGGTGCTGTAAACTGACAACCACTTCGAACCTCTTCGAGAAGGAGTTACTGCAGCGCGTATGGAACAGTTTATCGGATGTGACGCACATAAGAAGTACTCGGTGTTTGTAGCCGTCAATGAACGGGGCGAGGCTTCACAAGCAAGCATTCCGGGTAGAACATGATCGAGATCTCTTCCGGCAATTCCTGCAGGGGGTTGCCCGCTGGGTCGCAGATCGCTCTGGAAGCCAGCGGACACTATTACTGGATCGTGGACGAGATGGAATCTGCCGGCCACCATCCCCGGTTGGTTGATCCTCTGGAAGCGAAGAAGAGGATGGGCAAGACCGGAAAGAAGACTGACAAGGTGGATGCCAACGGTCTGGGTATTTTGCTGCGCAATGGTACGTTACCCGAAGTTTGGATCCCCCGGCAGAACTGAGGGATCAACAGGAGCTGCTCCGTTTACGCATGTTCCTGGTGCGGCAACGGACGCGCTTGAAAAATCGGATCAGGGCGCGTTAGCACGATACAACATCCAGATTGAAGCGAAGGACGTGTTTGGCGCGGAGAGTAGGCGATCGCTCGGCAAGCGCCTCGAGCCGTTGCCGGAACATACGCGCCGGAGTGTGGAAGTCGAACTGGCGACCATGGATTTTGTGGAGAGCCAAACCGAGAAGATCGAAGAGCGCCTGGGGGGGCATCATGCAGGTGACCCCAGAGGCTGATCTGCTGAAGACCCTGCCGTATGTCGGCCGGATTCTGAGCATGGTAATGGCGCTGGAGATCGGGAATGTAGAGCGGTTTCCCTGGCCGGCGCACCTGGCGAGCTACGCCGGTTTGGTGCCGCGCGTGCATTCCAGCGGGGGCCATACGCGGCTGGGACAGATCTGTGGCGACGTGAATCAGTACCTCAAGTGGGCGTTTGTCGAAGCCGGAAACCTGGTGGTCATTCATCAGAGGCACCTGGCGGGTCAGCATGTGGTGCGCCTCTACCAGCGAGTCAAGCGCAAGCGGAATCACCAGAAGGCGGTGGTGGCCGTCGCTCGTCACTTGGCTGAAGCGGCCTATTGGATCTTGAAGAAACAGGAGGTTTACCGAGATCCACAACCGAAGCCGAAGGTGCGGCCATCGGCGGCGGCCGCACAGGAGGTTACCGCAATTGGAGCACCGGAAGCGTCCGTGGGAGGCGCGCGATGAGCATAGAGAAACACGGGCCGGGGGTAGAGCAAGCCTGGCGGATGCTGGAGCTGTTTGCCGGCCTGGACGTCCACAGGTTCGATCTCAGTTGGACCGATATCGATGGACACCAGCAGGGCTTTTGTCCGGCGCAAAGCGTAGGGACGCTCCGATGCTGGATGCCTTCTCTGCTGCGCTCGGCTTTCCAGCGCCGGCAGAATCTGATCGTGCGGCCCAAGCGGGCCGTGGCAACTCTGGTCCAACTGGACGATGTCGGCGAGGGCGTGCTAGCGCGCGTGAAGAGCGCTGCCTTTCTGATGCTGATGACCAGCGGCGGGAATCACCAAGCCTGGGTGGCGGTACAGGAATGCGGGCCGGATTTTGCCCGGCGCTTGCGCAAGGGCAGCGGTGCCGATCCGAGTGCTTCTGGCGCCACCCGCGTGGCGGGCAGTTTGAATTTCAAGCGCAAGTATGCGCCAGACTTTCCTACGGTGCAGATCCTGGAAGCGACTTCGCCTCGCACCATTACACGGGGCGCCTTGGAAGCCTTGGGCCTGGTCGCCGCGCCCGAGCCGGTACCGGCAGTCCGCGCGGGCCGGGGCGACCCACGCCGGCGCCCCAAAGCCTGGCCCAGCTACGAGCGTTGTTTGCAAAACGCGGCGCCGACGCACAGTGGTAATCGGCGCGATGTTAGCCGCGCCGATTTCACGTTCTGTCTGCTGGCGATCGATTGGGGTTGGAGCCCAGGGGAGACCTGTGAGCGGTTGCTCGAGAAAAGCAGCAAGGCCCGTGAGAACGGGGAAGGCTACGCCTGGCTCACAACTCAGCGCGCGGCCGCCGCGGTGGATCGGAGACGGTTCGGTGGCAGTGGCCCGGCCCTGGGTCGAAGCCGCTTGCCGGATTTTGAAAAGGGAGGGAGCTATCCATACTTGCAGCTGAAACCGAAGATCCCGGTCCAAGCGCAGGCTGCAAACACTCTTTCGTCGACGCACGGGTAAGCGCGGAACCGGCCATAGCCCTTGGAGGCTGATCATTGATTGCGACACCCGTTCGCGGGATTGGCTCTTGCAGCAATTGAAGGCGGATCACTGGTGTCCGGCTAAGTTTTTGGGCTGGCGAAGAACCCTTGCACAATCAGCGAGATGCCGGTAATCACGCTTTTTTCGATTTGGAGCTTTTGCGGCCGAAAACGAGCCCCAAGAGCCGCCCGCCAGACCGCCCGCTATTGTCGACAATGAGGGGTGAATCTCGGTCAGACGGGTTCGCTCAACTCATGGATCATCTCCCCTCCTACGACTTTCAAAAGTGCGTCGCACGCTACTAAGGGGATTTTCACAACAGAGGTTTCTCTTGACGCGACCAGTATCTTACGATGGCTTCGCCCAGTTGACTTATCACGAGAGTCTCCGCGATATAGAAGCTTGCCTCCGCGCCATGAGCGGCAAGTTGTACCACATGGGATTCCGCGGCCGCGTGGCGCGCTCGACCTTGGCTGACGCAAACGACACGCATGACTGGCGCATCTACGCCGACTTCGCGCAGGTATTGATTGGTATCGCGCGGCCGCTGTATGCCTCCGATCCGATCGGCGTGGAGTTGGACCAAAGCTTGTACGCGCTGGATTCGACCACCATCGCGGCAGGCCAAGAGCAGCGCTCCTGCGGTCGGGACGAGCAAGCCTGAGCAGCCGCGGCCGAGCGACTTTAGGCGCCCGAGAAGCGTTAACGCCTGAGCGTTCCAGGTTGATACGGCTCCGATCGATTCCCACGGTCGGTATTGCCAAAGATCGTGCGGTACTATCAGTGAAAGGATAATGAGACATGCAGTGAAAGGATAATGAGATATGAATCGACGGAAAGTCTTGATTACCTTGCTTGGGATCGGTCCACTGGCGACCGGTTGCCTCCTTGCGAAAGATCAAGGCAAGGGCAAGGGCAAAGGCCATAACAACGAGCAGAATCAGCAGGGGGATAACCAGGGTGGCGACCACAATGCCCGCTACTTCCGGCATGAGGACTATGCCGCTGTTCAACGCTATTACGCCGGCCCCCGGAATCTTCCACCAGGCCTACGGAAGAAATACTATCGAACGGGTAAATTGCCACCGGGATGGCAAAACAAGATTCAGCCATTCCCTCCCGAGCTGGTCCGCGTACTTCCTCCTCCTCCTTCGAATTGTGAGCGAGGCTATATTGATGGCGTCGCTGTGTTGTACGACCGAAGGACCCGCGTCATACTTGATGCCATCGATGTCATCAGCGCTATCGCCGGTCACTGATTCCGTGGGTGGATATTGACCGGAAACCCGCCAGCCCACGGTGTAATTGATCGCGGCCTTCCAGCTCCCGCCTCCGGCTTTTGTCGTTGCACCGGCATCCTGCCCAGGCCTCCTGCGTGGCCCACGAAGGCGCTGCTAGACCGACCCGCCCCCACGGCCTGAGCTGGCACCGAAGAACGCAACCGCCGGCCTGCGGCAGGCCGAGAAACGGCATTACTGCGTGGGGCTGGTCCGACCGAGACCTGCTTACACCCCTGCGGCCGTCGCCCTCACCATTGGTAATACCTCGGGTATGGGCTCTTTGGGAGAACCTAACGGCCGTATCGGAAGTGACTATACATGCGCGCATAAGTAAAGGGACATTCCAATACACTAAGAAATCCATTTTTACAGCACTTCTGCGCACGTTGATGTCCCCGCCGTAATGCGCGGCTGTATAGTAGAGCGGCGCCGCTCTCCGTGGCAGCTAGCGGGAGTTTACTGCGGATCGTCTGTCACTGAACTTTGGCAGCCACGATCCGCGCACTCCAGCAACGCTCCACGTACAGGCCACGACCGACTACCGCCGCAGCGCGGGCACCGGAAGCCATCCGGCCATCGCAGCCGTGCCAGGTAGGCTCGGCACGCCTCCTCTGTTCCGAAATTCGCCTCCAACTCCGTCAGGTTTCGAGGGTATTCTTCCACCATGCCCGCATACTACAAGTTTGTGGTCACCTGAGTCAAGGGAATACCAACCATGGGCGTTTTTTCAAAAAGGGTAAGACCGAGAGTCTGTAGGATTTGGTAGAGGCTCGCCTCGAGCCCGAGGCGCTTGCGGACTATGGCCACGAGCACGTAAACCGACACGGCAATCCAGATTTGGGTCTTCACTGCGTTCGTGCTGGTACCGAAGAACGCCTTGATTCGCAGATGCATTTTGATCCACCGAAAGAACAATTCAACCTGCCACCGGCACTTGTAGATTTGCGCGATGGTAAGTGCGGGC
>JAJYLS010000029.1 GCA_021787555.1 Acidobacteriota bacterium | reverse complement strand
CAACTCCACTCCAGGCCAAGGCCTATGCGCTACTCGACACGTTGCCAGTAGCCGGAAAGTGAGTTTTGAGCTATCCCTCGCCGAATCAGTGGAGTACTGCCCAGATTCCTTCGGAACTTCGGTCTAAACCACCGCGCCACACCTCGACTCCACACTTCCCGGGGGTAGCCTGGAAAAAGGCCTGGGTGAAGACCTTGCCTCTTTTCTGACGGTGGAATTTCTGGCATTCTGATTTCGAGCACGTGCAGCCGGCCGCCGCCCCACAGATGCCGCGTCCAGGGGATCAGCCAATCGGGACTTTGAAACGGGGTGGCGCACGGGTCGCGGTCCCACAAATCGCGCCACTCCGGCTCGATGCGCTCCATGCCCTCGAGACTGGTGATTTCGGTGACGGTCCAAGCGGCCACGGCGCGCGTCCGTGAATGATTCAGCAACTCACGTGCATTTGTGCGTTTCAGCGCCAGCGCGCGATGCGCACGTTGGGACCGCGCGGCGCCCACACGGCCGGGTCGGTCGGGCCGAACAGCGCCAGCACGGGGGTGCCGACGGCCGCGGCCAGGTGGGTCACGCCGGAATCGTTGCCGATGTAGAGGCGGGCGCGCGCCAGCCAGCAGGCCAACTCGTAGAGGTCGTCGATGCGCACCGCGCCATGGGCGCCCTCTGGGCACGGGGGATCCTCGGGGCCGGCGCACCAGCGGACCGGCATCGCGCGCTCCAGCCGGGCGGCCAGCGCGCGGAATTTTTCGAGCGGCCAGTTCTTCCTGGCGCTGCCGGAGAACGGGTGGATCACGGCGAGGTTTTCGCGCGCGGCGCTTTCCCGCCCGGGGCAAGAGATGCGCGGGATGCCGTCGGATTCGCAAGCGGCGAGCGCGCGGACCTGCTGCAAGTAAAAATCCACGGCGTGCAGCAGCCCTTCCGGAGGAAGCGCGGTGAAGAACGTGAAATTCAGCCCCAGCTCGCGCACGGCATCGCGGAACTCGGGGCGGTTGGCGCCGTACCAGGACACGATCGAATCGAACCCGCGCAGATCCTCGACCAGGCACGCGGGCGGCTCGCGGACACCGATCCAATCCAGGCCGGTGGATGCGATGGCGCGGGCGCGATGGGCGAAGCGCGCGAGGGGCACGTGGGGGCGCGCGGTCCAGACCTCGATGTAATCCGCGCGCAGGCATTCCATGGCGGGGAGCGAGACGATGAAATCGCCGAGGGCCCCGGGACGAACGATCAGGCGGCGCACGGCACAGCCCGTCAGAGGGCCAGTTCCGCCGGGTTGGTGGTCGGCATTTCGAGCCAGCCCTGCTGCGGGATGGCGTCCAGCGGCAAGCCGCCGTGCCACAGCGAGAACTGGAAGCGCACGCCGCTGCCCGCGGCGATGCCCATCGCCGCGAGCGAGATCCGCACCTCGAGCACGCGGGCGAAGGCGCAGGCGAAGGGCCGCACGTCTGCCTGTTCCGGAACAACGGCCAGCTTCAGGCTCGTGGCGTGCGCCATTCCGTGAGTGAAGCCGATGGACACCGCGGCGCCCGCACCGTTCGCGCCGTCCAGCGGCTGCGCGTTGAGACGCGCTTCGATGTCCGGCAGGTCCGGCTCGTAGCCGGGATGAAAGTCCACGCGCAAATAGAAATTCACGCCGTCGGAGCCGAACTGCACTTCCTTCACCAGGAATTTCTTGCCGTGCATGGAGCCGGAGCGAGCGTCCACGCGATAGACGCCCGCGCCGATCCATTCGAAATAGGAAGTCACTTCTCCGTCGATCACCGGCGAAATCGGGCCGGAAGGCTCGATCAGCACCTCCGGAACGGACATGCGCAGGATGGGGCGCGAAAGCTCCTCCGGCGGCGCGAGATTGAGGAAGCGGTAGACGTTGGCCAGGTGGCTGCGATAGAGCTGGTCGAACTCGGGGCGGTTGGCGGAATCGTGCTCGGGGCCATACCACCAGCACCAGTCGCTGCCCTCGGCGATCATCAGCTCTTCAAGCGCCAGGCGCCGCCGGTCGTCGGAGATATCGGGCTCCTTGGCCACCGCGTCGAAGGTCTGGCGCGCGCGGAGGAGCTGCGCCCAGGCCTGGTTATCTTCCTCGGCACCGATCCACACGTCGAAGTTGGCGTCGATCCACGATCCCGGAAAGATGCGGTCGAGGGGCTCCGCGGCAAGCAGCCGGAAAGCTTCGCCGACGGTGACGGCGCGCAGGCGATCGTCCGCGGCGATGCGGCGGTACACCTCGCGCAGAAACGGCCGCCCGTTCTGATGGTAGTATTCCCACGCGTTTTCGCCATCGAGAACGATAGGCACGAGCGAGTCGCGGCCGGTCGCCAGGATGCCGGCGCAGTTTTCGCGGATGCGGTGGAGGAAATCGCCGGCCGCGGCGGCGGCGTCCATTTTGGAATAGACGAAGCCGATCAGGTCGCTGAGGAAGTGATCGCGGAAAAGCACGCCGAGCGCGCGTCTGTCCTGCCGCCAGCGATAGGGACGGTAGAGGCCGTCCACCGGCACGGCGTGGCCGAGCGTACGGTTGAGCACGCCGCTGTCGGTAGCGGCCCACTCGAAGCCCAGCTCCGCGGCGATGCCGAACACCTCGTCCGAGACCGATCCTTCCGACGGCCACAGCCCCACCGGCGCGGCGCCGAAATGCCGGCCGATGTACTCGCGCGCCAGCGCGAGCTGGCGGCGGGCGTCTTCGGGATGCTGGAAGCGCGGCGGCAGCGTGACTCCGGGATGCGACACGCCCGCAATATTGGAATCGCAGAGCAGGGGCAGGATGGGATGGTAATACGGGGTGGTGGAAATTTCGATCTGGCCGGCGGCCGCCAGTTTCTGGTACTCCGGCGCCACGCGGGCGATGATCTCGCGCTGCTTCTCGCCCATGCGGTACTGGTCCGCCTGGGTGAAGTCGCGCCCGCGGCTTATCCATTCCCGGACCTCATCATCGTTGGCCTGAAACTCCTCGTCGAACCAGGCGAGCTGCGACCACATCTGCAAATCCCGAAACTCCTGCGGGCCGAAGAACGCCCCGGAGTGCTTCTGCGCTTCGCGTGCATCGTACAGCTCGCCGTAGCGCGGATAGCGGTAGATCATGTGCTGCGGGTCGGCGTAGAAGGAGTGGCGGAGGAGGAATCCGCGGTCTGTATCGGTGAGATTTTCCGCGGGCTTGAGGGCCATATCCAGGAACGGGTCCGCGGCTTTCCCCGAGGCGTACTCGTCCCCCTGCGCCATGAGCGAGGGCACCAGGTTGAACGTCTGCCGCACGGTGGGAAAGTCTTCGAGCAGCCGCACCATGCCGTAGTAATCTTTCAGCGCGTGCATGCGCGTCCAGGGCAACTTATACTCGCCCGAGACCAGGTCCTTATAAAACGGCTGATGCATGTGCCAGAGGAAGCACAGATAAGTTTGGGGCATATTAGAAGAAAGTCAGAAGTCAGGAGACAGGAGTCAGAATGCCGCGCGCGTGCTCCTGGCTTCTGACTCCTGACTCTTTCATTTTGCAAAGTAACTTCTCATCGGCGGCGGCGGATCGTCTTTGCGGATCGCGCGCCACAAAACAGCGTTCAACTCGTCGTCGTCGTTTTCGTCGGCTTCGTCGAAGTTCATGGCCCTGGATGCCGCCGCGCCGGGCGTGTTGGGCGGATTCCTTTCATCCAGAGAGATGCGCGGCTTCTCGGCGACGTAGGGCGTGGGGTCGGGCCTACTCTGGAAGGGCGCGGCGATGGGCCGTGAGGCGGCGTCGAAATGCGTCATCGGCCGCAGCTCCAGCAGGAACTCGATGGTGCGCAGCATGGAGGTGGTGTTGTACATCGTGCTATCCACGGTATGGCGTTTGATGAAAGACGAGATCACGAATGCTGGCGAACGGTGCGAATCCACGTGGTCGGGCCCGTTTTGGGCGTCGTCTTCGAGCACGAAGATGGCCGTACTGGTCCAGAAGCGCGATTTGGAGACGCCTTCCACAATCATGCCGAGCGCGGCGTCGTTGTCGGCGGCCATCGAGAGCGGCGAAAGCCTACCCGCCGCGGCTCTGGCCGTGTGGTCGTTGCCGAGCCGCATCAGGATCAGGCGCGGCATGTTGCCGGTCTTCTCGTATTCGGCGAGCTCGCTGAGAAACGCCCTGGCGCGGTCGCGATCCGGATAGTTCAGATCGAATCCGCGGTAATAGAGGTTCGTGACATGCGCCAGCACGGGGTCGTGCACGCCGGCCACCTGCTCCTCGCCCGGGGGCGCTATCTTCTTCTTGTCATTCACCATGTAACCGAAGTTGCGCATGGAAACGCCCGCGGCTGCCGCATTCGTCCAAAGATAGCCGGCCGGTGGCAGGGAAGTGGGGTCCTGCTCCAGGAAATCGGCAATCTTCCTGCGCTTGGCATACTTATTGGGCCACATTTTTTGCACATAGTCCGGCGCGATGGCGGCCGTGGACCAGTTATGGCCGTCGGCACTTACATCGGAATTAACGTAGAAGTTATCGAGTAAGACGAATTCGCGGGCCAGCTTATGCTCGTTGGGAGTCACGTTTTCGCCGAACAGCACCAGCGAGGGATCGCCGTTGCCCTCCTTCATGTCGCCGAGCACCTGGTCGTACGTGCGGTTCTCTTTCACGATATAGATGACGTGCTGGATGGGCGGCAGCGGATCGGGCTCGTCGAGCTGGGAGTCGCGGTAGGGGGAATCGGCGAGGGCTTGGGCGGTCCAGGTGGCGAGCTGGTCCTCGGTGAACGGCTCGATCCAGGAGGCGGTGCCGGTCTGCAAGTGGGCCACATATTCCGCGTTGGGCCCGCCGACGGCGTCGACCGCCGGCCGCCGCACGGGGCTGGGGCCATGGGGATTGGGATACGAGCGCAGGCCCTTGCCGTTTAGCACCACCAGCCCGCCGGAAGGCAGCCCGCGCACCGCCGTGGGATACCAGCCGGTGGGGATGAACCCGAGCACGTGGCTGATATCGAGCGAGAGGTCCACCACGGCCGCCGCGTTGGCGTCCGAGCAGGCCACGTAAAGGCGCTTGCCGTCGGCCGAAAGGCCCAGGGCCGAAGGCGTCATGCCCATCGGGTGATAAGGCGTCATGCCCACGTTGATGCTCTCGATGACGCTGAGTTCTTTGCCGGGGGTGACTCCCACCGCGTACACATTGTTCGTATTGGCCGCCGCCACGAAGATGCGGGCCACCCAAGGCGGTCCGGCATCGACCGGCCCGCCATTGCGCCAGGCCATATCGCTCGCGTGGGCGCCGATGCGCAGGGTCTGGAGGACACTGCCGTTGGAGGCGTCGTAGTGGCCGAGCGTGCCATCGGCCCAGTGGGTCACGAAGAAGGATTTGCCGTCGGGGTCGAAGAGAATGCGATAGGGGCGGCGGCCCGTGTGGTAGCGGGCGATCACCATGCCGGATTGCGGATTTACCACCGCGATGGAATTGCGGTACAGCTCGGCGGCATAGAGCAGGCGGCCATCGGGCGAAAAAGTGACGTCGCCGACGAAATCGTCGTTGGTGCGCTCGCCGGCGGAAACGACGTCGAAGGTGCGCGCGGAAGTGAGTTTGCCATCGGCGAAAGCGAATTCGAAAATCGCCGCCTTCGAGCCGCCGCCGACGTAGACGTGCCGGCCGTCGCGCGCGAACGCCAGGCCCAGCCAGCCGTCGGGCACCCGGGCGGTATCCACCACGCGCGCGCCGGCGATCTCAATTACCGAAACGGTGGGCGGCCGGTAGCCGCCGTTGAGCACCAGCAAATATTTGCCGTCGGGCGAGAGCGCGGTGGACATGGGCAGGGTATCCAGCGGAATCTGCTTGCCGGCCGGCTTGATGCGCCAACCGCTGGTGAGCAGGAAGGCGCCGCCGGGAAGCGGCCCGACGCGCTCGCGCGGCGCCGGCGCCGAGCTGACCAGCGCGCCAACCGAGAACAATGCGGCCAGCAGCGCGCCGGGCGCTACGAGCGGCTTGAGAGAGGACTGCATAGGAATGATCTCATTGTAACCGGGTGGGGTGGCGGGCCGGCCGGTCAACGGTGCAGGAACCAGCCCGGGCCGACGATCAGATGATGGCTGATGGAATCCGGAACCACCAGGAAAAGGAGAAAACCAAAGGTCGCGTGCGCCAGGCCGAGGAAGTAGAGGTTCTTGTACCGGCGGTAGATGCGCGCGCAGCAGTAGCCCAGGACGAAGGTCACCACCATGAGGAAGCTGTTGGGCAGGTGCGCGCCGGAGAAGACCGCGGCGGAAAGCAGGGGGGCGGCGCGGCGCGAGAGCACGGCGTCGAAACGATTCATGAAATACCCGTTGAGGATGTACTGCTGGAACAGGCCCCAGGGCATGTAGGCGACCCAGGCCAGCACGGCGTCGGTGAAGCCGATGGGCCGCGTGGTGTCGAGCAGCATGCCGCCGCCGAGGAGCAGCAGGGTAGCCAGCGCGAGCGCGGGGGCATACGCTTCCAGGCACTCGCGGAGATTGCGGCGGCGGAAGCCAAGCGTTTCGGCGCGCTCGCGATGCACGCAGTGCGAGAGCAGCATCAGGGCGAGAAGGGCCATCCAGAACTCGTGGTGCGTGGAGCGGAGGCCCCAGATGTAAGTCATGATGAGCGCGAAGAAGAGCAGCGGTTCGGCAATGGCGATCTTGCGGCGCATTAGAAGAAAAAGTGCTTGGTCCAATCGACCGCCATGTGCAGGCCGGCCGAGGAAAGCACGGTGGAAGACTTCTGAAAGACCTTGCCATACGCCACGCCGGCGATGGTGGCCAGGATCATGTAGCGCCAGTTGGGCAGCGCCTGCGGCCCGTTGTCCAGATGGGCGGCGCCGAAAATCACGCTGGCGAGGACGAGGGTGCGGGTGCTCTCGCCGAGGCGCTGCATCAGGATATTTTGGATGAGGGCGCGGAAGAGGATCTCCTCCGGGAGCGCGGTGGCGGCGAAAATCAGCGGCGCGGCGGCAGCCATGCGGCCGGCGGACTGCACCGGCAGGTGCGGCGGCGGAATGAATCCGATGGCGATGCCGACCAGGATGAGGACGGGCGCCACGATGGCGAAGCCCAGGAGCGGCCGCCAGAGATCGCGCCAGTCGTGCGGGAGGTTGTACTTCATCGCGGGCAGCTTGCGGAAGCCGAGAAAGAGAACCAGGCCGAGCAGGATGGCGATGCCGTAGGCCACGCTGTGCAAAAAGCCCTGGGCGGCGCGGGGCACGAGGTTTCCACCGGCGCCGAATTCGAGCGGCAGCCAGAGCAGCAGCACGGCGGTGAAATCCCAGCCCTTGAAAACCGCCGCGGTGGGCAGGAGCGTGTAGGCCAGCACCAGGGCCGTCAGCCAAAGGCTCGGGACGCCGGCCAGGAAGGCGGCGGCGGTGAAGATCGCGGTCAGGCACAACGGAACGGCCCAGACCAGCGGGCGGCGGCGGTGCAGAGCGGCGCAGACACGATGGCGGACCGCGGCCAGGAGAAATGCCAGAATCGAAGCGAGCAGCAGCGCGAGCACCAGCGTTTGCATCATGCGAAACGCTCCCGTGACTCTAGAGTGGCAGAGGGCGGCCGAAGGCGCAAGGGGGCGCTGTGACGCTCGGCACCGAAGCGGCGAGGGCGGCTCTACTTGACCACAATTCCGCGGGCGTCGAGCAACTCGCCGGTCCGGGTGAGGAGGTTCAGCAGGTTCAGGCGGACGGCGATTTCGTTGGTCACCATGGCCGATTCGGCTTGCAGGAGCGCCTTCTGCGCCAGGATGACGTTCTGGTTGCTGTCGGTGCCGAGCTCGTATTTCTGGTTTTCGGCTTTGAGGTTGAGGTCGGCGTAATCGCGCTGCACCTTGGCCAGCTTCAATTGCTCCTTGGCGCCCTCGAAGCGGTTCACGGCGTTCAGGATGGAGAGGCGGATCTGCTGCTGCGTGTCGCGCAGGGTCAGCATGTCATTTCTCTTGCGGACCATGGCGTCGGCGAGAGCCGCGGAGGCGGCGCGGTTGCGGATGGGCAGCGTAAGGGTGAGGCCGGCGTAGTAGACCGGGTAGCCGAAGCCCCACATCTGGCCCCAGGCATCCGAGAAACCGCCAGGGAGGCCGATGATCGGCCCCCCGCCGGCCGCCCCGAGGATGGTGCTGGCACTGGGGTAGAAGATTCCGCCGCGGCCCTGCGAAACGTAGCTGGCGCGCAGGCGCAGATCGGGAAGCAGGCCGTTCCTGGCGCCCTGGATGCGGAGGTCGTCCACGTCGAGCGTCTGCATGGCCTGCTCGATGGCAGGATGCACGTCCATGGCTTTTCTGACGGACTCTTCGCGATCGACCGGCATGGCGTCGGCCGGGCCGAGCTCGACCGGTTCGGTGAGGTCGATGGGGAGATTGCGAATGTCGGGATCGAGGTCGGCGGCGATCTGGTGGCGCACCGCGTCGGTAGCCAGGACCAGCGCGAATTGAGCCTGCGAGACGCTCAGGTCGGCGGCGGCGAGGTTCTGCTTGGGGTTGTAAATATCCAGCGGAGAAATGGCGCCGAGATCGAGCTGTTTCTGCATGTAATCGAGGTACTGCTTGGCGGTATCGCGCGCGCTTTGCTGCACGCGGAGGTTCTCGCGCGCGCTGACGAAATTCCAATAATCGGTCTCGGCGGTATTGACGAGCGTGAGGAGCTGCCCCTGCAAGACGTCCTCGGCGACCTTGTACTTGCTCTCCGCTTCCATCAGGGGGATGCGGTTCACATACCGGCCGCGGTTGCGGATGAGCGGCTGGCTGATGCTGATGGCCATATTGGAAGTGAGGGACGGGTTGAAGCTGGCGTAGGAATTGGTCATCGAGGTCTTGGCGCCGCTGAAGCTGACGGTGTACTGCGTTCCGCTGGAGAGGGTCTGGTTATAGGAGAGGCTGTAGGGCTGGCTGAGCGACTTGGTCACCGCGCTGGTGCTACGCGCTTCGGTGGCGTTGATGGCGAGGCTGGTGGAGCGCTGGCTGCTGAAGCTGGCGACCGCGACGGGATCCCACGCGCCCAAGGCGGTCTGGATCGCATCTTTGGGCATGACCAGGGTAAGCAACTGGAGCTGGATATCGGTGTTGTTGTCCATGACCAGCTCGATGTAATTCTTGAGCGAAAGCTCGAGGCGCGGGCCGTGATCCGTGGGCACGACGAAATTCTTGAGGCGCACCGGGGCGTTGAGCACGATGTCGGCTGGCGGCCTACGGAACGTTTCGCGGAAGTAGGAGGGCTTGGGGAAGGATTTCATCTGCGCGGAGGCGCAGGCGGCCAGGAGAAGAACCAGGGGCCAGGGGCTGGGGGGCAGGGGCCAGGGGAAGGTGGCGCGCTTCGCGCGCGGTCGTTTGAACATATCTCTACTCGTAACGGATGGCCTCGATGGGGTCGAGTTTGGCCGCCTGGACGGCGGGATAAATACCAAATAACAAACCGATGAAAACGGAGACGCCGAAGGCCACCCCGATGGACGATCCAGTGACCAGCGTCGACCAGCCGGCGGCCGCCGCGATGATCTTGGAGAGCGACACGCCGAAGGCGATGCCGATCAGGCCGCCGGCGATGGAAATCAGCACGGCTTCGGTGAGGAACTGGCGCACGATATCGGCCTGGCGCGCACCGATGGCGCGGCGGATGCCTATTTCGCGGGTGCGCTCGAGCACCGTGGCGAGCATGATGTTCATGATGCCGATGCCGCCCACCAGCAAGGAAATGCCGGCGATGCAGATCATGACGATGTTGAAGATCATCTGCGTTTGCTTGCGCTGCTCGAGCAGGCCGGCGGGGACGATGACGGTGAAATCGCCGGCGTCTTTGTGGGTGGCGGTGAGGATTGCCCGCACGACGTTGGAGGTATCGATGGAATCGACGTTGGGGGCGACTTTCATGTAGATGCCGTCGATTTCGTCCTTGAGGTAGCTGGTGTTGTCCTGGAAGCGGCGCATGACGGTGTTGAGCGGGGCGATGACGAGGTTATTGCGGTCGACCGCCTGCGCGCCGGCCACATCGGAATCGCCGCCTGCCTGAGGGACGAGCACACCGATCACTTGCAGCCAGGTATCGTTGACCTTGACGTATTTGCCGATGGCATCTTCATAGCCCAGCAGGTTGACTTTGGCGCTTTCGCCGAGCACGCAGACGGGCGCGGAGGACAGGTTCTCCTGAGCGGTGAAGAAGCGGCCGGAAGCCAGCTTGAGGCTGTCGATTTCGACGAAGTTGGGCAGCACGCCGATGAGCTGGGGGGGCTCCTGCGAGGTCTTGGGGAAGACCTTCTGGGGCTTGAAGCGCTTGCGGGGGGTAATGGCTAGGAGGCCGGTGACGTTTTCGGAGATGGCGCGGTAATCGCGGAAGGTCAAGCCGGGCGAAATGGCGCGGACGGTCTGGAGGGCGTTGCGGTCCGCGGCCTCGTGCGCCTCGACGATGATATTGTTGACGCCGAGCTGATCGATGAAGCTCATCATCTCCTTCTGGGCGCCGGCGGTGATGGAGAGCATGGCGACCACGGCGCCCACGCCGAAGATCATGCCGAGCATGGTGAGGAGGCTGCGCAGCTTGTGGGCCAGGAGGCTGGAGAGGCCCATTTTCAGCTCGGGAGCGATGTGTTCGAAGAGCATCAGCGGGGACCTCCGGTGTCACCGCTCCCTGACGGTCGCGGTTCGGATGCCATGACGGAGCCGCGACCGTCAGGGAGCGGTGCGTCGGGGCATGGCAGCATTATTGCTTGCCTCCGGGCATGGAGCCCATGGGATTGTCCTGCGCCTTCTTCTGGCTCTTGCCTTTCTTGGGGCTGGCGGTGGGGTCGGCGAGGGCGATGACCTCGCCGGGCTGGACACCGCTGGAGATCACGATGGCCGATTCGCTTTGCGTCTTCAGCTTCACTTCGCGCGAGTCGAACCTGCCGTCCTTCTGGCGCACGTAGACCAAGTATCTGCCGCCCTTGTTGAAGACCGCCTGCGCGGGGACGTGGACGGCGTTGGGAATCTTTTCGACCACGATTTCGACGTCAGCCAAAAGGCCGGGGCGGAGGAGGGTCTGGATGCGCGAATCCTGCTCGGGCGGGAGCGGGAGCTGGGCCTTGGCGCGGTCCGCGTCGGTGAACTGGCCGCCGCTGCCGATGGACTGGAGCAGGGCGAGCGGATTGGCGGGGCTGTTCTTGTCCTTGCGGCTGGCGGCCAGTCTATCGAGGAACGAGGGCGCAGTGCTGGCGGCGGACTGGTTCGCGTTGGCCTTGGCGGTGGCCATGATGCGCTCGATATCCGCGGGCTTCATGCCGAGCTCGGAGAGCAACTGGCGCATATCGATGGAGAAGATCACGTCGAATTTCTTGGCGGGGTCGCCGGAGAACACATCCACGCTGGCGGTGGCGCTCATGGCGCTGATTTTGCCGTGGAACTGCTTGTTGGGGATGGCATCGAGGCGGATGAGGGCGTCCTGACCGTCGCGCAGGTTGGCGCGGTCGAGCTCGCCGACCTTGGTCCAGACTTCGAGCTCCGAAAGATCGAGGATGTCGGCCACCATCATGCCCGGGTAGAGCGTGTCGCCTTCGTGGACATCGGGCAGGTCCTGGCCGAAATTGAAGAAGCCGGCGCGGTTCTGGCGGATGGAGACGAGGCCGGTGATGGGGGCCAGGGTTTTGGTCTGGGCGATGCGCTGCTGCTCGCGCTCGACAGCGATAAGGGCGCGGTTGCGCTGCTCCTGCATGACGGCGATTTGGGAATCGGCCTGGGCCTTGCGGGCCTGGATATCGGATTCGAGCTGCACCAGGGCGCGCTTGCTCTGGTCGAGGGCGAGGATGTTCTTCTTGGCGTCGATGGCGTCGAGGATGGGGTTCTTCTGCACATCGAGCTGGGCACGGCGGACGTTGTAGCGGGTCTGGAGGAGGGTGACGCCGTCCTGGCTCTGCTGCATGGCCCAGGAGGACTTGGCTTCCCGGATCTGCTGGTCGATGGATTCGAGGGTGAGCCGGTAGGTATCGAGGGACATCTGGCGTTCGGAATCGTCGTATTCGACGACGAGGTCGCCTTTTTGGGCGAGCGCGCCGGCGGGGGCGAGGCGGGTCACCTGGACGATGCCGTTGAGGTTGGGGGCCACCAGGGTGACGGAGCGGACGGCGTGGAGCTCGCCGCGGGTGAAGGCGCGGATGACCACATCGCCGCGCTGGACCGTGGCGGTGGGGATGGTCTGCTGGCGCGCGGGAAGCTGCGTGATGTAACGGTACAAGCCCCAGCCGGCGGCGCCGACGACGGCCAGGGCGAGCAAACGGTAGAAGGCCTTCTTCATCAGAATTTCTTCCGGGCGCGCCGGGCGGCTTCGACGGGGTTTTCGAGTGCGACGATTTCGCCTTCGCGCAAGCCGCTGGTCACGACCAGGTCGTCTTCATTGTGCGGGCCGATTTTGATGGGGCGCACCACGAAGCCCGAGCCCTTGCGCACCCAGACGGCGGGCTTGCCGCCCTTGTCGAAGCTGGCGCGGACGGGGATCAGGATCCGGTTGGGGGTGCGCTCGATGATGACCTCCGCGGTGGAACTCATGCCGGGGCGCAGGCGCGGATCGCGCTGCTGCAAGGTGGCGCGCGCGGGGAACACCTTTTCGGGAGTGCTGCCGCCTTTGTAGATGAGGCTGGCGATGGGGCTGATCCAATCGACGGCGCCGATGAATTCCCGGTCGGGAACGGCGTCCACGCGCACGCGCACCTTCTGGCCGAGGCGGAGCTTGCCGCGGTCCACCTCTTCGAGATCGATCTCGACGTAGAGCTGGGTGAGGTCGGGCATCTCGACGATTTCGGCGCCGGTCCAGACGCTATCGCCTTCCTTGAAGGGCGGGGTGGATTGGCCGAAGGCGCCCTGAGAGCGGAAATTGGGGAGGATGTTGACGATGCCGTCGATGGGGGCGCGGATCTCCATCTTGCCGAGGTAGCTTTCGGCCTTCTTGAGATCGCGGGTGGCCTTGTTTTTGGCCTGGCCGAGGCGGTTGAGATCGGCCTGGTCGGCGACCTGGTGCGCGTTGATGCCGGCCTTAACGAGTTGGAAAGCGCCTTCGGAGACTCCGACCTGGATGCGGTCCTTCTCGCCCTCGATGTCCGAGAGCACGGCGGCCTTGCTGGCGTTCAGCTTGGCGCCCTCCAGGGCGTATTCGGAGGACATTTCGTTCATGGCGTCGGACTGGTCCTGCATTTTCTGGTTGGCCTTGGCCTGGACGATGTTCTGGTTGGCGGCCTGGAGAGCGGTGGTGCGGTCGAGGACGGCCTCCTCCTGGAGGACAGGATCGAAGGCGATGACCACCTCGCCTTCTTTGATGGTGCGGCCGTTTTCGGCGAGGCGCACGATGCGCAGGCCGGGCACCTGGGGCGCCTTGAGAATGATGGAGCGGGAGCTGCGGATTTCGCCGCGGGAGCGGACGCTGATGACGAAATCGCCGCGGCGCACGCGGGCCACGGCGACCTCGACGGTGGGGGCGCCGGCATAGTGCCAGGCGGCCCAAATGCCACCGGCGCAAAACAGCGAGGCTACGGTCCAGGTGACCGCCTTGACGCGCTGGGGATGCGCGCGGCCCAGACGAGTTTTCGGCTTCAGGTCCTTGGATGACACAGTGGTACCTGGGGCACAACGGTTAGCGGCGGAATATTTATTTGCTCATGCTTGCAATACGCATGTCAAGCAGCCGGAAGCGCTCAAAAGGGCGATTTTGAGACACGTTTATCCCAAATTTCGGTTTTCCCCGCTAGAAATGCGGACCGGAATTTGGGAGTACGACATTTTGGGGACGGCCCGCGAGCCAGGCCCAGATGTTGTCGACGGCCAGGCGAAGGCCGGCATGGAGCGCTTCGGGGGTGATGCCGGCGCAGTGGGGCGTGAGGACGACGTTGGGGAGCGCGGTCAGGGGCTGGTTGAGAGGAAGGGGCTCAATGGAGAAAACGTCGAGGCCGGCGCCAGCAAGGCGGCCGCTGGAGAGCGCTTCGAGGAGCGCGGGCTCATCCACGAGGGCGCCGCGGGCGGTGTTCAGCAGGATGGCGGTGGGTTTCATGAGGGCGAATTCACGGGCACCGACAAAGCTGCGGGTTTCCTCCGAGAGGCGGAGGTGAAGGCTGAGGACGTCGCTCGATCGGTAAAGCTCGTCGAGCGGCGTTTGCGGGAAGGCGGGGGTGGGGTGCATGGTCCAGGCGAGGACGCGCATGCCGATGGCGGAGGCGAGGCGGGCGAACTCGCGGCCGATGGCGCCGAGCCCGATAATGCCGCAGGTTTTGCCGCGCAACTCGGTGAGTTGGCCGCGGGGCCATTCGGCGGCGCGGACGGCGGCGTCGAGGCGCGGAATGTGGCGGGCGACGGCGAACAGGAGCGCGAGGGTGTGCTCGGCGATGGAGACGGCGGCAACGCCGGGAGTGTTGGTAATGGCGATGCCATGGAGCACGGCGGCGGCAAGATCGACGTGGTCGGTGCCGGTGCCCCAGAGGGATAGCAGGCGCAGAGCGGGACAGGCGGCCAAGACGCGATCGGTGAAGCGCGAGGAGGAGCGGATATTCAGCACCACCTCAGCGGTGCCGATGCGGGCGGCGAGGCGGGCTTCGGAGCCGGGGAGCGTGTCGAAATAAGCGAGCTCCGCGCGGGCCTGAAGCTCGGGCCAGACGGGGCTGCCGGGCAGTACCGGAGGAGCATCGTCGGGGACGGCGATGAGCATGGAGGAGTCAGGAGCCAGGAGTCAGAATAACATGGCGGCTCGCTGCGCTCGCATTTCTTTACTGCTTGGCGGGCGGGCGCGAGGGCCGGTCGGAGACCTTGTAATCGGCCGGGACTTCGAAAAGGGAATGTGGCGGCTCGGCGCGGCTGATGTTGGTCAGCTTGTAGGTAGTCTCGCCGTGGCGCGGGTCGGATTGCTTCGAGAGCACGATGGTCTGCAAGTCGGGCGAATACCAGGTTTCGGTGACGGTGACGATGGGCTTGTCGTTGCCGACTTGGCCGGCGGGGGTGGTGACGGTGGTGCGGGTGCCATCCGCGGGAACGCCCTCGATCATCTGGCGGGCGAGGGATTCGGTTTTGGCGTTGGGCCAATTGTGGGGGTTAAGGTCGCGGCCTTCGTAACGCGGAGACGGCCCGCCGGAGGCCATGTGACGCCCGCCGCGCGAGCTGTCACGCGGGTGAACGGCGGATCGCATGGCCGTGTGGCGGTTGGGATCAAGCGAGTAAGTGAGACCCGCCACGGGATCGCTGATGAAAACGAGCCGGACCGGCGAGCCGCCCGTGGCGGCTATCATGCCCCACATCGCGGGGGCGGGGAAGGTTTGCTCGCGCCGCGTGCGGCCCTCGCTATCTCGATAGATTTCGCCTGCGTTGACCTGATGGATGCGGTTCCCGTCGGCGAGGGTTTGCACGGTTTCGGTGACCCATTCGGCGGAGTAGGGCGCATTCTTGACCAGGGGGCCGGGACGGCCGGGCTCGGCGAAGAGAAAACGGGCCTCGCCGAAACCCATTCCGCCGAAACCGTGATGGCCGGGGGGAGGGGCGGGTGGCTGGGCGTAGGCGAGAGCGGCGAAAAGGGCAATGGCAATCATTCGGATCGGCATAGAGGCTCCTTAATTGCTCGATTCGGCTTCGGAGAAGCGGACGGCGCGGGCGAGGCCGTCGAAGCCGACCGCCACCTCGGCCTGCACCATCTCCGAAGCGCGGTCGGGGCTGACCGGATAGCCCACCGCCATCATGGCCGAGCGCGGGACTTCGATGCGCACCACATCCAGCTCTTCGCTAGGCGGCAGATTGGCGGCATTGGGCAGGGGGATGAAGCCGTTTTCGCCTGCGGCGACATCGGTTTCGGCGGCGGTTTCGGCGGGGGCCGGCTGCACGCCGGCAAGCTGCGTGCGGGACGCATGGATGCGCGGCGGCCGGGCGCGCTCGGGAACGCGCTCGGCATGCACGAGGAGCAGCGCCAGCAGGACGGTGGCGGCTACGGCCGAGGCCCAGACGAGCGCCGGAAGCCAGCCGGAGTGCATCTCCCGGAGGCCGGACTGGGCGCGGTAGGCGGCGAGCAGGCGCGGTTCGAGGCGAGGCGGGGCGTTCACCCAGCGCCACTCGGCGGCGACGGTACCAAGACCGCCGGCGAGCGCCCCATGGCGCTTCAACCACTCGGCACAGGCGGGGCAGCCATCGAGATGGCGGCGTTGGAGATCGGCCGCGGCGTCCGGCGCCGGAGAGGCGGCCGCCAGCTCGGGCATGGAATTTCGAAATTCTTCGCAGTTCATATGGCACACCTGGCAGGCTTCAAGGCTCCCACGGCGAGCCGCGAGCCGCGTTCGTTATGCAACAGCTTGTGGAGGAGAAGGGCGCGCGCGCGGTGCAGACGCGAGCGCACGGTGCCGACGGGGCATTCGAGGATACGGGCGGCGGCGGCGTAATCCACTTCGTCGAGGTCGCAGAGGACCACTACCTCGCGATAGCGGCGGGGGAGCGCCACGATGGCGTGGCGCAGGGCGTCGATGCTCTCGCGGCGGGTGAGATCGACCATGGGATCGTCCGTGACGGAGATCTCGGAGAGGGCGGAATCGTCGGAATCGGGTGCCAGGGCGACATCGGCGCGGGTGCGCTCGATGTGGCGCAAGACCAGCTTGCGGGCGATGCCGAACAGGTAGCCGGAGAGCGCCCCGCGGCGGGGGTCGTAGCCCGAATCGGCGCGGATGAGTGCGAGAAAAACTTCCTGGGTAATGTCTTCGGCCAGAACAGCCGATCCACTCATATGCAGGGCAAAGCGGTAGATGCCCCCCTGGCGGCGGCGGTAAAGAGCCAGAAAGGCCGCTTCGTCGCCGGCGCGGAGGCGTTCGAAGAGGGATTCGTCCGTCGGGAGGCCGGTCTGAGGCGCCAGGGAGCTCATTTTGGCTCTAGTAATGGTTCCGCGGAGCTGCCGGGAAGTTCCACACATCGAAAGCGATAGCGTCAAAATGGACGATACAGTACAGGATACCCCCTAGGTAAATCCATTTTGGTACTTTACGGCTAGTATTCACTGCCATATGATTTGAAATACGGTTTATCCCATTGTCACCCGGAAAGCAAATCGACGAAGCCGCCGCGCTCAGGGAGCGCGTAGCGGAACTGGAAGCTGAGCTTCAGCGACAGCGGATGAAGGCGCAGACCAGCGAGAGCCATTTCCGCCTGCTGGCGGAGCACGCTCCGATGCCGATCTGGATATCGGGACCGGATACCCTGTGCACGTACTTCAACCAGGCATGGCTGGAGTTTCGGGGGCGCACGCTGGAGCAGGAACTGGGCAGTGGCTGGACGGAAGGGATCCATCCGGACGACCGCGGGCCGTGTTTCGAGAGCTACCTGCGGGCGTTCACGGCGCGGGAGCCGTTCCGGGCGGAGTTCCGGCTGAAGCGCGCGGACGGGACCTACCGCTGGGTGGAATCGGCCGGAGTAGCGCGATTCGACGACGAGGGGCGGTTTGCGGGATACCTGGGGTCGGCGGCGGACGTCAACGACCGGAAGCGCGGAATCTTCACGCCGGATCCGGAGGCCATGCGGCTCGTGTTCTCACTGACGGAGCGGGAGCGGCAGGTGCTGGTGCTGATCGCGGAAGGGAAAACCACGCGGGAGGTGGGGGTGCAGTTGGGAATCAGCTACAAGACGGCGGATTCACACCGCAGCCGCATCCTGGAAAAGCTGGGCGTGCACGAAACCGCCAGCATGGTGCGGTACGCCATTCGGGCGGGACTCCTGGAGCCGTAGAGCGGCTGAAGAAAGCGGAAAACAGGCTGGCGAGCGGCGCCGTCCGGTTCGGCCGGAAGGGAAAGCGTCCCATGCAACCAGGACGGCCCGCTCATGTATGTTCCATCTACGAAAATAGATCCGGCGGGGCGGGCGGCCAATCCTCTGAAGAGGGGATAGTCGCCTGTTTTTGACAGGAGCCGGCTTGGGCGAGGGACCGCCCGGCGCCGGGGCTACGAGATAATGATGCGAAATGCCCCTCGCTGACTTCCTATTCGGCCGGCCGCTGGCATCGGCGGAGGACCAGGTGCTGGCGGTGCTGGCGGGGATGCTGCTGGTGATTTTCGGCGGGATTACGGACCGTCTGATTCCGCTGTTCGCGGTGGGGGCGTTCATGGCGTTCACGCTTTCGCAGGCGGGGATGGTGGCGCACTGGAAGCGCGTGCGGGGGCGTGGCGTGGCGCACAGCATGGCGATTAACGGCCTGGGGGCGGCAGCCACGGGCGCGACGCTGGCGGTGGTGCTGGCGGCCAAGTTCGCGGAGGGGGCGTGGGTGGTGGTGGTGCTGGCGCCGGCGTTCATCGCCGCGATGACGGCGATTCGCCGCCATTACCGGCGGGTGGAACGGGAGGTGGCGCCACGGCCGGATTTCATCGTCAAGGGGACGCTGACGCCGCCCGTGGTGGTGGTGCCGGTGGAGACGTGGAACGCGGTGGCGCAGAAAGCGCTGCGGCTGGCGCTGACGATTTCCGGCGATATCGAGATCGTGCACGTGGAATACGAGGGCGCGCCGGCGCTGAAAAGCGACTGGAGCCGGGAGATCGAGGAACAGGCGCGCGCGGCGGGACGGCCGGCGCCCAAGCTGGTGCGGCTGCGGTCGCCGTACCGGTTCGTGGTCCACCCGATTATCCAGCACGTGCTGGGCGTGGAGCAGCAGCATCCGGACCGGACGGTGGCGGTGCTGATTTCGGAGATGGTGGAGCGGCACTGGTATCACTATTTCCTGCACAACCAGCGGGGGGAACTGCTTTCGGCGCTCTTGCTGGTGCGGGGGGACCGGCGGATCGTTATCGTCAACGTGCCGTGGTACCTGGATGCGTGAAGCTCGCGCGGGCGGGGTGCCCTCCGGCCGCCTGCCCCACCTTTGCTGGGAAAATACTCCGTTCAGGGTATTGGGGCCAAGCGGGGGGCCGATTTAACATGGAGCCAGTGCAATGGGTTCAGTGCGGATTCTCATCGCGGACGATCATGCGATTATTCGAAGCGGCCTGCGTGCTCTGCTGACGCACGAGCCGGGGTTCGAGATCATCGGGGAGGCGGCCGATGGGCGCGAAGCCATCGAGATCGCCGAGCGCACACTGCCGCACGTGGCCATTCTGGACATCAGCATGCCGGTGCTCAATGGCCTGGAAGCGGCGCGGCAACTCACCGCGAAGCTCGAGGGAATCCAGATCGTGATGCTCACGGTGCACTCCGATGAAGTCTATCTGCACAACGCGCTCAAGGCCGGCGCGCGCGGATACGTGCTGAAGAGCTCGGCCGAATTCGAGGTAGTGGAAGCGGTGCGCGCGGTGAGCCAGGGAAAAGCGTACTTCAGCCCGAAGGTGAGCCGGATTCTGGCGGACGATTACATGCGGTTCCTGGAATCCAAACAGGTGGACGATTCCTTCGACCTGCTGACCGGCCGGGAGCGGCAGATTCTGCAACTGCTGGCGGAAGGGCAATCCAACAAGGACATCGCCACCATTCTGGACCTTAGCCCCACGACGGTGATCTGCCACCGGCAGCATATCTTCCAGAAGCTGAACCTGCACAGCCTGGCAGACCTGATTTTGTATGCCATCCGCAAGGGCGTGGTGGGGGCGCCGCCGCGGCTGGTGGCCAAGGACTAATCCATGCTTTCCGAGCGAGGGTCCTCGCCCGCCGCACGGCGCTTGGCGACCACCAAAATAGCGCTGGCGATGGGCTTTGGGCTGCTGCTCAGCCTGCTGGTTCTGTCCGGACTGAACGCGATCCGGGTGATCTCGCGGCTGGAATCGAGCAACGAAGATATCCTGAAGGAATTTCTGGACCGGGAGGCGCGGCTGAACCAACTGCGCTCGGCCATTTATCTTTCGGGAACGTATGTGCGGGATTACCTGCTGGAGCCCGACCCGGGGAAGGCCGAGCAGAGCCGGCAAGCGCTGGCGGACACGCGGCAGGAAATCGCATCGCTGATGGGGGTGCTGGCCGCGGAGCCGGGAGCGGCATTGGCGCCGTGGGGCGACCTGCGGGGAGAAATCGCGGAATACTGGCGGGCGCTCGATCCGGTGCTGAGCTGGGACGCGCAGGAGCGGCACCAGCAGGGGTATCGGTTCCTGCACGACGAAGTGCTGCCGCGGCGGTCCAGCACGCTGGCCATGGCGGACACCATCGCCTCGGTGAACTACCAGCAGGTGCTGGAGCGGGACCACCGGCTGTTGAACATGTTTTCGGGGCTGCGGAGCGAACTGCTGATTGCGGTGGCGGGGATGTTTCTGTGCGGGCTGGTGTTGGCATTCGCCACGGCGCGGCGGATCGTGCGGCTGGAGGAGCAGACTATGGAGCACCTGGCGGCCGTCACCGAGGCGCGCCAGGAGCTGAAGAACCTTTCGGCGCGGCTGGTGGAAACGCAGGAGAACGAGCGCAAGAACCTGTCGCGCGAACTGCATGACGCGGTGGGGCAGTCGCTTTCGGCGGTGCAGTTCGAGCTGCACGATTTGGGGGTGGCGCTGGCGCCCTATCCGGAGCACTTGCGCGGGCGGGTGGACCGGATTCGCGAGGGCGTGGAAAGCTCGGTGGCGCTGGTGCGGAACATGGCCCTGCTGCTGCGGCCGTCGATGCTGGACGACCTGGGACTGGCGGCGGCGCTGGAATGGCAGACCAAGCAGGTATCGCGCTCGACGGGGGTGCGCATCGAGCTGACCGACGCGCTGCCGGAGGAACTGCCGGAGGAACACAGGATTTGTATTTTCCGGGTCGTGCAGGAGGCACTGAATAATGTGTGCCGGCACGCACGGGCGAGTTCTGTGGAGATCAGCCTGCTGGCGGAGGGGGAAACCATTTCGCTGGTGATCCGCGACGACGGGCGCGGCTTTAAGAGGCCGCGGGGCGCGGGGCTGGGGCTGATCGGGATGCAGGAGCGAGTGGAGGGACTGGGCGGCACGCTGCAGGTCAGTTCGGAATTAGGCAAGGGAGCGACGATCGAAGCGTCGCTGCCGCTGCCGCGGCGTGCCGTGCTGGCGGGGGCGGCTCCTTCAATGCCGGGAGATTTCGGGGGAAACGGAAGGAGTTGAGCGGGTAGGCCGGCCCGCTGTGCTGAACTGGGAGAGGACAGTGCGATGCAACTGGCACTGAGACGGTGGCGCACACCGAAGAAAAAAGTGCGCGAGGGCGCATTGTCGGACCGGGGGGGACTGCCGCGAATCGAGCGGTTCGCCGAATGGCTGGCAGCATACCAGGGAAGCCTGGAGCGGCTGTGCCAGGAGGGCGCCGGCCAGCAGACCGTTACGGACCCTAAAGCCGGGGCGGGATTCCGCCGATCTTCTTAGAGGAAATGGTTGAAGATCGAAAAGCGCGGGCGCCCGCGGTGCTGGCGCTGTGCCCGCTGGCGGCGGACCGGAGGCGGCTGCGGGAGATTTTCCGCGGCGCGCCCGTCAACCTGCGTGAATCGGCGACTTGGCGGGAAGGCACGGAAACGCTGCGGCGGTGCCGGCCGCAGATCGTGATTTGCGAAGCCATTCTGCCGGATGCCGATTGGAAAGAGGTGCTGCGGCGCACGGAGTCGCTCGCGGCGGCACCGCGGATCATCGTGGTTTCCAGCGAGGCGGATGAATCGTTGTGGTCGGAGGTGTTGAACCTGGGCGGCTACGACGTGCTTCCCATGCCGCTGGTGGAGGACGAGGTGGTCCGGGTGGTGGGGTTGGCGTGGCAGAACTGGAGGAACGAGCGGGACCGGGAGACGCGCGAGGCCGGGGCGGCTTTGGTATAACGGAATCACCATGAGACGCCTTGCGATTGCAGTCGCCATCCTCGCGTGCGCGGCGGCAGCCAAACCTTTCACCCTGGAGCAGGTTTTATCCGCGCCTTTTCCGTCGGAATTGACCGTGGCCCCGGGGGGTGCCCGGCTGGCGTGGCTGCTGAACGAGCGGGGAGCGCGGAACATCTGGATCGCGGCGGCTCCGGACTATCGCGGGGCGCGGCTCACGGCCTACACGGGCGACGACGGAACCGACGTCGGCGATTTGCGCTGGACGCCGGACGGGCGGGCGGTGGTGTACGTGCGCGGGGGCGACCTGGAATTTCTGGACCGGCCGGATCCGAATCCCACGGCGAATCCGGCGGGCGCCGAACAGGCGGTGTGGATGGCCGTGCCGGGGGAGGCACCGCGGAAATTGGGGCTGGGCCATTCACCGGCGGTGTCACCCAACGGCGACCTGGTGGCTTTCCTGCGCGCCGGGCAAATCTGGACGGCGCCGATTAACACGAAGGCCGCCGCCATGCAGCTTATCCACGAGCGCGCGGGTGTGGCGGCATCGGACCTGGTGTGGTCGCCGGACGGCTCGAAGCTGGCGTTCGTGAGCGAGCGGCCGGGACACAGCTTCATCGCGGTGTACGATTTCGCCTCGAAATCCATCGTCTACATGGATCCGACGGTGTACCACGACAGCAACCCGGCGTGGTCGCCGGACAGCCGGCAGATCGCATTCATCCGCAATACGGCGACCGGCTACACGCGCGGGGCGCATCGCTCCGGCGAGCCGTGGGCGATTCGCGCGGCGACGGCGGCGGACGGCGCGGGGCGGCAGATCTGGAAGGCCGAGGACGGGCCAGGCAGCGTGTTCCACGCGGTGGTTTCGGATTCGCAGCTCTTCTGGGCGGCGGGCGACCGCATTGTGTTCCCGTGGGAGCGCGACGGGTGGAACCATCTGTACTCGGTGGCGGTCGAGGGCGGCAAGGCGACGCTGCTCACGCCCGGCAACTTCGAGGTGGAGCACGTCGCATATTCCGAGGACCGGAAAGAGGTGGTGTACTCGTCGAACCAGGGCGATATCGACCGGCGGCATATCTGGCGCGTGGGTGTGGCGAGCGGACCGCCGCGTGCCGTGACGAGCGGGACGAATCTGGAGTGGACGCCGGTTTTCGCCGGCGCGAACATTGCCTTCATCCACGCGGGGCCTCGGATGCCGGCGCGGCCGGCCATTCAGATCGGGGGACGCATCAAAGACCTGGCGCCCGACGCCGTTCCGGCCGATTTTCCGACCAGTTCGCTGGTGGCTCCGGAGCCGGTGATCTACAGCGCATCGGACGGGATGCAGATTCACGGGCAGCTCTTCCTGCCGGCCGATTTGAAGCCCGGCGAGCGGCGCAGGGCAATCGTTTTCATGCACGGCGGATCACGGCGGCAGATGCTGCTCGGCTGGCATTACATGGATTACTACAACAACGCCTACGCCATGAACCAGTTCCTGTGCAGCCAGGGATACATCGTGTTGTCGATCAACTATCGCAGCGGGACGGGGTACGGGTTGGACTTCCGCGAGGCCCTGAATTACGGCCCAGCCGGCGCGAGCGAATACCACGACGTAGAAGGCGCGGGGCTGTACCTGCGCAGCCGTCCGGACGTGGACCCGGCGCACATCGGGCTGTGGGGCGGATCGTATGGCGGATACCTGACGGCCATGGGACTGGCGCGCGGCTCGGACCTGTTTGCGGCGGGAGTGGATTTCCACGGCGTGCACGACTGGACCAACCGCATGCGGGCGGCTCCCTCGGCCGCACCGGGCCGGTCGTTGAGCGAGGACGCGGCACGGACGGCGTATGAATCCTCGCCGATCGCGTCGATGAACACCTGGCGGTCGCCCGTGCTGGTCATCCAGGGCGACGATGACCGCAACGTGGATTTTTCGCAGAGCATCGAGCTGATCGCGGCGCTGCGGCAGCACGGCGTGTATTTCGAGCAGCTCGTGATTCCGGACGAGATCCACGGCTTCCTGCGCCACGCCTCGTGGCTGCGGGGGTACCACGCGGAAGCGGACTTCTTCAAGCGCAAGCTGTAGCGCATACAATATCCGCGCGCCTTATTCGTCTATTACCGTAGGTGAAGGACGCAGCCGATGCGGATGGCGACCGAAGGCGACCGGCGGATCTCCGAGGTGGTCGAACGGGAGCAATCCCGGTTGCGGAACTTCATCCGCCGGCGCGTGCCGGATGCGCGGGATGTCGAGGACATACTCCAGGACGTCTTCTGCGAGCTGGTGGAAGCCAACCGGCTGTTGATGCCGATTGAGCACATCACCGGATGGCTGTATCGGGTGGCGCGCAACCGCATCATCGACCTTTTCCGCAAAAAGAAGCCGGAGAGCTTCAGCGAGTCGGCCGCGGCGGACGAAAACGGCGAACTGCTGCGGCTCGAAGACCTGCTGCCTTCGCCGGAGGCCGGGCCGGAGGCGCTCTATGCCCGGGGCGTGCTGCTGGAGGAGATCGAACTGGCGCTCGCCGAATTGCCGAAGGAGCAGCGCGCGGTCTTCGTGGAGCATGAGATCGAAGGGCGCAGCTTCAAGGAGATTGCCGCCCGAACCGGCGTGAGCGTGAACACGCTGCTCTCGCGTAAACGATATGCGGTGCTGCACCTGCGCGAGCGGCTGCAAACCATCTACGAGGAATTTGTGAAAACGTGAGGAGCAGGATATGAGACCAGGCAGAAAGAAACTACTTTGGATCGGTCCGTTAGCGATTGTTGCGCTTGCGGCGCTGATCGCCCTCGGCGGCGAGATCGTGTCGCTGCTGTGGAACTGGCTGCTGCCGCCGCTGTTCGGCTGGCACGAGCTGAGCTGGTGGCAGGGCGTTGGGATTCTGGCGTTGTGCCGGATCCTGTTCGGCGGGCTGGGATTTCACGGCCGCGATTCCGGGATGCGCCGCCGGATCGAGGAGCGCATGATCGACCGCTGGGAGCGCATGACGCCGGAGGAACGGGAGCGGTTCCGGCAAGGGATGCGCGGACGGTACGGCTCCGGACCATCGCCCAGCGAGAGCCAGGGGTGAGGGCGGCGCGCCTACGGTTTCAGGACAAGCAAGTGCTTGCGCAACTCGCGGTGCGCCAATTCCCGGATGCCGGCGTCGAAGGTCACGAGCGTACCTCCATGCTCCGCCGCGTGGCACAGCAGCAGGGTGTCCGCCCATTGGCGGTGGCCGAGGACGCGGGGCGCCGAAGCCCGCAGTCCGGGGGGCAGTTCCCGGTCGAGCGGCCAGAATTCGTGTCCCGGGTGGCGAGTCGCCTGAGCAAGCAATTCCAGCGCAGTCGCCGCGCTTACCGCACCCTGCGTCACGGCTGGATTGGTGAGGAGCCGCAGGAGTCCGAGTTGGGTCAGCGAGTTGCTGGCCCAGCCCTGGTGACCCGATTTGCCGAACCAGGCGTGGGCGGCGGCATGATCCGCGTGCCGCGGCCAAACCAGGGCGAGGAAAACATTGACGTCCAGCAGGTGCCGGTTCATTCCTCGTCCAACAGCTCACTCACGCGCCCGGCCGTAATCGCGGGAAAATCGGACGGAGCATCGAGCACGGGCAAGCCATTCACCTGGCGGATTCCGAGCTGATAGCGAAAGCCGCGGCGGATCAGTTCCGATGCAGCCTTCCCCAGGGGAAGCCGGCGCCGGCGAGCATATGCCTGAATGGCCCTCGCCGCATCTTCCTCCAGCGAAAGAGTGGTCCTCATACCGTTATGATGTCACTGGCCGGAATTTGATGTCAAATGCTTCCGATTGATGCTAGCCAGTACAGATGATGCGAAGCGCTACCCCAGCCACTCGGGATGGTGGGCGGTGCCGTCGAAGCGGGATGTGGTCTTGAACAGCTCGAATTTGCCGCTGAGGGCGGCGGCGCGGGTGCGGTCCACGAGCTCGGAGATCTGCCGGGGAGTGAGCGGCTTGAAGGTGCGCACGGCTTCGAAGGCCTGGTCGAGGCGCTCCATACTGTCGCAGCCGTTGATCACCACCGAGGTCGGGAGCGAGAGCGAATAGTGCAGGCACTCGATGGCGGTGGCGATGTTGTTCTTGGGAATCGCGCCACTGGCCAGCGGCTTCATGCCGAGCACGGCGATGCCCTGCTCGACGAGCTTCGGCACCACCTCGTGAGCGAAGCTGCGGAAGCTGGCATCCAGGATATTGAGAGGCATCTGCGCGCTGTCGAAGTGAAACCCGTGTTGGGCGGCAAGCTCCAGCATGCGGAGATGCACGAATGGATCCTTGTGGCCGGTGAAACCGATGTAGCGGATCTTGCCCGCCTTCTTGGCTTCGAGCAGCGCTTCCAGCGGACCGCCCGCGGCAAAGAACAGGTCGGGGTCCTCCGGGCGGATGTTCTCGTGGTATTGCATGAGGTCGATGTGATCGGTCTGGAGGCGCTGGAGGGATTCATCGATCTGGCGGGCGGCGCCGGCCTTGCCGCGGCTGTCGAACTTGGTCATGAGGAAGACCTTCTGCCGGTAGCCGTCGCGCAGCGCCTGGCCCATCCAAACCTCGGACTTGCCGTTATGATAATCCCAGCAATTGTCCATGAAGTTGATGCCGCGGTCGATGGCGGTGCGGACGATGCGAATGCCATCCTGCTCGTCGCGGGGATTGGCGATATGGGAGCCGCCGAGGCCGATGGCGGAAACCCGCTCGCCGGTCCGGCCGAGGGTGCGGTAGATCATCTCACCGCGAGTTTGCGAGTTGAGCGCGGCGGCCGAAAAAGCCCCCAGACCCAGTTCGAATAAGTATCGCCGGTTCATGCTGTCCTCCTGGTAAAAATATCTTATCAATACCGCGGTGCCCGGTGGTGGGGCTGCGCGGCCGCGGCGGCCGGCACATTTTCGGTGAACCGGCGCGCACTATGCCAAAATGAAGTACGGTGTCTTCGCCTTTGAATTTCCAGCTTCCCCAGTATGAGGGGCCGCTCGACCTGCTGCTCGACCTGATCCGCAAGCAGCAACTCGATATCCGGGATATCCCCATCGCCAGCATCACGGCGCAGTATCTCGAATACCTGGACAAGGCCAGGGAGATGGATATCGACTTGGGCGCGGAATTCGTGTACATGGCGGCGACGCTGATCCACATCAAGTCGAAAATGCTGCTCCCGCGCGACCCGGCGCTGGCGGAAGAGGGCGAAAACGCGGAAGATCCGCGGCAGGAACTGGTGGAGCGGCTGCTGGAGCACGAGCGGTATAAGAATGCGGCGGAGATGCTGCAACAGAAGCGGCTGATCGAGGAGAACGTCTGGTCGAATCCGCAGATGAAGGCGTTTGAGGCGGACGATACCGACCCGGGGCTGGCGATTACGCTGTTCGACCTGGTGAAGGCGTTCAACGAGGTGCTGGAGCGGGCCAAGAACCGGCCGGTGTACGAGGTCCAGAACACCGAGGAGACCGTCTCGCAGATGATCCTGTACCTGCGCGACCAGTTCCTGGAAGCGGGGGCGGACCAGCCGGTCTACATTCTGCGGGTGATCGAGCGGCAGCGCACGCGGCGGGCGATGATCGCGCTGTTTCTGGCGGTGCTGGAACTGGTGCGGATGCAGGCGGTGGTGGTGACGCAGAAGGACCTGTTCGGCGAGATCGCGCTCCAGCGGCACCAGAAATTCGACGCGGTATTCGCGTCGGGCGAGCCCATCGCGGCCATCGAAAAGGAATACTTGTAACGAACAATGGAAGAATTGGAAACACCATCGGAACCGCAAACGGCGGAGGCCGGAGAGCCGGCCGAGGTGGCGGCGGGAGAGCCGGCCGCGCCGGCAACGGAGGAGGCCACTGGCGATGCAGCAGGCGTAACGGGCAGTGAGCCGCCGGGCGGCGTGGCGGAAGAGCCGGCGGAAGCGGCAGCCGACGAGACTGCTGGCGAGACAGCGCGCGAGACCATCTCGATCACCGAGTTGCTGGCCGAGGCGCAGCCGGCGCCGGAGCCCCTCGAAGACGCACAGATCAAGGCGGTGCTGGAGGCCGTGGTGTATGTGGCCGAGGAGCCGCTGACGCTGGCGCAGATCGCCTCGGCGCTGGCGCAGCCGGCGGAGCACATCCGGCCGCTGATGGAGCAGCTCGTGGCGGAGTTCGACCGCCCGGAACACGGCGTGGGAATCCGCGAGATCGCGGGCGGCTTCAAAATGGCCACCAAGCCGGAGCACCACGACACGGTGCGCACGTTCGTCAAGAACCTGAAGCCGCCGCTGAAGCTCTCGCTGCCGGCGCTCGAAACCCTGGCGGTGGTGGCCTACAAGCAGCCGGTGACGGCGCCGGAGATCATGGACATCCGCGGCGTGCAGGGGGCGGGCGTGCTGAAGACGCTGCTCGACCGGAAGCTGATCGCGGCGGCGGGGCGGAAGAACGTCATCGGCAAACCCATCCTGTACAAGACCACCAAGGAGTTTCTCATCCAGTTCGGGCTGAAGGACTTGAGCGAGCTGCCGTCGCTGAAGGAGTTCGAGGAGATCCGGCGGATGGCGTTCGCGGACGAGGCTCCCGTGGAACCGTCGCCGGCGGAGCAGGCTATGGCGGAGCCGGCTATGGCGGAGCCGGCTACGGCGGAACCGGCGGAACAAGCGGCCGAGCCGGCGACTTCCTCCGTGGCGCCGGCGGAGGACGCGGAGGCGGCGCAGCCTGAAATCCCGCCGGAGCCGCCAAAGCAGGAGAGCTGATGGCCGAGGAACGGCTCCAGAAAATTCTGGCGCACGCCGGCGTGGCGTCGCGGCGGCAGGTGGAGCAGATGATCCTGGAAGGCCGTGTGTCGGTCAACGGCGCGGCGGTCACCGAACTGGGATCCAAGGCCGATCCGGAGCGCGACCACATCAAGGTGGACGGTAAGCTGATCCGCGCGCCCGAGCGGCCGGTGTACCTGGCGCTGAACAAGCCCAACAATACGGTCACCACGGTGAGCGACCCGCAGCAGCGCGCGACGGTCATGGAACTGCTGCGCGGGGTGAAAGAGCGGGTCTATCCGGTAGGGCGGCTGGATTATCACAGCGAAGGGCTGCTGCTCATGACCAACGACGGCGCGATGGCGAATGCCGTCACTTCGGCCTCGACGCACCTGCCCAAGACTTACCTGGTGAAGGTCAACGGGCGGCTCACGGCGGAACAGGAGCAGCAATTCCGCGACGGCGTTCCCATCATGGGACGGCGCACCATGCCGGCGGGACTAAAGATGATCCACGAGGCCGAAAACCCGTGGTACGAGGTGCGGCTGTACGAAGGGCGCAACCAGCAGGTGCGGCTGATGTTCAAGCACTTCGGGC
>JAJYLS010000028.1 GCA_021787555.1 Acidobacteriota bacterium | reverse complement strand
GCCGGGAGCGCGGCTGAAGTGACGCTCGTCGATTCCCACTGCCATCTCGACGACGAACAGTTCGAGGAAGACCGCGAGTCGGCGATCGGGCGCGCCCGCGCGGCGGGCGTTGACCGCATGCTCGCCATCGGCACCGGCAGCGGCCCGCCGGATCTCGAAGCCGGCCTCCGCCTCGCCCGGCGCTACGATTTCATCCGCGCCACCATCGGTGTGCATCCGCACGATGCCGCGAAGGCCACCGAAGAGACTTTCGCGCGCCTCCGCGAGTTGGCGGCCGATCCCAAAGTCTTGGCCATCGGCGAAATCGGCCTCGACTACCATTACGATTTCTCCCCGCGCGACGTGCAGCGCGCGGTATTCGAACGCCAGCTTGCCCTCGCCGCGGAAGCCAAGAAGCCCGTCGTGATCCACACGCGCGAGGCCTGGGCCGATACGCTCGCACTCACAAGAACCCTGCCCCACGGCGGCATCATGCACTGCTTCACCGGCGATGAGCGGCAGGCTCGACAAGCCCTCGACCGCGGCTTCCACCTGGCATTCGGCGGCGTGCTCACCTTTCCCAAAGCCGATGCGGTCCGCGCCGCCGCGCGCCTCGTCCCCGGCGATCGCCTGCTCGTCGAAACCGATTGCCCCTATCTCGCCCCCGTGCCGCACCGCGGCAAGCGCAACGAGCCGGCATTTATGGTCGAAACCGTGCGCCGCCTCTCCGAAATCCGCGGCCAAACCGCCGAAGAGATGGGCGAGATCACCACTCGGAATTTCGACCGTCTGGTAAACTGGCTACTTACATGAATTTAGGCAAGCTTGGACAAGCCTTATCCGCGCGCGAGATTTTCGAACTGATCCAAGCCGAGCTCGATCTTGTCGAACGGCGGATTACCGCCGAATCGGTGGCCTCCGTGGACGCGGTGACGGCCATCGGCCAGTATCTGCAATCGAGCGGCGGCAAGCGCCTGCGGCCTTCGCTGCTGATCCTCGCGGCAAAGTTGGTGGATGGCGAACGCTTCGTCCCGGGCGCGACGGCTATTCAGCTCGGCGCCGTGGTGGAGATGATCCACGCCGCCACCCTGGTCCATGACGACGTGATCGACGCAGCCGAGACTCGCCGCGGCCGGCCATCGAGCAACGTGAAGTGGGGCAATCACACCTGCGTGCTCGCGGGCGACTGGCTCTACATGCAGGCGTTTCAGATCGCCCTGCGCGAGCGCAATTTCCAGATCCTCGATCTGCTCATCGGGCTGACCCAGATGATGGTCGAGGGCGAACTGCTTCAACTCGAACGCATCGGCCGCATCGACGTCACCGAAGCCGATTGCATGGAACTGGTGGACCGCAAAACCGCCTGCCTGTTTTCGGTGTGCGCGCGGCTGGGCGCGCTGGCCGGGCGCGCCGACGTCCAGGCGCAGGAAAAGCTCGGCGAATACGCCTGGAACCTGGGGATGGCCTTCCAGCTCGTGGATGACGTACTGGATTTCACGGCGCGCGAAAAGACGCTGGGCAAGCCCGTGGGAGGCGACCTGCGCGAGGGCAAGGTCACCCTGCCGTTGGTCTACGCGCTCGAGTGTGCCACGGCTTCCGAGCGGCGGTTGGTCGAGACCATCCTCCGCGAGCGCAGCTACGACGGCGTGCCGTTCGCGCGCATCCTGGCGCTGCTCGAAAAATACCGCGGCATCCAGCGCGTCAAGGAGCGCGCGCAGGCGTTCACCGAAAAAGCGCGGCAGGTGATCGCCGAATTTCCGGATTCGCCCTACCAGCGCGCACTTCTTACCGTCACGGATCTCATCACCGAGCGCGACCACTGAGAAGCCGTGCCATGCCGGCCGCCAAGCCGGAATTCGGCACGTGCGCGGCTTGCTAGCATGGAGCAGAATGATCACACGGCTCTTGGCCGCGCTGACGCTGTGCGCGGCAGCCTCGGCCCAATCCGGCGCCGCCCGGATCGCCGTTCTGGATGACAATCTACCCGGGCTGGACCAGAGCGCTTTGCAGTCCACCATGGCGGTTCTGCGGAAGGCGGCCATGCCTTACGCGCGCATTTCCATGGCGGAACTCGGCTCCCGGAAAGATTTCAACGCGGAACGGTTCGACTTCCTGGTCCTCGCGAGCACGAACCACTTCCCCGTAGCGGCGCGTGACAATTTGATCGATTATCTGCGGGCGGGCGGCGACCTCGTGATGATTGGCGCATCCGGCTTTGTGCAGCCCCAGAGCATGACGCTTCCGGCTTTCAGCCGCTATGAGCCCTACGTGCTGGATGGAATCGAGACGATCGCGGCCGCGGATGGGCAGGACATCGTTGCGAACACCGAAGTGCAAGGCCGGTTTGCGGGATCCTCGGCCGTCGGGTTCACGCGGCGGGTGGCGAAATTCATTCCTCTCCTGACCGCTAAGGACCGCTTCGGGCGGGTGCGCGGCTGGGCTTGCGGATTGTTGACCCATTACGGGGAATACCGCGGCTCCAACTGGCTGCTGTTCGGCATCGACACGCCCGCGTTCTATCGAACTCCGGCGTTTGCGCGCACGCTCGAATCGGCGCTCAAACGCATGCGAGGCGATTCGCTTTGGAAAGCCGCGGAAGCGGAGCACCGGAAGGCGATCGGGACGCGCATCCGGCTCACCACACCGGCGCCGCGGGGTTTCGTCCACCTCAGCCCGGACCGGAAACATCTGTTGACCCCCGAGGGCAAGCCCCTGTTTCTGATCGGCGTCAACTATTCTCGCGGGCTGGACCAGCCCGCATGGGGCAAGGATTTTGACGATACCGTCTTTGAAGACGATTTCCGCAAAGCGCACGAGGCCGGCATCAACTTCATCCGGCTGGGCCCGGCCAGTCGCTTTTACGAGTCGCCGGAGATCGTGAAAGAGTGCGCGCGCAGGTATGGAATCTACCTCCTCATTATTCTGATCTGGCCGACCCGGCAGGACTTCGCCGCAAACGCCGAGCGTGTCGCGCAGATGTATGCCGGCGAGCCCATGGTCATCGGATACGATTTGCAGAACGAACCCAAGCCGGAGGCACTTGCCGCGCTCACTTACGATCGCCCGCCCAGCCCGCTGCTGGCGAATCTCAAGACCCTCTGGCCCAAAGCGTGGGACCTCCAGCTCCGCGGATCGAGCAGCACTTTTCCCGGTCTGGGCACCACGCCGCTGGCGCCGCAGTATCAAGAGCTGCGCGACGCCATGAATCGAACCCTCTCACAGTGGATCGCGCGGCAAGTCGAAGGCATCCGCAAGTACGACCGGCATCACCTGATCTCGGTCGGCTACAACTCGATTCTGGCTGCGCTGCCGGCCAACCGGCAGTTGGATTTTCTGACGCATCACGTCTATGAACACCCGCTGTCGTACGAATCGGTGATGATCAACCTGACGACGATGGACCGGCTGGCAAAGCTCTTCCCCGACAAACCGGTGACCCTCGGCGAATTCGGATACACCAACGGGCTGGTGATGAAGGATGGGCGGTATCTGGATTTCCATACGTCCGCCGTCGGCGAGATGGCGCATTATCTCTATGCGCTGGCAAAGGGCTACGACGGCGTCACGAAATGGGTGCTGACGGACTGGCATTGGGACATCATCGCCAAAGCCGGCGACCGCGGTAGAGCAAAGCAGATCTACGAAGCGTATTTCGGCATGTATTACTACGACGGCCATCCACCGGGCCTGGAGCGCGCCAAACCGATTGTGCCCGCGTTGCGCTTTCTGCGGCAGTACGTCGATGCAGGTAACCGCGCCGGCGAGATCCGGATCGTCCGGGCGAACAACCCGATCGGTGCGGGATACGTGTATCGGGCGCCCCATGCGCTAGTCGTTGGCGACGATCATTACGCCTCGGACGGGCTTGAGTTCACCTCCGGCAAGCCGGCCAACGTGATGCTCGCCTGGAGCGGCTCTGAACTGAAATTGATGGCCACCGCCGACGCCGCGATCTCCATCGACCCGCGGGCGCTGGGCGCCGGCATCGCCGCCGCATCGGCCCGCGTCACCGGGAAAACGGCGTCCTGGAAGGTGGCCGGACGCCGCATCGTAATCCAGGCGCTCGAGGGCGAGCCGCTCGCCATCCGCTAATTTCGCCGCCGGCTATCGCCCCACACCGCCATGCCATGAACTGCGCCTGAAAGCTGATAGCCTATAGGCATAGTGAAATCCTCCGCGACTCCTTGGCCGCAGGTCTATCTCTCGGTTGGCCTCACCACGCTTGGCACGCTGCTGCTCGAGCTCTCGCTCACGCGCATTTTCTCGGTGGTTTTCTATTACCACTTCGCCTTTCTCGCGATTTCCATTGCCATGTTCGGCCTGGGGCTCGGCGGCGTGTTTTCGTACGTCGTGGCGGGATGGAAAGCTCCGCTCTTCGTGCGCCTGGGCCGGCTGAGCGTGGCCAACGCTTTCCTCGTCGTCCTGTCGCTCGTCACCATTCTGGCGCAGAAGAACAACGTCACCAGCTTCGACCTCGCGCTGATCTACTTCACCACCGCGCTGCCGTTCTTTGTCTCGGGCACGATCATCTCGCTGGCCATTTCCGAAACCATCGAGCGCGTGAACCGCGTCTATTTCTGCGACCTGCTGGGCGCGGGCGCTGGCTGCCTGCTCCTGCTGCCCCTGCTCGGGTGGTTCGGCGGCCCCAGCACCATCCTCGCCGCCGGAATCGTTTTCGCCGTGGCGGCGGCCATCTGGCACAGCATGGCCGGGTCGGTGGCGGGCCGTGCCGGCAGCGTCGCCGTCGCGCTGATTTTTGTAGCCTTCCTCACCTACAACCAGAAGCACCCGCTGCTCGAGCCGCGGCATGCCAAGGGGCAGACCATCGGCAAAGAGATGTTCGTGAAGTGGAACAGCTTCTCGCGCATCGCCGTCATCGACAAGGGCAACGAGGGCAAGATGATCTTCATCGATGCCGACGCCTCCACCGGCATCGCCGATTTCGATTTCGACCACCTGACCCTCAACCAGCGCCACGACCTGCTCGATCAGGGGCCCAGCCTGCCCTACGCCGTGCGCCCCGGCGCCAAGGCGCTGATCATCGGACCCGGCGGCGGATGGGACGTGGCGCGCGCGCTGGCCTCGGGCAGCCACGACATCACCGCCGTCGAGATCAACCCTATCATCGCCACCACCGTCATGCGCCAGAAGTTCCCGCAATTCAGCCGCGATCTTTACCTGCGGCCGGACGTGCACGTGGTGGTCGAGGACGGCCGCGCCTTCGTGCGCCGTTCGAACGAGCATTACCAGGTCTTGCAGGCCACATTGGTGGACACGTGGGCTTCCACCGCCGCCGGCGCCTTCGCGCTTTCCGAAAACAACCTCTACACCACCGACGCCTTTCGCGATTACCTCTCGCACCTGACCGCCGACGGCGTGATCGCTTTTACCCGCTGGGGGTTCGAGCCGCCACGCGAATCGCTGCGCCTGATTTCCCTCGCCATCGAGGCGCTGGGCCAGCTTGGCGAGCCGAACCCCGCGAGCCACGTGATCGTGGCCCGCGAGTTTCCAGGCGCTATCGAGGGATGGGGCGCACGCGACACCGTGCTGATTTCGCGCAAGCCGTTCAGCGACGGCGATATCGCCCGCGCCCGCGCCACCATGGCCGCCGGCCACATGCAGGAGATCTACCTGCCCGGCGGACACGAGCGCGACGAGTTCTACGACCTGCTGCACGCGCCCAATCCGGAAGATTACCAGCGGCGCTACCGCTTCGATATCACGCCGGTCAACGACAACCGCCCGTTCTTCTTCTATACCGTGCAGCCGCGCGATCTCTGGAAATTCCTGACCACCGCTTCGCACGAGACCGCCGATTACAAGGTCAACAAGGCGGTACCACTGCTGTTCGAGCTGCTGGGCGTGAGCATTGTGGCGACCATCCTCATTCTGCTGGCGCCGCCGGTGGTGCTGGGAACCCGGCTGCCGCGGCATCCGGGCGTGCGCGCATTCCTGCTCTACTTCCTGTTCATCGGTGCGGGTTACATTCTGATCGAGGTGGGGCTGATCCAGAAATTCGTGCTCTTCCTGGGGCACCCGACCTATGCGCTTACGGTGGTGATCTTCTCGATGCTGGTTTCGAGCGGCCTGGGCAGCGCGGCCAGCCGGAAGCTGCTGGGCAAGGACGAAGGCCGGCTCATCAAGCTCCTCGGATTGGTGGCGCTGCTCACCGCGCTGGTGGCGCTGATCGTCTCGACTTCGCTCGCGCCACTGGTCTGGCTGCCGCTGCCTTTGAAAGCCGCGCTCACGGTCCTGCTGATCGCGCCGCTCGGGTTCGCCATGGGCATGCCCTTCCCGACGGCGCTCCAGCGCCTGGAAGAGTGGCACGCGCCCTCGGTGCGGTGGGCCTGGGCGCTGAACGCGGCGTCCAGCGTGCTCGGCTCGGTCGGCGCCCTGGTCTTCGCCATTTACCTCGGGCTGGTGCAGACGCTGATTATCGGCGGCCTGTTCTACCTGGCCGCGCTGGCGGTGGCGGCGCGCGTGCGGCCCAACGGCGTGGCCGCGCCGGCGCCCGGCACCGGCCGTGTGGTCCTGGCCAAATGAGTTCCTGCCGCTTCGGGTTGCTGGGCCACGGCGTGGGGGGCTCGCTCTTCGCGCGTCTGTTGCGCGCGGGCGGGGCGGAGGTGGTTTCCTACGACGTTCTCCTCGAAGACGCCGCGGCCTCGGACAAGATGCGCCGCAAAATCGAGGCGGACGGCGCCCGGCGCGCGGGTGTGCTGGACGAGGTGTGGGACGAGATCCGCGAAACGTTCGCTCCGGACCGCATGGAGCGGACGCTCGAAACCTGGATCCGCTCGCATGCCGTCAGTTCCGGCCGGCGCTACCACGAGATGATCGAGGGCGCCCGCCTGCTCGAAGAACTGCGGGTGCCGCCGGTGGTGGCTGGCGCCGCGGCGGAAGTCTTCCGGCGATCGGACGAACTGGGGATCGCGGCGGCCTTCGATCGCGAGCCCCAGCGCTTCACCGACGTGATCGATTTTATCGACCGCCGGCTCCCGCCGCGGGACTAGCAGCCCGTGGCAAAACTCGTCGAGTCGGAAAAGCGGGGACTGGCTCCGGTTTTCCAGGGCACTTACTTCTACCACGGGCTGCTAGGATTCAAGTCGAACGAATCGATCAGGTGCCCATCCAGCGCCACCGCCTGCATGTGCGCCTTGTTGCCGTCCACCTGCACGTTGACGTAGTGCTCGGTGCTTTCCACCTTCTTCGTGATCCCGGGGAAGCCCGGCCCGACCTTCGCCAGCGGCGCGCCGCCGCCGCCGGTGACGATGTATTGAATCCCGTTCTTCACGTGGTGCTGGTAATCGTGGTCGTGACCCGCGAACACCGCGGTCACTTTCATCTTTTCGAACAGCGGCATCAACAGCGGCGTCTCCTTGCTCGCGTGCCCCTCCTTTTCGTGGTTCACGGTGATGGGCGGATGGTGCATCACCACGAAGCGGAAATCGGCTTTCTGGTTCTTCTGCAAGTCCTCTTCCAGCCACTGCCTTTGCTCCGTCCAGAACCGCTCGTGCGCGCCTTCGCCCTCGCCCACGTTTTTCACGTCGCTGTCGATCATCGAAAAGTGCGCCGAACCCCAATCGAAGGAATAGTAGCCGGAGCCGCTTTCGAAAAATTCATGGAAGCGCGCATTATCGCGCTCGTGATTTCCCAGCACCGGATAGAAGACCGTCTTGCGCAGCAGGTCCTTCTCGATATCGAAGAAGATGGGCCACTGCGCCGTGTTGTAGCCGTCCTGCACCAGGTCGCCGGTATGCACGACGAAATCGGGATTGGTGGTGCTGATCGCCTGGATCACGCGCCGGTGGAGATCGTGGCGGGTGCGGGTGTCGCCGAAGACCACGAAGTGGAACGACGTCCGCCCCACGGGAGGAACCTTGAAATGGCCGGTCCGCTCCGCGGCGGGAGCCGTGCCGGGGATCTCATAATAAATCGTCTCGCCCGGTTTGAGCCCGCTCACCGAAACCCTTTCGCTTTCGAGCACGGGAGCTTGGCAGGAAAGCTGATCCGCGCTGGCGCCGGTCTTCACACACCCGGTTTCGACAACCCAACCGATCGTGGCGGACTTCGCCGCCGGATTAATCACGTAGGGACCGCTGGCGAGGCGATCGTCCGCGCACACCGCCGTCAGCGCACAAAGAAGGAACCAAGTCGCAAAACGCATCTCCTAATCGTATTTCGTAGCGGCGATTTTTGCACCCTGGTCGTCGTGTGCTGTATTTGTAATCGAGGAGTCGATCCGGTCAGCGGCAAGCGCCCGCCGGCGGGCTACGGCTCAGCCTAAGTGCCGCTTGCGCTCGCGCCCATGCCGCGCGTTTTGAAATCGTAGCGCTCGATAATGACGGCAGCCCGATCGGCTTCCGAGCGCACCACCCGGCCCACCGCGACGAACTTCAACGCGCAGGTGCCGTCCAGACGCGCCGGCCAGTTGACCGATAGCTCCACCATGCGCCCCAGCGGTAACTTCTGTTCCGTGGTGAAGAGGATTCCGCCGCTGGCGATATTGAGCGTTTTCCCCGCTCCAGTGATGTTAGTGGCCTTCGAATGGAGCAACCGGTACTTGACCTCCTCACAGAGGGGGAACCTTCGGGTACCTCTCCGATCGGGCATGCTACCGAGTTTTGCAGTTCTATGCGTCCCTGTGCTCATGCTGAATCCATGATCCGGGATTGACTGTCGGCTCACAATAGACTGAAAGGCTCAAAAAAGGCCATCAACTTGCCGGTACTTTTGTAATAGTGGCAGCGTTACTTATGAGACGATAAGGCTTTCAGGCCACGCCGTGCTGGACCTTCGGCTGCGCCGGCTGAAGCAACTGCAACACGCGGTCGAGTTCCGGGGCCTGCACAGGCTTGGGAAGGACGTAACGGTCGTCACCCTCGAAATCGGCCGCTAATTCGGAATCGTAGCCGTCGGAGAGCAGGATAAATGCGCCCACGCGCGAGTGGACATGTTCCGACAGTTCCACCCAATTCAAGCCGGGCGCACGGACGGAGCAGAAGACCACATCGAAGTGCATGCGGTGCGACAACTCCAGGGCGGTATCGGCATTTCCCACGGGCACGACGCGATAGCCGCGGGCGGCGAGCAGCGCAATCAACTGGCGCTGCGCGCCGTCTTCGGGCTCGATGAGCAGGGCGGTTCTGCGGCCAGGCTCCGGCGCGCGCCCGGGTGTCGCATCGACGGCCACCGGGCCGGTGTGCTCGCGGGAGATGGCGGGCAACTCGACTTCGAAGCGCGGATCGGCGTTGTTCTTCTCGATGAGCCGCACCTCACCCCCGTGCCCGGCGACGATGCCGCGGGTGACGCCCAGCACCGCGGCAGTCTCGGCGGGTTTGTGCCACTCCGGCAGCGCGGTAAAGGCGATTTCCACCACCAGCCGCTTGCCCAGAATACTGGTCCGGACAGTGATCACTTTCTGCGGAGCCGTGGCGAGCGCCTGCTCGGCATGCACCATGAGATTGACGAACACCTGTTCCAGTTGGCCTTGCGCGCCCAGCACCATCAACGGCTCACGCGCGGTGAGGTCGCGGACGCGGATGCCCGAGGCCTTGCAGTCCCCCTCGCGGAAGTCGATAAGGGTGCGCAGCAGGTTGCTGATGGAGACCGGCTTGGCCTGCACCTGCTCCTCGGCGGCGAAGGAGACCAGCCGCGCCATGATGGCGGCGGCCTTCTGCGCCTCGGCGGAAATGGTTGTGAGGTCGTGCTCGACGGCGCTCGATCGCGCCCGCTCCAGCGCATGGTTGGCCAATTCCGGGATGGAGGCAAGGGGCGTCTGAAGATCGTTGACGATCCCGGAAATCAGCCGCCCGATGGCCGCCAGCTTCTCCGTGCGGAAGAGTTGCTCCCGCACGGAGCGCTGTTCGAGCAGCCGCAGCGCCACGCCGATCTGGTTGGCGAGGTGCTGCACCAGTTCCTGTTCATCGAAGTCGAACTCGCGCAGGCGGTCGTTCTGATCCAGTTCGAGCACGCCGATCACTTCGCCCTGCGCATTGATCGGGACGAACAGCAGGGAGCGCGGCGCGCGCGCGCCGTCGGGAATGGCAATGGGGAAGGGGCTGCGTGCGATATCCGGGATGACCAGCAGCGTGCGATAGTGGAAGCACGCCACGGCCCCGGCCTGTATTCCGCCGGGCGGCGCGGAAAGGGAGATCGAGACCGGCGGCGTCTGGCCGCTTGCCACCGCGTCCAGGGTCTTGGCCGCGCGGTTATACACGTACAGGTGGAGGCGGGTCACGCCCAGAAGTTCCGGCAGCGATTCCTCGATGCGCGCCATGACCGTCTCCGCCGAATCCGAACCGAGGATCTGCTCGCCGAGCCGGTAGGTCTTGCGCAGCTTTTCCCGCTGCCCGCGGATCCGCCGCTCGCGGCTCCAGAAAAACAGGACGATAGCGAACAGTCCCACAATGGCGCCTGCCAGGACCAGCGGAGGAAGCAGGGCGCTGCGTTCGGTGCGGACCACCGCCTCGGGGGACGCCAGCAGCTCGAAGAAATGATCGTACGGCGGATAGGGACAATATTGCACGGCCACGCCGGCGGCCCGGATCTTATCCCCGCGGGCGTACCCGGCCAGACTGGGCAGCGCCTCTCCAGGCGGCCAGGGAATGAAAACCTGATAGGACACTTTCCCTGAGCTGATCTGAAAAAAGGGTCCCGCCGTCGAGGTGCCAATTTGGCTGATCTGGCCCTCCGTGGTTGCCAGGCGGCCCAGGTAGCGGAATCCGTTGAGGTCCGCCAGCCGCACCTCCAGCGGACGGGGCGGGCTGATCTTGCCCGTGTGGACCAATGTCCTTACCCGGACCAGCACCTGTCCCGCCAGTTGCGTCACTTCCCCTTGGACCTCGACTTGGTCGCCCGGGCGCAGCGCATCCAGGCGTGGATCCACGGGAGCGCCTTCCAGGATCGCACCGCCTTCGCCATCCTGAATCGAAACCAGGGTGTACGGAGGGAAATGGAAGGCTGTGGCGTTGACGGTTCCGCGGACCGTAACCGTCTCGTGCAAGTGCACGGCGATCGAATCCGGCGGTTTACGCGCGCCGAGGTCCTTGAGGGACAGCACCCTCTGGGGGTACGCATCGAGTGTATACCAGGCGCTCAGCGCCAGGACCCAGGCAAACCGCCAACTCAGACTGCCCGGTTTTGGACCCGCAGCCATTCGTATAGATCCCTGCTCAAGAAATTATCCACGTTCCGGGCGGCGCCGGGCAAGTTAACGTGAGTGGTACGGATTCCGATTACCCTCATCCCTGCCGCCTTGGCCGCCGCCACGCCGGTGTGGGAATCCTCGAAAACGATGCAGTTGGCCGGGGACACCCCCAGCAAACCGGCCGCCCTGAGGTAAATCTCGGGATGCGGTTTAGGATTTTCGACCTGGTGGCCGTCCACGACCGCGCGGAAATACCGGCGGAGCCGCCCGCGATCCAGGAAAAAATCGACGTTGGCCGGTTCGGCATTGCTGGCCACCGCCATGGGAGTGCCGTCCATGGCGTCGAGAAAGCCCCTCAATCCCGGCACCAGCATCTCCTCGATGCGCTCCGCCACCATTTCCCGGTAGAGCCGCTCTTTGGCCGCGCCGCGTGCCGCCACTTCTTCGGCGGAAAGCCCGTCGCCGAAAAAGTCCCGGATGATCTCGTCGTTCCGCTTGCCGTACATGCGCTCCTGCATCGCATCCGTGGTTTCCAGGCCGAACTGGCGGTTGAACCGCGCCCAAGCCTCGCGATGGGCGGGATTGGAATCTACGATGACCCCGTCGAGATCGAAAATCAAAGCTAACCCCGGCGCAAGATAGCCGCCTTTTAATTGTACCGGATCGTACACCTATTCGGCTCCTTCCCTGAGGTTGGCCTGGAACCAGTCCATGTAATTAGCCGAGCCTTCGAGGACGGCGAGTGCGATCGCTTCGGGAACTTCGTAAGAGTGGACGGATTCCAGGCGAGCCGCCAAGGCGGCGAAAAGTCCCCGCGAGGACTTGATCAGGAGCAGCCATTCGCTGTCGGATTGCACCTCGCCTTTCCAGCGATAGAAGCTGCGGACATGGGGAATCACGTTGACGCAGGCGGCGAGCCGCTCTTCGACGAGAACGCGCGCCAGTTTGTGCGCCTCCTCTTCGGTGGCGCAGGTACAAAGAATAACAGTTTTGTCAGTCATCTGAAAATTTCGCACAGAGATTCAGGTAAGCGATGTTACTATTATCTTCCAGGCTATTACTTAGATGAAAGTATCGCTGACTCGGTTTGCATATCTGGTGGCGTTTCTGGCGGTATCCGGCTATGCATTAGTCACGTTGCGCGGTCCGCACGGCGTGCGCTCGCTGGTGGACAAGCAGGCGCAGATCAAAGCCCTCGAAAAGCGGAACACGGACCTGGCGCGCGAGATCGAGCGCAAGCGCGCGCACATCTGGCGCCTGGAGCACGATGCCTCCGAGCAGGAGCGCGAAATCCGCGAGCGATACAAGCTGGTCAAGCCCGGCGAGAAGGTGTACATCACCGGGCAGCCGTAGGTCCGGGGGGCCGAGGATCAGGGGCCAGGGAAGGAGGCGCGGTCCGCCCGCGGCATTAATTGGGCAAAACGAAGCCAAACCGCTTGTGCACAAGCGGCTTTCAGAAGGAAATAAACGAGTTAGCGCCCAAAAACCGCTTGTGGCAAGCGGTATGCCGGCCGAACCGGCGCCGCCCTCCACAGCACTACTTCGAGACGGTTGCGGCCCGGGCCCGCAAGCGCGTCATCTTATCCTCCCAATCCTTTTGCAATTCCGCGCGGCGCTCGAGCACGTACGCCTTAGCTCCCTCCAGATTCTTAAAGACCCGGCGGCCTTTAATCACATTGCACGGCCGGCATGCGGTAACCAGGTTATTGAGCGTCTTTGCTCCCTTACGCGCCCGCGGGTGCACAAAATCCACGGTCATGATCAGAGAGTTTTCAAAACTCGACATGCCATCCAGCCCGCAATACTGGCAACGGTACTGGTCGCGTTCGAGGACGCGTCGGCCCTCTTCCGAGGTCAACGGCTTGGCCAGGCGGTTCAAGCCGAGCAACTTTTTAATCGCCATAAGACGCCTCCGGACGATATTCTCTACGCGCTTATTATGTTCCTCTCGCGCCGCAAAGAAAAGCCCCAACCAGCGGATTCCGGTTCCGGCGCGCTACTTCTTCCGGCGCGCCACGACGCGCACGCGGCGGGTCTGGGAGATGGCGCCGGAGGTCAGGGCGTCGTTGACGATTTCGGCCTGTTCCTGCTGGTGGCGGCGGCCCGAGCCGGTGGCGGGGCTGGCGCTCTCCGGGCGGCCGATGTAGCGCAGCTCGCGGCGGGTGGGATCGAGCAGCGGCTGGAGCTGCTCGCGCATAAAGCGCCACGCGCCCATGTTGCGCGGCTCCTCCTGCGCCCACACCACCTCGGCGGTTTCCGAGTAACGTGCCAAGATGTCGCGCGCCTGCGTGGCGGCGAAAGGATAGAGCTGCTCGACGCGCACCAGGGCGGTATGGCGGGTTTGCCGCTCGGCGCGCGCGGCGAGTAAGTCGTAGTAGACCTTGCCCGAGCAGAACACCACGCGCGAGACCTCGCCGTTCACGGCTTCGGCGTCGCCGATGATTTCGGTGAATCCGCCGCTGGTGAAATCGGAAAGCTGCGACACCGCGCGCGGATGCCGCAGGAGGCTCTTGGGCGTGAAGATAACCAGAGGCTTGCGCATGCCGCGGCGGTCGTGGCCGCCGTACATCTGGCGGCGCAGCAGGTGGAAATATTGCGCCGGGGTGGTGCAGTTGGCCACCTGGATGTTGTTTTCGGCGCAGAGGATAAGGAAGCGCTCGATGCGGGCGCTGGAATGCTCCGGCCCCTGGCCTTCGTAGCCGTGCGGGAGCAGCAGCACGAGGCCGCTGGGCTGGCCCCATTTCTGTTCCGCGCTGGCCAGAAACTGGTCGATCATGATCTGCGCGCCGTTGACGAAATCGCCGAACTGCGCCTCCCAGATCACCAGGGACAGCGGGTCGGCCACGCTGTAGCCGAACTCGAAGCCGAGGACGGCGTACTCGCTGAGGGAGCTGTCGAAGACGTCGAAGCGCGCCTGGTCGGGCGAGATGTGCTGGAGCGGCACGTAGCGCTTGCCGGTCTCGGAATCGTGGAACGCGAGGTGGCGCTGGCTGAAGGTGCCGCGGCTGGAATCCTGGCCGCTGAGCCGGACGGGCGTGCCCTCGAGGGCGAGGGTGCCGAAGGCCACCGCCTCGCCGAAGGCCCAGTCGACCGCGCCGCCCTTTTCGATGATGTCGCGCCGGCGCTCGACGAAGCCGCGCAGCTTGGGATGCAGGTGGAAGTTTTCGGGGAACTGCGTCATGCCGCGGATGACGCGCTCGAGGACGTGCTGGTTCACCGCGGTACGCGGGCAGAAGGCGCCGATCTCCTCGCCGGGCACGGCGCTGAGTTCCTGCAATTCGTAGTGCTCGGTGTGCTGCTGGGAGGCCTCGAAGGCGTCGGAGAGCCGCTTCTTCATGGCATCGCGCATGGCCTGGGCCTCTTCGGCCGTGACCACGCCTTCGCGCGCCAGGCGCTCGGCATAGAGCTTCGCCACCGACGGGTGCTCCTTGATCTTGCGGTACATGATCGGCTGGGTGTAACTGGGGTCGTCGGCTTCGTTATGGCCGTGGCGGCGGTAGCAGATCATGTCGATGACCACGTCCTTCTTGAAGCGCTGGCGGAAATCGAAAGCGATCTCGACGGCGCGGATGGCCGCTTCGGGATCGTCGCCGTTGACGTGGAAGATGGGCGCCTGGACGGCGCGCGCCAGGTCGGTGGAATAGGGCGAGGAGCGCGATTCCTCGGGCAGGGTGGTGAAGCCGATTTGATTGTTGATGATGACGTGGATGGTGCCGCCGGTCCAATAGCCGTCGAGCTGCGAGAGGTTCAGGGTTTCCGCCACCACGCCCTGGCCGGAAAAGGCGGCGTCGCCGTGCACCAGGACGGGCAGGACGCGCTCGCGGGCGGTGTCGCCGAGGCGGTCCTGCTTGGGGCGCACGATGCCTTCCACCACCGGGTCGACGGCTTCGAGGTGGCTGGGATTGGGGGCGACGGAGACGACGATCTCGCGGCCCTCGGGAAATTGGCGAACGGAGGTGGCGCCGAGGTGATATTTCACGTCGCCTGAGCCCTGGGTGCTCAAAGGATCGATCTGGCCCTCGAATTCGGAGAAGATCTCCGTCAGGTCCTTTCCCACGACGTTAGCCAGGATATTCAGCCGGCCGCGATGGGCCATGCCGACGACGATTTCGTGCACGCGGTTGGCCGCGGCACGATCGAGGACCTCTTCGAGAATGGCCATGGCGGTTTCACCGCCCTCCAGCGCGAAACGCTTCTGGCCGACGAACCGGGAATGCAGGAAGTGCTCGAACTCTTCGGCGGCGATCAGGTTTTCGAGGATGCGGCGGCGGGTGGCGGTGGCGAGCGGCCAACCGTTGGCCTCCGGCTCCATGCGGCGCTGGAGCCACTGTTTCTGCTCGGGCACCTGGATGTTCATGTACTCGGCGCCGATTTTTCCGCAATAGGTCTGGCGCAGGGTTTCCAGGATCTGGCGCAGGGTGGCGACGGGCTTGGGGCCGCCCTCGCCGATGGCTTCGGCGAGGCTGCCGGTGAGAAATTCGCGGTCGAGGTCCCAGATGGTGAGGCCGTAAGTTTCAGGGTCGAGTTCGGGATGGTAGCTGGGCTCGGCCCCCAGGGGGTCGAGATCGGCGATCAAGTGCCCGCGCACGCGGTAGGCGTTGATCATCTGGATGATGCCGGCTTCCTTGGCGATTTCGGCGTGGCGGGCGGCGGTCATGCCGGGCAGCAGGGGCTGGCGGTCCTTTTCCCAATGCACCGGCTGGTGCGGCATGTGGAGGTGCTCGAAGATCTCCTCGTAGAAGCTGTCGGCGCCGTCCAGCAGTTCCTGGAGCTTGCCCAGGAAGGCGCCGGATTCGGCGCCCTGGATGACGCGGTGGTCGTAAGTGCAGGTGAGGGTCATCACCTTGCTGATGCCGATGACGGCGCGGGTCTCTTCGGCCGCGCCGCGATATTCCGCGGGGTAATCGATGGCGCCGGCGGCGAGGATAGCGCCCTGGCCGAGCATCAGCCGCGGATTGGAGGCCATGGTGCCCACGGTGCCGGGGTTGGTAAGCGAAATGGTGGTGTCTTCGAAATCGGCGGGCGTGAGTTTGCCGGTGCGGGCGCGGGCGACAAGGCCGTCGAAGGCGTTGAGGTATTCCTGGAAATTCAGCGCGCCGGCGTTCTTGATGTTGGGCACCATCAGGCTGCGGGCGCCATCCCTGCCGGCCACATCGACCGCAATCCCGAGGTTCACCTGCCGGCGGACGGCGCGGTAAGGCTGGCCGTCCTTTTCGGCGTAGGCGTGGTTCAGCGCGGGCAAATCTTCGAGCGCCTGGACGATGGCCCAGCCGATCAGGTGGGTGTAGGAAACTTTGCCGCGGCCGAGGAGGGTGCGGTGCTGGTTGATGATGCGGCGGTTCTCGTCCATCACCTTGACCGCGACGGTGCGCTGCGAAGAAGCCAGGGGAATGGCGAGGGAGGCGGCCATGTTTTCGGCGATGCGTCCGGCGGCGCCGCGGAGGGGCTGGAGATCGCCGTCGGGGGCCTTTTCAGGGGTTGGGGGTTGGGGACCAGGGGCTGGGGGACGGATCGCGGCTGCGCCGCCGCCATTCTCTTCAAAGAGATGTTTCCAGCTTTCGTCCACGGCCGAGCGGTCGTGCAGATATTCCTGATACAGCTCGTCTTCGAGCCAGCTATTGATACCCATTTCCGGATCGGATTTCGCAGGCATGAGAGGGCTACCTTCATGATACCGCGCTGTTTTTTCACCACGGAGCCCTTGGCTGGGCGGCTCTTGCCGGGCGGAGAAAAATCCGGCTTGCCAGTGCAGGGGTGAAAATGCTATACAATTGTCGGTGTAGGTTAGGATTTTCAGGCCTGATGATCCGGACATTGGGCGGAGGCAAGCGATGGCCACGTTTCCCCCAGCCGCCGGAAGTAGTGTCAGAACCCCCCATCGACCACCCGTGCCGGTGGTGTGCGCCGGGAGCGCCAGTTTATGAGCGCGGCAACGGTTCTGCTGGTGTCGCGCGGCACCATGACGGGCGGGCAGATGATCGGCGAATGCCTGGTCCGGCACGAAGGGATCCACTACATTACGCGCGAGGACCTGCTGGCGTCGGTAAACGGCTATGGCGGGATTGCCACGCGGGTGACCTCGAGCATGGCGCACGCGGTAGACGCCTACGAAAAGTTCAGCCGGCTGCGGCACCCCTACCGGATCCTGATGAAGCGCGCGCTGCTGGAGTATGCCCAGCAGGGGCCGCTGGCGTATTTCGGGTATTCCGGGCACATGCTGCTGGAGCGGGTGCGGCACTTCGTACGGATTCGCCTGCTGGCGCCGATGCGGATGCGCGTTGCCGCCACCTGCGAGCGCCTCGGGTATAGCCAGGAGGAGGCGCGCGACTACGTGAAGCGCGTGGACGAGGAGCGCCTGCACTGGGCGCGGCTGATGTACGGGCTGGATCTCCGCGACCCGCACTTGTACGATTTGTGCGTCAATCTGGAGCGCCTCTCGGCGGAAGGGGCCTGCGACATCCTGCACCACATGATGGCGCGGCCGGATTTCCAGCCGACGCCCGAATCCATCGTCCAGGTGCAGGATGAGTTGACCGCCACCCAGGCCCTGGCTGCGCTGGTCCTGGATACACGCACGCTGCAACTGGAAGTGTCAGCCACGGTGAAGAACGGCGTGCTGCGGCTGGTGGGACCTTACCTATCGGACGCGGAGGTGGCGAACGTGCGGTCGATTGCCGGGTCCGCTACCGGCATCCGGCAGGTCGAGTATGAGCCGGGATATGTGACGGCATTCCAGAACGCCTGAGCGAAAGAGAAGCGCATGGACCCCACCCAGGAATCGAACAATGGAAACGACGCGAGCCGGATTGTCGGGCTGCTGGCGAGGCTTGCGGAGCAGGCGGAGAAGCAGACGGAGGCGCTGGAGGAACAGAACGAGCTGGCGCGCAGCCGGACCGATACGACTTCCACGCTGGCGCAATACTCGTCGCGTACGGCGGAAAACGCCGATAAGCAGACGGGGCTGGCGCAAGAGCGCACGGCGCTGACCCGCGAGCAGACGCATCTTTCGACGCGCAGCTCGGAACTGGCGGAACTGCGCACGGAACTGGCGCGCGAGCGGAGCACGCAGTCGGAAGAGCGCAGCCGGCTGGCCACGCAGCGCACGGACATGGCCCAGCGGCGCACCGCGCTTGCCGAATGGCGCACGCGGCTGGCCCAGCAGCGCACCGAGGAATCGCGGGAGCGCACGCTCGAAGCCCTCACCCGGACGCGCCTCTCCCACCAGCGGACGGAACTGGCGAAGGGGCGGACATCGCTGGCGCTCCTGCGCACCGGCCTGGCTTTCCTGACACTCGGGCTGACCTTGTTCCGCTATTTCGGCGTCTCGCAGTGGTCGGCGTTTGACGGCGGGCTGATACTTTTCAGTCTGGCAATGCTTTTCGCGGGCGGGAGGGGATACTTGCGTGCGAAGAGAGCCGAAAGAGAGCTACAGGGGCTGATCGCAGCCGGCCAGGACAAGAACGGGGGCCAGGGGCCAGGGGCCGGGGGCCAGGGGCCGGGCGGGGGCCAGGGAGAAGTTGTTCGCATCGCTCGCGGCGTTTGAATTATGGCAGAATAGGTATCGAGCGCCCCAGAGCTTGCGGTAAGACGGCAAAGCTCGCTAAAATCAACGCGTTCGCAAAAAATCCCAGGAGGAATCATGGCATCTGTTGAGCAAAGAGTGAAGCAGATTATTGTCGAGCAGCTTGGTGTGGACGAGAGCCAGGTGGACATGAACGCGTCGTTCGTGGATGATCTGGGCGCCGATTCGCTGGATATTGTCGAGCTGGTCATGGCTTTTGAAGAAGCCTTCGAGATTGAAATTCCCGACGAGGACGCCGAGAAGATTGCAACCGTCAAGGACGCCGTCGAGTACATCGATAAGAGAACTTCCCAGAAATAGAGTCACCTCGTAAGCGCTTTTTTCTCACCAGGGAGATCGTTTTGGCACGTAGAATAGTCGTAACCGGTGTGGGATTGCTGTCGCCATTGGGGATCGGGACGGAAGCGTCCTGGCAGGCCCTCCGCGAAGGCAAAACCGGCATCGGTCCTATCACGCAATTCGATGCCGCGGCGTTTTCCTGCCGGATCGCGGGGGAAGTGAAGAATTTCGATCCCGCCGCATACATCGAAAAAAAAGAGATCAAGAAGATGGGGCGGTTCATCCAGTTCGCCATCGCGGCGGCGGATTGCGCCCTGGCACACGCGGGCCTGAAGGTCACGCCGGAAACCGCCGAACAGGTGGGGGTGTACATCGGCAGCGGGATCGGGGGATTCGAGGTGATGGAGCGCGAGCACAAGGCCCTGCTGGAGCAGGGGCCGCGCCGCATCTCGCCGTTTTTCATTCCGGCCACCATCGTCAACCTGGCGTCCGGTCATGTTTCGATCCGCAGCGGGGCCAAGGGGCCGAACTCGGCGACCGCCACAGCGTGCACCACCAGCGCCCATTCCATCGGTGATTCGTTCCGCATCATCCAGCGGGGCGAGGCCGACGCCATGATTTGCGGCGGCACGGAGGCCTGCGTCACGCCGATGGGTATCGGGGGGTTCGCGGCCATGCGCGCGCTTTCCACACGCAACGACGATCCCGCCCACGCCTCGCGTCCGTGGGACCGCGACCGCGACGGGTTCGTGGTGGGCGAGGGGGCGGGAATTTTGGTGATCGAGGAATTGGAGTTCGCCCGGCGCCGCGGCGCGCACATCCTGGCGGAAATAGTTGGGTACGGCATGAGCGCGGACGCGTTCCACGTGACCGCGCCGCCGGAGGACGGCGATGGCGCGTTCCGCGTGATGCGCAACGCCATGCGCGATGCCGGCATCCGGCCGGAGCAGGTGGATTACATCAATGCCCACGGCACCGGGACGGTGGTGGGCGACCGCGCCGAGACCATGGCCATCAAGCGCGCCTTCGGCGAGCATGCACACAAGGTGGCGGTGAGCTCGACCAAGTCCATGACCGGCCATCTGCTGGGCGGCGCCGGCGGGTTGGAAGCGGGCATCACGGTACTGGCCATCCGCGACCAGATCGCGCCGCCGACGATGAACCTGGAGAATCCGGACGAGGGCTGCGACCTGGATTATGTGCCGGGGCGCGCGCGGCCGATGAAGATCGATTGTGCCCTCTCGAACAGTTTCGGTTTCGGGGGGACGAACGGGTGCTTGATATTTAGAAGGTATGAATGAAGGAGTCAGAAGACGGGAGTCAGGAGTCAGAATGCTGGAGCGCCGCTCCTGACTTCTGACTTCTGACTCCTGGCTCCTCGCCAGCTTCCCATGAAGATCGTCGTTGCTATCAAACAAGTTCCTTCCCGCGACTCGCAACTGCGCATCGCGTCTTCGGGCAAGTGGGTCGAGGAAGCCGACCTTTCGTATGAGATCAACGAGCCCGACGCCTACGCGCTGGAAGCGGGGTTGCAGATCAAGGAGAAGCACGGGGGCGAGGTGATCGCGCTTTCGGCGGGGCCGGCGCGCGCTTCGCAGACCATCCGCGAGGCGCTGGCCAAGGGTGCCGACCGCGCGATCCACATCGAAGAGGACAACCTCGGCGCGTTCGATCCGCTGGGCGCGGCGCGGTTGCTGGCCGCGGCGCTCAAGCCCGAAGCACCCGACCTGGTGCTCACCGGGCTGCAATCCGACGACCTCGGCTATGGCCAGACGGGCGTCATTTTGGCGGAACTGCTGGGCCTGCCGCACGCCACCATCGTGATGCAGGTGGACGTGCAGGCCGGCGGAATCCGCGTGAAGCGCGAATTGGAAGACGGCTTTTTCCAGCACGTCGAGATGCCGCTGCCGGCGCTGCTCACCATTCAATCCGGTTTCAGCAAGCTGCGCTACGCCACGCTTATGGGCATCAAAAAGGCCAAGAGCAAGGAGGTGCGGCGCGTGGCGGCCGCGGACCTGGGAGTCGCGGCCGGCTCGCCCGGCATCAAACTGGAGCGCGCGTATCTTCCGCAGCGCACCAAGCACACGCAGTTGCTCGACGGCACTCCCAAGGAGGCCGCCGTGCAGCTCGTGGAAAAACTGAAATTCGAGGCGCGCGTTTTATGAGCATTCTGGCCATTCTGGAACAGCGCGGCGGCGCCTGGAACCGCATGTCGTTCGAGACCGCGGCGGCGGCGCAGCAACTCGCCAAGGAGCTGAACACCACCGCGAGCGCGGCGGTGGCGGGGCAGGGAATCGGAAGCCTGGCGGCGGAAATGGCGGGCAGACAGTTCGAGAAGGTCTACGCGGTCGAGCACGACCTGCTCCAGGACTACACGCCGGACGCCTACGCCATTGCCCTGCGGCAGCTTGTGGAGAAGGTCAAGCCGGCGCTCGCGATCTTCCCGCATACGTACCAGGTCCGCGATTTTCTGCCCAAGCTGGCGACCTCGTTGGGCCGCGTGGCGGTGAGCGACGTGATTGCGCACCGCGTGGAAAACGGCGAGCTGGTGCTGGTGCGGCAGCTCTTTCAGGGCAAGGTGAACGCGGACTACCGCTTCGCGGACGAGGCGCCGCAGTTCGCCTCGTTGCAGGCGGGCGCTTACCGCGCGGACCTGCTGGCGGCCGGTTCGGCGGCGGTGGAGAATTTTGCGCCGCAGCTTGCGGCCGCGGACATCCGCACGAAACCGCAGGCGCCCTTCCGCGAAGCGGCGCGCGCGGTGGACCTGGGGGCGGCGGCGATCATCGTTTCGGTGGGCCGCGGCATCAAGGAAGCGGACAACATCCCGCTGGTGCAGAAGCTGGCGGACGCCTTCGGCGCGGAACTGGCGGCCTCGCGCCCCATCTGCGACGCCGGCTGGCTGCCGATGGAGCGGCAGGTGGGCAGCTCCGGCCAGACGGTTGCGCCCAAGCTGTATGTAGCCGTGGGCATCTCCGGGGCGATTCAGCATTTGGTTGGCATGAAGGGCTCGCGCACGATCGTCGCCATTAACAAGGACCCTGACGCGCCCATCTTCGAAGTGGCCGATTACGGGATCGTGGGCGACCTCTTCCAGGTGGTTCCGGAGCTGACCGAAGCGGTCGAGAAAGCCAGGTCGTAACAGGCCCGGTATACTGGAATTCGGGTGCAAGATTCCATCCGGATTCGCGGTGCGCGGGTCCATAACCTCAAGGACATTTCGCTTTCCATTCCCCATAACCAGTTGACCGTGATCACGGGGGTTTCGGGGTCGGGAAAATCCTCCCTCGCGTTCGACACGATCTACGCGGAGGGCCAGCGGCGGTACGTGGAATCGCTCTCCGCCTACGCACGGCAGTTCCTGGAGCGGATGGAAAAACCGGAGGTGGACGATATCGACGGCATCACGCCGGCGGTGGCCATCCGGCAGAAAAATACGAGCCGGAACCCGCGCTCGACGGTGGCCACGTCCACGGAATGCTACGACTTCCTGCGGCTGCTGTTCGCGCGGGTGGGGCAGACGTTCTGCCCGCAATGCGGCACGCGCGTGCGCAAAGACACCGTGGACGAAGCCGCCGCGCGCATGCTGGAGCAGCCGGAGGGATCGCGGTGGTATGCGCTGTTTGCGGTGCAGGCGGGGCCGGGCGCTTCGCCGGCCAATCTCCGCGACCATCTTTTCGATCTGCGGCGGAAAGGTTTCAACCGCCTGTTTCAGGGCGGGCGGCTGTTCGAGTTTTCCACGCCGGAATCTCTGCTGGATATCGATTTTTCAAAAGACCTGTACGCGCTGGTGGACCGGGTGGCGATTGCGCCGGATTTGCATCAACGGCTGGTGGATACGATCGAGACCTGCTACCGCGAAGCCGGCGAGGTGATTTTCGAAGAGGCCGGCACGGCGCGGCGATTGCGGTTCAACGAAAAATTCCAGTGCAAGACCTGCGGGATGGAATTCAACCCGCCGGAGCCGATCCTGTTCAGCTTCAATTCGCCGTTCGGCGCCTGCCCGCGCTGCCAGGGGTTCGGCAACACCATCGATTTCGACATGGGGCGGGTGATCCCGAATCCGGCGCTCTCGCTGGAAGAGGGCGCCGTGGAGCCGTGGACCAAGCCGAAATACCGCGCCTGGCTGGCCAATTTCAAACGCAGCACGGTGAGGCGGGCGGTGCGCATGGGCACGCCCTACTGCGACCTGAAGGAGAGCGAACAGGCGGCGGTGGACGAGTTCATCCACCGGTTTTTCGATTACCTGGAATCGAAAAAATACAAGCTGCACGTGCGCGTGTTCATGAGCCGCTACCGCGGCTACGCGCTGTGCCCGGAGTGCAAAGGCGCGCGGCTGCGGAAGGAAGCGCTCTACGTGCGGGTGGGCGCCCAGAACATGGCGGAGATCGTGCGGATGAATATCGCCGAGGCGTGCCAGTTCTTCAACACGCTGGAACTGACGGCGGAAGAGGCGGCGATTGCGGATAAGATTCTGGTGGAGATCCGGCAGCGGCTGAAATTTTTGAACGACGTGGGGCTGGATTACCTCACGCTGGACCGGCTTTCGGCGACGCTCTCGGGCGGCGAGGCGCAGAGGATTCAACTTGCCACGTGCCTGGGCTCGCGGCTGGTGGGCGCGTGCTACGTGCTGGACGAGCCATCGATCGGGCTGCACAGCCGCGACACGGGGCGGCTGATCCGCATTCTCGAAGAACTGCGCGAACTGGGCAACACGATCCTGGTGGTGGAGCACGACCCGGACGTGATGCGCGCGGCGGACCACATCATCGACCTGGGTCCCGGCGCCGGCGAGCACGGCGGCAAGATCGTGTTCGAGGGGCCGCTGAAGAAGCTGATGGCCAATGGCAACGGCTCGCTCACGGCGCGCTATCTGCGCGGCGAGTTGCGCGTTTCGCGGCCGGGCGTGCCGCGGCGCAAGGTGAATCCCAAGCGCATGCTGCGATTTTCCGGCGCGCGCGTGCACAATTTGCAGAACATCGACGTGGAGATTCCGCTGGGCATGCTGGTAGTGGTGACGGGCGTTTCGGGCTCGGGCAAATCCACGCTGGTGCACGACGTGATCTTCCGCTCGCTCGAAGCGCTGCACAAGGCGCGCGAATCGGACCACGACGCGGAATTCGACGATGCCGCCGAGGCGCTGGAAAGCACGGGTGCGCAGATGGCCTGCAAGCGCGTGGACGGCGCGGGGCCGATCGCCAATACGGTGATGATCGACCAATCGCCCATCGGGCGCACGCCGCGCTCGAACCCGGTGACGTATATCAAGGCGTTCGACCTGATCCGCGGGCTGTTCGCCTCGACGCGCGACGCCGAAAAGCGCGGCTACACGGCCGGGCATTTTTCGTTCAACATTCCCGGCGGGCGCTGCGAGACCTGTCAGGGCGATGGCACCGTGACGGTGGAGATGCAGTTCCTGGCGGACGTGGAGCTGATCTGCGACGAGTGCAAGGGCACGCGCTACAAGAGCGGGATTCTGGACATCCGCTACAACGGGCTGAATATTCATGAGGTGTTGCAGCTCACGGTGCGCGAGGCCATGGAGTTCTTTTACGCATCGCCGCGGCTGGTGCGGCGGCTGGAAGTGCTGGACGACGTGGGGCTCGGCTACCTGCGGCTGGGCCAATCGGCGACCACGCTTTCGGGCGGCGAAGCGCAGCGCGTGAAACTGGCGGCACATCTCGCGCTGGCAAGCTGCGAGGGCACGCTGTTCATCTTCGACGAGCCGACGACGGGGCTGCACTTCGATGACATCGCGAAGTTACTGAAGAGTTTCCAGCGGCTGATCGAAAACGGCGGCAGCCTGATCGTGATCGAGCACAACCTGGATGTGATCAAGGCGGCGGATTGGGTGATCGACCTCGGGCCGGAAGGCGGGGCGCGCGGTGGCACGGTGGTGGCGGTGGGGACGCCGGAGCAGGTGGCGGCCGTCGAGGAATCCCACACGGGCCGGTTTTTGAGACGCGTGCTTGGGCAAGCAGACCGTGTGGCACAATAAGGCCATGGAACGCGAGCGGGCCATCGCCATCCTGCGGGATCACGAACGGGAGCTTCGGCAACTCGGCGTTGAAGGCGCGTCCCTCTTTGGTTCAGTGGCGCGGGGCGAGACTCCGGCCCACGATGTCGATGTTGCGGTGCAGCTTGGTAGAAATTTTTCGAAACCCGGCCTTGCCTTCTTCGGCCATCTGGAGCAGCTCGAAGGCCGGCTGGCGGAAATTTTGGACTCCAAAGTGGACGTGGTCGTGGAACCAGCGGGCAAGCCTCGGCTGCAAGGAGAGATCGACAAGGACCGCGCCATTGCCTTCTGAAAAGCCGAGACACCGTCATTCCCTCATTTCGAGGCGGGCGAGGTCCAAGCGGCCACAGCTATGGGAGGGCTCGCCTCTTCAGGGGGAGGAAGACGGCCAGTCGAGGAACTCGCCACAGTATCGGCATTTCTTGGCGGCTGCCAATATGGTCTCCGCACAGAAGGGACATCGCTTCGTCGGCTCGTGCGGGCGCAATGATGCTGTCTCCTGAGCCGCAGGCGTCCTCATGGCCTCTAGCTCCGACTCGGTGTAGATGATGCCGCGCGGACCGCGGGGTGCCGGCGCCGAGGCGCGCATGGCTTCCAGCTCCGATTCGGTGTAGATGGTGCCCTTCTGGGGGCCTGTATCCGCCCCCATCGTATGTCCGCAGCTCGGGCAAACCGTGGCGTCGCGGCTGACTCGGCTCGCACATTTTGGGCACTTCACGCCCGTAAAGAAGGCGAGTGCGAGACCGATTGGTCCGAGTAAGACTCCAAGGCCGAACCATAGGCATCCGCTTTCGCCTCGGTTGCTGGCCACAAGCGCGGCGCATATCCCGAACAGCAGCCAAAGAACAATTACGAGTTCCACAACGTTGTGTTTATCACATTTCGCGGTCAGCGGCTCCCAATCGTTTTGCCGATAAGAGAGAACGTAACGTCACAGCGCTGCGGGGTAATCCGGGGGCACGCTGTGTTTGTGTCACACTGAAATGGCATGCCGCGTTTGCTCCTGCTGGCATTGGTCTTCCTCGGCGCCCTGAGGGCCGAGACCGTGCTGGTGATCCCGTTCTTCAATCACTCGAAGGCGCCCAACCTGGATTGGATCGGCGAGAGCATCGCCGAGACCGTCCGCGATGCGCTGGCGTCGCAAGGGCTGCTGGTGCTGCACCGGTCGGACACGCTGGAGGGCTACCGGCGCGCCTCGCTGCGGCCGGGCGCGGAGTTCACCCACGCTTCCGTCATCAAGCTCGGCGAGGCTCTCGACGCTTCGCGCGTGATCTATGGCGAATACGAGGTCACGGCGGCCGACGGCCCGCAGATCAAAGCCCCCATCCGCATCCACGCGCGCATGATCGACCTCAAGCACACGCGGCAGGGGCCGGAGTTCGGCGAGAGCGGCGCGCTGGAAGACCTGGCCGGGCTCGAAGCGCATCTCGGCTGGCAGACGCTCGAAATACTCGATCCCCAAACCGCGCCCTCCGAGCAGGAGTTCCTCAAGGCGCACCCGCCGGTGCGCATCGACGCGGTGGAAAGCTACATCCGCGGGCTGCTCGCGTCGTCGGCCGATCAGCGCCTGCGGTTGTTCACCCATGCGGTGCAACTCGACGAGCACTATTCCCAGCCGTGCTTCCAACTCGGCAAAATGTTCTGGGAGAAAAAAGATTATAAGAGCGCCGCGGGATGGTTCGCGCGCGTGAATGCGGCCGATCCGCATTATCTGGAGGCGCAGTTTTTCCTGGGGCTGTGCCGTTACAACAACGGCGATTTCGCCGGGGCGGCGCAGTCGTTTCAGCTCGTGGCGGCGTCGGTTCCGCTGAACGAGGTCTATAACGATCTCGGCGCGGCGCAATCGCGGCAGCAGCAGCCGGAAGCGGCCATCGCGAGCTTCAGGAAAGCCGTGGAAGGCGACGACAGCGATCCCGATTACCACTTCAACCTAGGGTATGAACAATGGCGCACGTTTCAGTACGGCGCCGCCGCGAAGAATTTTCGTGCGGTGCTGGAGCGCAATGCCAACGATGCGGAAGCCACCGCGCTGCTGGGCCGCGCGCTGAGCCGGCAGGGACCGCGTCCCGGCGACCCGCACGCGGCAGGCCGCGAGCGCCTCAAGACCAACTACGAGGAAGAAGCGTATCGCCAGTTGCAGGCGGAACTCAAGAAGAAGTAGCGCGCGGCATCACTCCGAAATCAGCCGCACGGATCCCACACCGCCCTGAATGTCCAGGTGGATGCGCACCTTGGCGGTTTCATAGGCGTCGTTGAAGTAGCGGCCGTTCGAGGAGCGCAGGCCCGGTGCGCGGATCTCGCCGATGCCGCCCGCCGCGCGCGCGTCCACGCCCACATCCGCCGGAAGGCGGACCGTGGCATCGCCCACGCCGCCGCGCACGCGCACGCTGTAATCCTGTTTGGGCATTCCGCGCAAATCGAGATTGAGCTTGCCGACTCCCATGTCCACTTCCACGCCGCGCAGCGCCAGGCTGCCCAGGTCCAGGTCCGCATCGCCGGCGCCCATGTGCACGCGGATTTGCATTGGAACGTCGCGGTTCAGCCGCAGGTCCCATTCATTGTGAGAGCTACCGATGTGCGGGCCGTGGCTGTCCGGCTGACTGATTGTCAGGTTGCCCTCGCCGGCGGTGCTGTGGTAATCCACTTCCGGCTTCCACGCCGGCACGTTGTAGGTGAAATCGGCGCGCATCAATTTCTCCGTGCCGCTGCCGACGATGAGCCGCCCCGCGCCGAAATTCAGGTTCACCCGGACCACCCCGGCTTTGTCGCGATCGACCGCCTGAAACTCGTGGTGTGCCGGTCCCGCCGGTTCGACCATGCAGCCGGCCATGCACACCACAGCCCCGAGCGTTGCCGCGCATTTCGCAAACATGACGCCTCCTTCAGCAGACTATACGCAGGCGTGCGGAGAATGTTCCACGACCCGGGCATTATACTGGGGATTTTGCGGAGAAGAAGGACTAACCCATGCGATTGACCGAAGTTTCCATCCGCCGGATAGCCCTGCTGGCAGCGCTCGCCTGCGCCGCTGGGTCCAGCGGGCTCCCCGCCCAACGCCGGGGCGGAGGCGAGGCATTCGAGCCGCTGGAATTCCGCTTCATGGGGCCGGCGGTGGGCAATCGCATCGCCGCTATTGCCGGCGTTCCCGGCGACCCGTCCACTTACTACGCCGGGGCGGCCTCGGGCGGCGTCTGGAAATCCACCGACGGCGGCGCGCATTGGGCTCCGATCTTCGACTCGCAGCCCGTGCAGGCCATCGGTGCGCTGGCCGTCTCCGCTTCCGATCACAAGACCGTCTGGGCGGGCACCGGCGAAGCGTGGGCCATCCGCGACGTTGACATGATGGGCAACGGCGTCTACAGATCCACCGATGCCGGCGCCACCTGGCAGCACATGGGCCTGGACGAAACCGGGCGCATCGGCCGCATCGTCATCCATCCCACCGACCCGCGCATCGTGTACGCCTGCGCCCTCGGCCGCACCACAGGCCCGCAGCAGGAGCGCGGCGTCTTCCGTACCACCGATGCCGGCCAGACCTGGCAGCGCGTGCTCTTCGCCGACGCCAACACCGGCTGCTCCGGTCTGGCTATGGACCCTAACGATCCCGATACCCTCTTCGCCGGTATGTGGCAGGTGGAGATGCACACCTGGGCCATGTTCAGCGGCGGCCCGGGCAGCGCGGTCTACGTCACGCACGATGGCGGCGCGCATTGGAGGCGCCTCGAAGGCCACGGCCTGCCGAAATCTCCGGTCGGCAAAATCGATGTGGCGGTGGCCGCCAAAAATTCCAAGCGCGTCTATGCGCTGATCCAAACCGCCGATCAGGGCTCGCTATGGCGCTCCGACGATGGCGGTGAAAACTGGACCACGGCAAGCTGGGCGCGCCCGCTCATCGGCCGCGCCGGCTATTACATCCGCCTGGCCGTTTCGCCCACCAACCCCGATGAAGTCTTCGTGGCCAACAGCAGCCCGTGGCGTTCGACCGATGCCGGCAAGACGTTCAACGAAGC
>JAJYLS010000328.1 GCA_021787555.1 Acidobacteriota bacterium | reverse complement strand
TCTAGGCCTGGCGGATACCGCGTTGAAGACCGCCGATTCCGGCTACCTGACGCGGCGCCTGGTGGACGTGGCGCAGGACGTGATCGTCACTGAGAACGACTGCGGAACCACGGAAGGCATCTACGTGGAGCCGATCGTCGAATCCGGTGAAATCATCGAGCCGCTGCGCGACCGCATCGTGGGCCGCGTGGCTCTCGAAGACCAGAAGGACTACGAAGGCAACGTCATCGTGGCGGTCAACCAGGAGATCACGGAAGACCTGGCCGCGGCGATTCAGGCGGCCGGCATCGAGCGCGTGAAGATCCGCTCGGTGCTCACCTGCGAATCGAAGCGCGGCGTGTGCGTGGCCTGCTATGGCCGCAACCTGGCGACGGGCCGGCTGGTGGAGCGTGGCGAAGCGGTCGGCGTGATCGCGGCGCAGTCCATCGGCGAGCCCGGCACGCAGCTGACCATGCGAACGTTCCACATCGGCGGCACGGCCACGCGCGTCAGCGAGCAGTCCACGCAGGACGCGAAATCCGACGGCTTCGCGCGATACCTCGGGATCCAGACGGTGCGCAGCAAGGCCGGCGAAATCGTCGCGATGAACCGCAATGGCAAGATCGTGGTGGTGGACGAGAAGGGGCGAGAGAGAGAGCGTTACGACGTGGTCTATGGCGCCAAAATCACGGTCGAAGACGGCGCTCCCGTGAAGAGCAATCAGATCCTGCTCGAGTGGGACCCGTACACCTTCTCGATTCTGACGGAAGTCAGCGGCACGGTTCACTTCCGCGACCTGATCGATGGCCTCACGCTCCAGGAGCAGGTGGACGAAGTCACCGGCAGGCCGCAGCTCGTGGTGATGGATTCGCCCGACGAGAAGCGGCAGCCGACGATCGAAGTCCGCGCGGAATCGGGCACGGCGCGCGGCGACCGTAAGAAGTACCTGTTGCCGACCCACGCCCACCTGATGGTGCGCGACGGCGAGGAAGTTCACGCCGGCGACGTGATTGCCAAGATCCCGCGCGAGACCACCAAGACCAAGGACATCACCGGCGGTCTGCCGCGCGTGGTGGAGCTGTTCGAAGCGCGCAAGCCGCGCGAGACGGCCATCATCGCGGAGATCAACGGCGTGGTGAAGTACGGCGAAGTCACCAAGGGCCAGCGCCGGATTTTCGTGGTGGGCGACGACGGCGAGCAGCGCGAATACTCGCTGCCGCGCGGCGTGCACATCAACGTCCAGGAGGGCGAGCGGGTGAAAGCCGGCGAGCCGCTCATGGACGGTCCGCGCAACCCGCACGACATTCTGGATGTGCTCGGCGAAAAGGAACTGCAAAAGTACCTGGTCAACGAGATTCAGGAAGTCTACCGCTTGCAGGGCGTCAACATCAACGACAAGCACCTGGAAACCATCGTCCGCCAGATGATGCGCTGGGTGAAGGTCGAAGATATCGGCGACACGGAGTTCCTGCCCGAGGAAGTGGTGGACAAGTTCAAGTTCCGCGGCGAGAACCTGAAGACGGTGGAGGCGGGCGGGCGCCCGGCGCAGGGCAAGGCCGTGCTGCTGGGCATCACCAAGGCCTCGCTCTCGACCGATTCGTTCATCTCGGCGGCGTCCTTCCAGGAGACCACGCGCGTGCTCACCGAAGCCGCCATCAACGGCAAGGTCGACTACCTGCGGGGACTCAAGGAGAACGTGATCATGGGCCGCCTGGTCCCGGCCGGCACCGGCATGGAGTACTACCGGCAGGTGAAGATCGCCGGCGAGGACGTGGTGGAAGAGCCCGCGGTCGAGGCATCGCTCGAAGCCATTCCCGGCTACGATGAGGAGACCCGCCTGCAATATGCCGGCGGGCTGCCCGAGGACACGGGAGAGGAAAGTCTGGCGGAGTAACTCCGCGTGTAGTTCCAGGCCGGCGGCTGCCTTAGTGCGGCTGCCGGCTTTCTTGTTTGGTCGATCTGCTATTCTGAAACCGCCATGCGAACCGGCGAACTCATCAGCATGCGCGAATACCTGTCGACCAGCTACGACCCCGATTGCGATTATGTGGACGGCGTGGTCGTGGAGCGGAACGTGGGAGAATTCGATCACTCAAGACTTCACATGGTCATAAGCGCCTATTTTTACGAGCGGCGCAAGAAATGGGGAATCGCACTTTTCGAGGACTGAGATCCCGGCGTTAATTCCTGTTAATTACGTGAATTTTGAAAGCGCTTCCGCACACTTTCCATGATGTGCCGCCCGGGTTGGGGCACTTCCGCTGCTGACAAATGTCTGTGAATCATGCGATAGTATTAGAGAATACAGGTCACTCGGTCCTGCGAGGTCATTTGAAAAAGCTCCTGTTCGTCAGCGCCCTTGTAGTGTGCGGTTTCGTCTGCATTTTTCCGGCGCGCGCGTCTCAAATGGCATGCATTGTCCTCGACACCGCGGCGTGGAGTGCCGGCAGACTGCCGGAGAGTTGGCAGATCAAAGTGAACCACGGGAAGCCGGACATCTCCGTCTGCCGACAGGGCGATATCCCGTGCCTGCACCTGAAGAGCATCAAGTCTTCCTTCGCGCTGGAGCGCGGCGTGGACGTGGACCCGCGCCAGATGCCCTATCTTTCGTGGCGCTGGAAAGTCACGGAACTGCCCGCGCGCGGCGACTTTCGCCACGCGGCGACGGACGACCAGGCCGCCCAGGTGCTGGTGGCATTTGCCGACCGCCACGTGCTCAGCTACATCTGGGACAGCAACGCGCCCAAGGGAACCGCGCAGAGCGCGAGCTTTGTGCCGCTGGTGCACATCTTCGCGGTGGTTTGCCGGTCGGGAAGCACGGACGAGAACCGCTGGATTCCGGAGATCCACAACCTGGAGGCCGATTACCAGCGCGCTTACGGAAAGGCCGCGCCGCGGATCAAGGGGCTGCGCATTCAGATCAATTCGCAGCACACCGGCTCGGTGGCGGAGAGCTACTTCGGGGAAGTAGTCTTCCGCAGCACGCCGCAGTAATGCTGCTGGTCACTGGCGGAACCGGCTTCATCGGGAGCCAACTGCTGGAGTGCGCGCCCAAACCGCTGCGCGTGCTGGTGCGCCGCAAGAACGCGGAACTGCCCGCGGGCGTGGAAGCCGCCTTCGGCGATCTCGTGACCGGTGAAGGGGTTGCGGAAGCGCTGCGCGGCGTGGATACCGTGATCCACCTTGCCGGCGTTACCAAGGCGCTGCGGCCCGCCGATTACTACGGCGGAAACGCGCGCGCCACGGAAACGCTGGCACGCGCGGCGGCGGGGGCTCCCTCTGGGCCCGTGAACCGCTTCGTGCACGTCAGTTCGCTGGCGGCGGTGGGGCCAAGCCTGGATGGCGCGCCGCTCGCCGAAGAGGCCGCGCCGCATCCGCCGAGCCATTACGGCAAATCCAAGCTGGAAGCCGAGCGCATCGTGCGCGCGCTTCTGCCGCAATCCGTGATCGTGCGGCCGCCGGTGGTCTATGGGCCGCGCGATACCGGCGTGTTCCAGATTCTGAAATCGATCGCCGGCGGCTGGTTTCTCGATATCTCCGGAGGCGACGCCCAGGGGGCCCGCTGGTTCAGCGCGATTTACGTCGAGGACCTGGTGGAAGGGTTGCTCGCGGCCGCCGCCCATCCCGCGGCCCAGGGCCGCGATTATTTCATGGCGCACCCCCAGCCAGTCTCCTGGCGCGGCTTGGCGGAAACCGCCGCGGGTATCATGGGCGTGCGCGTGCGCCGCGTCGCGGTTCCCGGAGCCGTGGCATACGCGGTGGGAGCCTGCGCGGACCTCGGGGCGCGCGCCACCGGCCGGCCGGGCATTGTCTCGCGCGACAAGGTGACGGAAGCGCGCTACGCCTGCTGGACGTGCGATCCGCGACGCGCCGCCGCCGAGTTGGGCTTCCGGGCGCGCACGCCGCTCGAGACGGGCATCGCGCGCACGCTGGCGTGGTACAAGGAGGCCGGTTGGCTGAAGTATTGAATCCCGGGTCGCGCCGCCTCTGGCCCGTCGACCGCATCATCATTGCCTATTTCACCTTCACCACCGTCCTCATCCTGGTGTGGTGGAAAAACCTGCCGGAGGCCCCCCATCTGCTCGCGCTGCATGCCGTATTCATGGCTGTGCTGGCCTTCGAAATCAAGCGCCCCAATTTCACTACGCGAGTTTTCCGGAACTGGTACCCGGTGATTTACGTCGCATGGTGTTACAAGGAGATGGCCGTGCTGGTTCCTGCGGTTCACCGCAGCGATTACGACCGTTTCCTGGCGGGACTCGATTTTCGCATCTGGTACGCGTATCCCACGGTGTGGCTGGAGCGCATTGCAACGCCGCTCCTGACCGAGATGTTGCAGGTCGCCTACACGCTTTTCGTTCCGGCGGTGCTGCTGGTGGCTTTCCTGCTGTGGAAAAAGGGCCGCATGGCGCAATTTCAATACTACGCATTCCTGATTGCGCTCGGCTTCCTGATATCTTACATTGGTTACCTGGTGGTCCCCGCGCGGGGACCGCGCTTCTTGCTAAAACATTTGCAACACGCGCCGTTACAGGGGTTGTGGATGTTTCGTGGCATGCGCGCGACGCTCGACCGTCTGGAATCTGCGGCTTACGACTGCTTTCCGAGCGGCCACACGGAACTCACCATCCTGGCGTGGTGGGGCAGCCGAATGTTCTCGAAACGGGTGTTTTGGGCCTATTTTGCTTACACTCCGCTCCTCATTTTTGCTACAGTTTATCTTCGATACCACTATACGGTTGATCTGCTGGCGGGGGCCGGCGTGGCGTGTATCCTGATTGTCGCGGCTCCCGTGTTTTACCGGAAACTCTCCATGGAGGCATAGCGCTTGGGTGGCACTGAGATCGTTGCGGTCGATGGCAAGCAGGGGTTGAAGCGGTTCATTGAGCTGCCGTACACCTTGTACCGCGACGACCCGCACTGGGTGCCTCCTCTGCGCATTGCCGTGAAGGAACTGCTGGACCGAGCCAAGCATCCTTTCTATGCCAATGCCGACACGGAGTTTTTCGTGGCGCGCCAGAATGGCCGCGTGGTGGGCCGCATCGCCGCGATCCTCGATCGGGGGCACAACCGCTTCCACGGCGAGAGAGCCGGCTTTTTCGGTTTTTACGAGAGCGTCAACGACCCGGCGGTGGCCGGGGCGCTGCTCGCCCATGCGCGGCAATGGCTCTCCGGACGCGGCGCGGAGTTCATGCGCGGTCCCGTCAATCCCTCGATGAATTACGAATGCGGCATGCTGGTCGACGGCTTCGATTCCGGCCCCATGATCATGATGCCTTACAACCCGCGCTATTACCCCGAGCTGATGGAGCACGCGGGGCTGAAAAAGGCCAAGGACCTGGTGGCTTATCTCAGCAGCACGCAGGCGATCGCGACGGAGAAGATCGAGCGCGTGGCGGACCGTGTGCTGGGCAAGCACCACGTGCGCGTCCGGCCGATCGACATGAAGGATTTCGCCAACGAAGTGGAGCGCGTCTGGCAGGTCTACGATAAAGCATGGGAACGCAACTGGGGATTCGTGCCCATGTCGCGCGAAGAGTTCCTTGCCATGGGCAAGGAAATGAAGCAGATTCTAAAGCCCGAGCTGGTGCTGATGGGAGAGGTGGATGGGAAACTGGTGGGATTCGCTTTGGCCCTCCCGGACATCAATCAGGCGCTGAAGCCCGCGCGCGGCAGACTGCTCCCCACAGGGCTCCTCAAAATCCTGTATTATCAACGTTTGATACGGAGTGTGCGAGTTCTCGCATTGGGGGTGACGGAGGAGTACCGCGCATCGGGGGTGGCCGCGGGGTTTTACGCGACGCTGGTTCGGAATGCCCGGAAGTTGGGCTACGGCGATTGCGAAATGTCGTGGATCTTGGAAGACAACGTTCTGATGAATCGCTCCCTTCAGGTGATGGGGGCCAGGCGGTATAAGACCTACCGAATCTACGAATGGAACTGAGGACCATGCGCTCATCTACTAGTGACATCACCG
>JAJYLS010000327.1 GCA_021787555.1 Acidobacteriota bacterium | reverse complement strand
GGCATTTACATGGGAACATTATGCCGCTCGAAAATTAGAGCTATGTACTAAAAGAATCAATGGATTGCCCGCGAATTGCGGCTTATTTCTTAGGGGAACTTCGGTCTAGTCGAGTTTCTGGTGATAGATCACCTCGGAAAGCTGGTCGAAAACTGACCGGTTTAGTTTGGCAAGATCATACTTTCTTTTGCGCGGTGACCGGTCGAGGCGTGGTGTCGAATCCGGTGTCGGGATCGAAGACGCGCACCGAATAGGTTCCGGCATGATCGACGGGAGGTGTGAAGCGCTCGCCCTGGATGCGCAGGGTATAGACGATTTCCCCTTCGGGTTCGCGCCGCACCTGGATACAAAAATCGCGGCGGCCGTCGGCGGTTACCGCGGGCAGTTGGTAGCGCGTACGAGACCAGCCGTTGTCGAGTTGGTGGATCCGAACCGGCCAGCCGCCGGCGGGGCGCGCTCCCGGTTGTGAAGGATCGGTGCGGCGAGGCCAGACGGTCAACGCGATGGTGCGATCCTCGCGGTCGAATTCGGCAATGGCAACGCCCGGCGACCGGTCCATCAGGAGGTCGGGCTCCGGCGCGCTTTGCCGCGGGTTGAAGGCCGCATGCACGGTCATTTTATTCCCGAAGCCGTCGAGATACTCGCCTGTGTTCCGCGGGCCGTGCGGCAGAGGATTCCGGCCGGGATGCGGCGGAAACCAGCGGCGCGGAAAAATATTCGACATGGCGGGGCTGCACATGGCGAAGGCCGCATCGTTCCACTCGTCGACGCCGTATTGGATCGTGCTGCCCAGGTGCTGGTCGCCGCAAAGGTGCACCGCGGAACAGCGCCGCCAGGCGCGTAACGCAGCGTTCCGGCCGGATTGCGGCCAGCCGTTGGAATCGTGATCGGCGGCGAGCACATCGCCTTGGGCATACTCACCCGGTTTGAGAATGGGCAGCCTGGGATCGATGGAGTCGGCGGTGGCGGGCGGAGGCATGGTGGCGAGATTGCTGAAGAGCGTCTGGGAGAAGGCTACTTTCATCCAGATGCCGCCGCGCCAGTCCTGCGCCCAGGCATCCAGAAATTTCAACTGCCGCGGACCGAGCAAATGGGCGCCGGGGGCATCGCCATCGCGCGCCGGACGATACTCCGGATTTTGCGCCCAGCCGTTGACGATCCTCGCCTCAGGCAACATTACCTTCGGCGCCGACTTACATTTGCGGTCTTCCAGAATGGCGAAGCTAACGCCGCCCCAGCGCAGCTCGGTGTAATAGACGCCGATCGCTTGCAGCACCGGCGTGGGGTCGTAAGGATCGGGGAGATGGCTGGTCTGCGTGCGCTGCACCATGTTGACCCAGGCGGCCGGTTCGAGATAGCCGCCGCTGTCCTGCCCGACTTGTCCGGTCCCGTCCGCGTGCTTGCCGCCGGCGCCCCAAACGTTGCCGTGGAAGACGTCGTGATCGTCGGGCATGCAGATGCTGGGCGTGTCGCGCATCACGTCGCGAAAGGCCCAGCCGAACAGGAACCACTTTCTGAGGTAGTCGAGTGCGGCGCGCTCCAGCGGCAGACGCTCGATGCCGTAGCTGCCGGTGCGTTCGTAAATCTGGTCGCCTTCGAATGCGGCGATATCCGGCTTGAAGTGCCGGATAGAGGCGAGAAGATCGGTGTGCGGGAAGCCGAAGTCGTTCAGGCAGGAAAGCACGGCAACCGTGACTTTGCGCGCGCTGACCGGGTCGCGGCGGATGAGACCTCCGAAACTGCGGTCGCCATCCATGCGGTAGGTGACGCGGTAGGGAGTATCGGCGGCGGGATTCCAGCCGGCAACCCGGAAAGTCGCGGTGCAGGCCAGCGGGTCGATGCCGGAAGAAGACACCGTCCGCCAGCGGCCGTTCTGGCGGACCTGGAGATGGACCTGCTCGGCGCGAGCGCCCACGGGCGCCATCTGCGCGGTCAACTTCAGGACGTTGGCGCTGGACGTGTACATGGCCCAGAGGATCGGGCCGAAGGCACGTTCCGGGTGCTCGTCGATCTTATCGCCGCCGACCTGGAGATCGCGGAACCAGAACCGCCAGTTTCCGCCGCGGTTTCGGTTGGCCATCACGAGGCCGCCGTAGGTGGCGTGCAAGTCGCTGTCCTTCTGCGAAACGTCGTGCGGGCCGGCGCTGCACACGACGGCGATGCCACCCTGGACGAGCGAGGGCGCAATGCCGGTTCGGGACGTGGATGCGAGGGTACGACCCTGACCGTCGCGCGCGCTAAGCCGCGCTTCGTACGCCGAACCGGCGGGCGCCAGTTCCAGCACCAGTTGGAGGTCGCGGGGAAACCCGGGAACGGGCGCGGCGGCGGCGGGATCTCCGATAAACAGCCGGCCGTCGTGCAGAACCCCCGCATTGAGGCCCAGACCATAAACCGCACTATCGCGGTAATCGTGGAATTTGCCTTTAATGCCGATGCGGAAGCCGGCGAAGCCTTCGCCGAGCGGCGCCTGGTCTTCATCGAGCCGGCCCAGTTGCACTTGCAGCACGGCTTTCTGCGGACGGGCGGACAACTCCCGCGTGAGGATGTAAACATGCCGGTCCCCGCCGGAGACGGCGCATTCCATACGCTGGTTGCGGAAGCGCCAGTCCTGTAGCGGATTGCTCCAGAAGTCCGGCCCGATCCAGGTCCGAGGGGGCTCCTCGGACATCCCGCTCAGGAGATCCGCGGCCAGCGCGGGAGTGGAAGAAATGAGAAAACACGCAGTCCTGCGATTCATTGAAATTCCTCCGAGTCTCTACAGCATCCCTTTCCTCGAATTCTAATACTTCCGAACCCGACCCGGCTCAGGCGGCCGGGGCCGGGCGAATTCGGTAAGATCGTTTGGTGCACTATCGAAAGCTCGGCAGTACCGGACGGGAGGTTTCGGCGATCGGGATTGGCACGTGGCAATTGGGCGGAGAGTGGGGCCACGACTACTCGCAGGCGGAAGCGGACGCCATATTGGACGCGGGGGCGGAGTGTGGCATCAACCTGATCGACACGGCCGAATGCTATGGGGATCACCTTTCGGAATCGTTGATCGGCGATTATCTCTCCCGGCACGATCGCTCGCGCTGGATTGTGGCCACGAAGTTCGGGCATCGATTCCACAGCTTTATGCGGCGCACGGACGATTATTCTCCGGACGGCGTCCGCGTTCAGTTGGAGGCTTCGCTGCGGGCGCTGCGGGTCGAGGCCATCGATCTCTACCAGTTTCATTCGGGACCGGACGCGGACTTCCGGAATGAAGCTCTGTGGACGATGCTCGAACAACAGAAGCGCGGCGGAAAGATTCGGTACCTGGGAGTATCGATTCTGGGAAAAGGCAGCGAGACGCAAGCACGCGAAGCGCGGAGTTTCGGAGTGAGAGTATTACAGGTGATTTACAACCGGCTGGACCGCCGTCCGGAAGCGCAATATTTCCCTTCGGCCCAACGCGACGGCCTTGGGATTATGGCCCGCGTGCCACTCGCGAGCGGGTTGTTGAGTGGAAAGTATAAAGCCGGGGCTGCGTTTGCCGCGAACGATTTTCGTTCCACGATGACTCCGGAGAGGCTGAGGCGCGATATCGAGGAAGTAGAGCGGATTCGAGAGGAGGAAGTGCCGGCGGGTGTTCCCATGGCGCAATGGGCCTTGGCCTGGTGCCTCAAAAATGAGACCGTGTCTGCCGTAATACCGGGCTGCAAAGATGCTGGCCAGGTCCGCTCGAACGCTGCCGCGGCGGATTTGGCCTGGTAGCGTTGGCGTGGGCCTAAGTTTCCAGGAAGGCGGCCACTTCGGCGATCTTCGGCGGCGCCGACGACTTCAGCACCCGGAGGCGGAGTTTCTGCGCGCGCATCCTGCGGCCCAGGCGCACCAACCGCCGCGGCCCGATGCTGGTGACGTTCGCGATCTGCTCCCACGCCCGCCCGTTGGATACTTCGACGACCGCCTCGTCGATGCGCTGGCCATAGCGGATGTCTTCGCGCACGCGGATGACGTTGAACTCGGCGCCGCGGGGGACGGGGTGGGCAAAGGTGCGGCGCCGGTACTCGCCGAAGCCATGGAGCGAAGCCATATCCTCCGCGCTCAGCAGCCCATCGCGGTTGGGCGGGACGTTCAGCAGCAGGTTCGCTCCGCGCCCGACCGACTGGTAGTAGAGGTCGATCAACTGGGCCGGCGTTTTCACCCGCGCGTTCTGATCCTGGTGCCAGAACCAGCCGGGGCGAATGGAGACGTCGCACTCGGCCGGCATCCAGTGCGATCCGTGGCGGTAGCCGGTTGCGGATTCTTTGGCACGGACATCGCCGGGCGCGGCGGGTCCGCCATCCGGGGCAACTGGATCGTAGGTGGCCCAACACGGGTCGCCGGCGATGCCGCGTTCGTTGCCCACCCAGCGCAGGTCCGGCCCCACGTCGCTGAAGATGACCGCGCCGGGCTGGAGGCGGCGCACCAGCGCCCAGGTGCCGGGCCAGTCGTAATAGGTGCGCTTGTCGATGATGCGCTTTTCACGCGCACCGCCGTAGAAGCCGTCGCCGCCGTTGGCGCCGTCGTGCCAGACCTCGAAGATGTCTCCATAGCCGGTCAGCAATTCGGTGAGCTGCCGGCGGTAGATTTCGATGTACCGCGGCGTGCCGTAGTGGGGATTGTTGCGGTCCCAGGGCGAAAGATAGACGCCGAAGAGGAGGCCGCGGCGGCGCGCGGCATCGGCGACATCGCGCACCACGTCGCCTTTGCCGCCTCGCCAGGAGCTGGCGCGGATGCAATGATCCGTGGTCGCGGTAGGCCACAGGCAGAAGCCGTCATGATGCTTGCAGGTCAAAATGACGCCGCGCATCCCGGCATCGGCCAGCGGCGCGAGGATGGCGCCGGCGTCGAAGTGCGCCGGCTGGAACAGGTTGGGATTTTCGTCGCCGTACCCCCATTCTTTTCCGGTGAAGGTATTGATGCCGAAGTGCAGAAAGGCCGTGGTTTCGAGCGCGTGCCAGCGGAGTTGCCGCGGAGAGGGCGTTGGAAGCGAAGGCGCCCGGCCGAAGACGGGCACCGCCGCGGCAGCCAGCACGCTGCGCCGGGTGAGCATGATTTCAAGTTAGCAGCAATGCGGTTCAGTTTGGCTGGCACGGGCCGCACGAGCGCACCGCGTGCCGCTTCGCGGCTCGCGAGCGCGGACAGACGAATCGCCAAGCGAATCGCCTGTCCCACCTTGGGCAATCGTTAGAGTTAGAGCACCCTCTCAGATATGCGGAAAGGGCGGCGTGTCCGCGTAGAATTCGCGGCGCTGCTCTTCGGCATAGGCCAGCAGTTTCCGCGCGATGTCCGTGTGATTCTCCAGGACGTTGTTCTTCTCGTACGGATCGTGCTCCATGTCGAACAGCGTGAGGCCGATTTCGGTCTTGCGGTACTCGCCGGGTGCGCCGTCATGGCCGGCCGTCACGAGAGTCTGATAGGGGTGCGGAACGTGGAGCTTCCATTTGCCGTCGCTGGTCATGACCGCTTCGAGAAGCCGGCCGCTGGAGAACGCATAATAGGTGTGCGGATTGGTGGCGCCCGGCTTGCCGGAGATGAGGTCCCAGACGTCCTTGCCGTCGATGGGGTAATTCGGCAGTTTGGCGCCGGCAAGATGCGCGAGCGTGGGCATCATGTCGATGGTGCACCAGGCTCGGGTGGACGTGGTGCCGGCGGGGATTCGTCCCGGGTAGCTCAAGATGCAGGCGCTGCGCGTGCCGCCATCGAAAACGGTGAACTTGGCCTCGCGGTAGGGCGTTTTGCCGGCCCAGTTGCCGTAGGTAATCCAGGGACCGTTATCGGAGCTGAAGAAGATGAAGGTGTTGTCGGCGACGCCGTTGTCCTGGAGCGCCTTCATGATCTGGCCCACGGACCAGTCGACTTCCTCGATGACGTCGCCGTAGAGGCCGGCGCCAGATTTTCCTTTGAACTTATCGCTGGCGAAGATAGGGACGTGCGGCATGGAATGCGGAACGTAGAGGAAGAACGGGTTGTCCTTCTTGCGCTGGATGAAGCTGACCGCGTGCTCGGTGTACCAGGTGGTGAGCATG
>JAJYLS010000027.1 GCA_021787555.1 Acidobacteriota bacterium | reverse complement strand
CCAGCATCTTCAGGTAATCGACCTCCTGCTCGGGCGTGGTATCGCGCCGCCCGCTGGCCACGTAGAACGCCACTTCGGTCCGCACCACGTCGCCGATCAGCGCGCCCATCGGCTTCCGCGCGATGCGCCCCAGCAGATCCAGCACGGCGAACTCGCACCACGCTTGCGTGCTCCACAAATCCAGGCCGTATTCCTTGTAATTCGCGCGGTACACGTCCCAGAGGATCTGCTCCAGATCGCGCGCGTCGCGGCCTCTGAATTTCGGCGCCATCGCGCGATGGAACAGCGGCCCCAGGTATTCCCCGCGCGGCGGATTGACCAGCGAGATTCCTTCGGCGCCATCCTTGGACCGCACGTGCACCATGCAATCCTTGCCGCGCTTGAGCAGACGCAGCGAATCGATGACCACGGGCGATGGAAACAATTCGCGTTTCAGGACCGGGAGCGCCGCCGCTCGGTCGAGCGCCGCGGGATCGACCTTCGGATTGCTGTCGGCCAGCGCCAGAGCGCCCGACGCGCCCGCGCCCGCCAGAAACTTTCGGCGGTTCATAGCGTTCACCTTACCACGCTGCCAGTATGCCCGCTCCCCGGTTACAATAGGAGAAGCAGTTCACCGCTCCACCTGTTGATTTTTTCGTCGTTGTGATTCACACCAGATCGTTTTGTCCATTGACATACGGAAAATCCTGTAGCCGCTAGGAAGAAATTTCACAATCCGCACCTGTAAACCAAAGTAATGCGTTATTGGCATACCAAGTGCATTCCTTAGCAAACCGAATGGCCGCGTCCCCCCATTCCTTCCTGGGGAGTTGGAAGGAGCGCATCCGCGCCCTGCGCAACATCCCTCCGCTGCTAGCTCTCGTCTGGCAGTCCGGCCGCGGCGTAGTCTCCGGCGGCGCGGTCTGCCGCATCTCCGCCGCGCTCATTCCGCTGTCCATGCTGGCGGTGTCCAAGCGCATCCTCGATGGTGTGCAGGCCCACTTTTCCGGCCGCCCGCTGCCCACCGGCTTCTGGTATCTGGTGGCCGCGGAGTTCGGCTTGGCCGTGCTCGGCTCGCTCATCGGACGCGTCACCGGCTACTTCGACGCGCTCCTCGCCGACCGCTTCACGCGCCACGTCAGCATCCGTGTCATGGAGCACGCTTCGCGCCTGGATCTCGAGTCCTACGAAGATCCGGTCTTCTACGACAAGCTCGAGCGCGCGCGGGTGCAGGCCACCGACCGCATCGCCATGGTCCAGGCGATCGGCACCGTCGTCCAGCAGGTCATCACGGCGCTCAGCCTCTCCATCGGCATCGTCTGGTTTTCGCCGTGGCTGCTGGCGCTGCTCGTCATCGCGGTGGTCCCCGCGTTTCTCGGCGAGAGCCACTTCGCCTTCGAAGGGTATTCGCTCAACATTGGCCAGACGCCCGTCCGCCGCCAGCTCGACTACCTGCGCACCCTCGGCGCCAGCAAGGAATCCGCCAAGGAGCTGAAGCTCTTCGGCCTGAGCGGCTTCCTTTCCGGCGAGTACACACGCCTCTCGAACCTGCTCTACGACCAGAACGTCCACCTCGCGCGCCGGCGCCTCGTCGCCAGTGCGCTGCTCTCGCTGCTCAGCACCGCGGCCTATTATGGTGCCTACGCCTACGTGATCTACCAGACCGTGCTGGGGCGCCTGAGTTGGGGCTCGCTGCAATTCCTGGCGGGCGCGCTGGCCGGCGCCAGCACCAACATCCAAAACATCTTCTCGACTTTCTCCAGCATCGCCGATCAATCCCTCTTCCTCACCGACCTCGTCGAGTTCCTGCGCGTCCAGCCGCGCATCGACTCCAAGCCGGACGCCATCCCCGCGCCGCGCCCTATCCGCGATGGCTTCTCCTTCGAGCGCGTCTCGTTCACCTATCCCAAAACCGAGCGCCTGGTGCTGGATGGCCTCGACCTCCGCATCGAGCGCGGCGAGCGCATCGCCCTCATCGGCGAAAACGGACAGGGCAAAACCACGCTGGTCAAGCTCCTCACGCGCCTCTACGATCCCACCGCCGGCCGCATCCTGCTGGATGGCGTGGATCTCCGCGAGTACAACGTCGAGGACCTGCACAGCCAGATCGGCGTCATCTTCCAGGATTTCGTGCGCTACGAGATGAGCGCGCGCGAGAACATCGCCGCCGGCAGCATCGGCACGGCCGGAGAAGCCGCGGTACGGCTCGCCGCGCGCAAAAGCCGCGCCGAGGATGTCATCCTCCGCCTCCCCCGCGGCTACGATCAGCTCCTCGGCCGCCGCTTCGAAGGCGGCGTGGACCTTTCCGGCGGCGAGTGGCAAAAACTCGCGCTGGCCCGCGCCTATCTGCGCGACGCGCAAATCCTCGTCCTCGACGAGCCCACCGCCTCGCTCGATGCCCCCTCCGAATACGAGGTCTTCCAGCGCTTCGCCGAGCTCACCGCCGGCCGCATGGCGCTGCTCATCTCCCACCGCTTCTCCACCGTCCGTATGGCGGACCGCATCGTCGTGCTGGCCGACGGGCGCATCGCCGAACAGGGGAATCACCATCAGCTTGTGGCCTTGGGCGGCCGGTACTCCGGCATGTTCGAGCTGCAAGCTTCGAGTTATCGATGATATCGGAACCTACATTCGAGCCCTTCGGACAATTTGCCGCGGCAGACCGCCGGGCACAATTCTACGCGGCCGGCCGCCGCCTCGGAGAATCCATCGTCGCCGTGCAGCCGCACGGGAAGCCGGGGGCCAAGCCACGCAAGCGCCAGGCCGCGCGCATTCTCTCGCATGCCGCCGCGGCGCCGGAGGACCGGCGCGCCTGGCTGCTGGACAACGCCCGCCTGCTCGAAGCCGCGGCCCGGCAGGCCTACGAATTCGCCGGCCGCCTGCACGAGCTGCCGGTGGCCGCGACGGTTTCCTCCCCCGGGGAGCCCCGCGTCCTGCTGCTGGCCCGCACCTACCTCGATGCCGCCGGCCTGTCCTTCGACGAAGAGACCTGCGCCGCTTTCCTCAACGGTTTCCAGGAAACCGCCGCGCTCGAGATGCGCGAAATCTGGGAACTGAAGAACGCGCTCCAGTACGACATCCTGAACCTCCTGGAGAACGGCGCCCACGAGTGGCCCGAGCTCCTCACCAGCCTCCGCCAGATCGGCGAAACCACCTGGAGCGACATCTTCGAAACCGCCAGCACCGTGAACCGCGCCCTGGCTGCCGACCCCGCCGGCGCCTTCGCGCCCATGGATTTCGATAGCCGCGACCGCTACCGCTCCGTAATCGGCGAGCTCGCCAAACACAGCCCGCGCAGCGAACTCGAAATCGCCGAAGCCGCCGTCGAACTGGCCCGCCAAGCCCGGAAGCGCGGCGATGGCTCGCGCGCCGCCCGCCGCCGCACCCACGTCGGCTTCTATCTGATCGATCGCGGCCTGCCCCTGCTCAAATCCCGCATCGAATACCGCCCGCCCCTCACCGCCTCGCTGAAGGAATTCGCCCTGCGCTATCCGGCCTCCTTCTACCTGGTGGGCATCGAGCTCATCACCTTTTTCGTCGTCGCCGCGCTCCTCTCCAAAGCCGGCCACCTTACCCCGCGCACCGGCGCCCTCCTCCTCCTCCTGCTCCCCGCCACCCAGACCGCGGTCGACTTCATGAACCACCTGGTCTGCTACCTGCTGCCGCCGCGTGCTCTCCCCAAGCTCGATTTCTCCAAAGGCGTGCCCGACGACTGCGCCACGCTCGTCGCCGTGCCCAGCCTGCTGCTCAACGACGCGCAGGTCCGCGACCTCGTCCTCGATCTCGAAATCCGCTACCTCGCCAACCGCGATCCCAATATCCATTTCGCGCTCCTCACCGACGCCCCCGATTCCGACCGTCCCGTGGACGAGCGCGACGCCCTTGTCGCCGTCTGCCGCCGCCTCGTCGAAGGCCTCAACCACCGCTACCCCGGCTCCCCCTTCTTCCTCTTCCACCGCCACCGCATCTACAACGATTCCGAAGGCGTCTGGATGGGCTGGGAGCGCAAGCGCGGCAAGCTCCTCGATCTCAACCGCCTCCTGCGCGGCACCTTCGATGCCTTCCCCATCAAAGTGGGCCGCCTCGACGTGCTGCCCCGCATCCGCTACGTCATCACCGTCGATTCCGACACGCAGGTGCCGCGCGACGCCGCCGCCCGCCTCATCAGCGCCATCGCCCATCCCCTCAACGCCGCCGTCGTCGATCCCGCGCTCAACGTCGTGACCGAGGGCTACGGCATCCTCCAGCCGCGCATCGGCATCAGCATTCAGTCGTCCTCGCGCAGCCGCCTCGCCGCCCTCTACTCCGGCGAGACCGGCTTCGACATCTACACCCGCGCCGTCTCCGACGTCTACCAGGATTTGTTCGGCGAGGGCATCTTCACCGGCAAGGGCATCTATGAAGTGGACGTGATGCGCAAGGTGCTGGAGCGCCGCTTCCCCGATAACGCGCTCCTCAGCCACGACCTCATCGAAGGTGCCTACCTCCGCGCCGCCCTGGCCAGCGACATCGAGCTCACCGAGGATTACCCCTCGCACTTCAGCGCGCACAACAAGCGCAAGCACCGCTGGGTGCGCGGCGACTGGCAGATCCTCCGCTGGCTCCTGCCGCGCGTTCCGGACTATTATTGCCGCCTGGTGCCGAACCCCATCGCCCTCATCTCGCAGTGGAAGATCCTCGACAACCTCCGCCGCAGCCTCTTCGATCCCAGCCTGCTCCTGCTGCTGCTCGGAAGCTGGCTCCTGCTGCCCGGCGCGCCGCGCTACTGGACGCTGGCCGCCGTCGCGGTCCTCTTTCTGCCGGTCTATTGCGACTTTCTTTTCTCGCTCCTGCGCTTTCCGCGCCGCCGTCATGCCATCGGCCCCTGGATCCGCGACACCCTCCGCGCCTTCGCCAACGGCCACGCCATCGCCCTGTTCGGCCTGATTTTCCTGCTCCACCAGGCGCTGCTCTCCATCGACGCCATCGCGCGCTCCATCCTGCGCGTCTTCGTCACGCGCCGCAAGCTGCTCGAATGGGAAACCGCCGCCGAAGCCGAAGCCGAATCGCCCAGCAAGGCCACCGCCGATATCTATCTCGAATGGACGCCCTGGATCGCCGCCGCGCTCGCCGCGCTGGTCTGGTTCGTCCGCCCGGACGCCTTGGGCGCCGCCGCGCCCGTCCTGGCCCTGTGGATCGCCTCCCGCGCCTTCTCCGCGTGGCTCAACCGCGCGCCCCACAAGATGACCTCCACGCTCGCCGCCGAAGATCGCGAGTGGCTGCGCTCCGAGGCGGAAAAAATCTTCCGCTATTTCAACGACTGGTGTTCCCCCACTACCGCCTGGTTCATCCCCGATAGCGTCTGCGAGGATGGCGACGCCGACCTCCGCGTCTCCCCCACCAACATCGGCCTGCTGCTCAACGCCCGCATAGCCGCCGTTGAATTCGGCTTCATGGACGTGGGCGAATTCGTCTTTCACACCCGTCAGACCCTCGATCGCGTCGCGGCCATGCGCAAATACCGCGGCCATCTGCTGAACTGGTACGCCCTGCCTTCGCTCGCGCCGCTCGCGCCGCGCTTCGTCTCCACCGTGGACAGCGGCAATCTCGCCGCCGCGCTCTGGACCCTCAAACAGGCCGCGCGCGAAATGGGCGCCGCCGAACACGCCTCCAAGCACGCCGCGGACCTCGAAGAAATCGCCAACATCGCCGGCGACCTCGTCCGCGACATGGATTTCAGCTTCCTTTACCACCCGCGCAAGAAAGCTCTCTGCGTCGGCTTCGATGTTTCGACCGAGCAGCCGGCCGATTCATATTACGACCTGCTGGCCTCGGAAGCGCGCATCGCCGTATTCATCGCCATCGCCAAGGGCGATATCCCGCAGGAAGCCTGGTTCCATCTCGGCCGCGCCCACACCCTCGCCCGCCGCGAGCGCGCCCTGCTTTCCTGGACCGGCACCATGTTCGAATACCTCATGCCCGCCCTCTGGATGCGCCATCTTCCCGGAACCATCACCGGCCAGGCCGTGCACGCAGCCGTGCGCGTTCAGCGCAGCTACTGCGCGAGCAAGGGCGCGCCGTGGGGAATTTCGGAATCGCGCTCGAAGTCCGGCTATGCCCCCTTCGGCATCCCCGCGTTGGCCATGCGCCGCACGGATTCCGAGGCGCTGGTGATCGCTCCCTACGCCACCTTCCTGGCCCTCCTGGTTGACCCGCAGGCCGCCCTCGACAACCTGCGCCAGATGCAAGACTACGGCTGGACCGGCCGCTACGGCTTCTACGAAGCCGCGCAATACACCGCGGCCGGCGCCGAGGCCATTCCCACCTGGATGGCCCACCACGAAGGCATGGCCCTGCTCGCCATTTGCAATCTGCTGCTCGACAGTCCGATGCAGCGCTATTTCCACGCCGAGCCGCAGGTGCTGGCCACCGAATTGCTCCTTCACGAACGCGTCCCCGCCGCGGCCCTCGCCGAAACCGAAATCGCACCGTCGCCCGCGTGCGTCCTGCCCGCCCGCGCCGCGTAATCGAAAAGCGGGGACTGGCTGCGAAATTCCGCGCCCCAAGTCTCCAGGAACAGCACATCGGCCACCGCGGAATTTCGTTGCCTGTCCCCGCTTTTCCCTACGGCGTGAGGTTCACCGCAGTTCGAACTCCCCCCTCACTCCCTCCGCCGCATTCGGTGCGATCCACACGTAAAACCGCCCCGGCTGCGTCACCAGCCGCACGTGCTCGTCGTAAAACGCCAGGTCCGCCGCCGAAAGCGTAAAGCTCACCGTCCGCGTCTCCCCCGCCTTCAGCGCCACGCGCTCGAACCCGCGCAACTTGCGCACCGGCTGCGCCACGCTGGCCACCAGGTCGCGAATATACAATTGCACCGTCTCGGTCCCCGCGCGCGAGCCGCGGTTGGCAATCTCCGCCGATACCGTGATCCGCCCGCCGCCCTCCAGCACCGGCGCCGAAAGCCGCAAATTGGAATAGTCGAATTTCGTGTACGCCAGTCCGAACCCGAACGGATACTCCGGCGTGAAATCCACATCGATATATTTCGACGTGTATCCCTCCGGATGCACCGGGTTCCCCGCCGGAATCCCCAATTCGCTGGCCAGCGGCGGCCGCCCGGTATTCAGGTGCGCATAGTAAATCGGCACCTGCCCCACGGTCCGCGGAAATGTAATCGGCAGCCGTCCCGACGGCGCCTCGCGCCCCAGCAGCAGCTTGGCAATCGCCGGCCCGCCCATGGTCCCCGGATGGAAGCAGTACAGCACCGCGCCCGCTTCCGCCGCCACGCGGTGGAACGTCAGCGGCCGGCCCGCCAGGATCGTCACCACCATCGGCTTGCCCGTCGCGTGGATCGCGTCCACCAGCGCCTCCTGCGCCCCCGGCAGGTCCAGGTACGCGCGCGACCGCGCCTCGCCGGATAAAATCCGCTCCTCGCCGACGAACACCAGCGCCGCGTCCGCCCGCCGCGCCGCCTCCACCGCCTCCGCGAAGCCCTCGTGGCTGGTATCCCGGCTGTTCTTCAAGCCGCGCGCATACAGCACCCGTCCGCTGCCCAGCAGCTTCCGGAAAGCCGCCAGCGGCGTCTCGACGTATTGCGGCTGGCCATCCATCGCCCACGTGCCCATCTGGTCCTCGGGGCTGTCGGCCAGCGGCCCGATAATCGCCACCGTCCGCACCGCATCCGCCAGCGGCAGCACGCCGTCGTCTTTCAGCAGCACCGCGGATTCCGCCGCCGCCCGCTCCGCCAGCGCCAGCGACTGCGCGCCCGGCTCCACCTCCCGCGGCGCCGCAACCGGCTGGTCGAACAGTCCGAGCCGGAACTTCAGCCGCAGAATGTCGCGCACCGCCTCGTCGATCTCCGCCAGCGGCACCGCGCCGCTTGCCACCAGCGCCTTCAGATGGTCGTGGTACGCCGTGCTCACCATTTCCATGTCCACCCCGGCGTTCACCGCTTCCCGCGCCGCATCGCTCCCGTCGCGCGCCACCCCGTGCGCGATCATCTCCATGACGGCGTTGTAATCGCTCACCACCAGCCCGTCGTATTTCCATTCGCCGCGCAGGATATCGCGCAGCAGAAACCGGTTGCTCGTCGCCGGCACGCCGTTCAGGGTGTTGAAGGCCGTCATGAAGCTGGCCACCCCCGCGTCGCGCGCCGCCCGGAACGGCGGCAGGTAAACTTCCCGCAGCAGAACTTCCGGAATCCACGCGCTGTTGTAGTCGCGCCCGCCCTCCGCCGCGCCGTATCCCGCGAAATGCTTGGCGCACGCCGCGATCGATCCCTGCGCCTCCAGCGACTCGCCCTGAAATCCCCGCACCATCGCCGCCACCAGCTTGCCCGCCAGGTACGGATCCTCGCCCAACCCCTCCGCCACGCGCCCCCACCGCGGATCCCGCGCGATATCGGACATCGGCGCGAATGTCCACCGTATGCCCTCGGCCCAGGCTTCCCGCGCCGCCTCCCGCGCCGCCGCCTCCACCAACTCCGGGTCCCACGCCGCCGCCTGCCCCAGCGGAATCGGAAACACCGTCTTGTACCCGTGAATCACGTCCCGCCCGAACAGCAGCGGAATCCCCAGCCGGCTCTCGTGCAGGGCGATGCGCTGCGCTTCCGCGCGGTCCGCCGGGCTGCCCGCATTCAGGAACGATCCCCACCGCCCCGCGCGAATTTCCTGCTTGAGGCGCTCCGCAAGCGGCGATCGCATCCCCGTGGATTGCGACATCTGCCCGATCTTCTCATCCAGCGTCATCCGCGCCACCAGCGCGTTCACGCGGCTTTCGACATCCAGCGGCGCGTCGGCCCGCAGCATCGTCGCGAGCAGCAGTGCGGCTACTACGCCCGCGCAGGAAAGATTCATCCCCCAATTCTAACTGGCATACGGCTGCAACCCCACCCACTCGAATGCCCGCCGCGCCTGTGGCGTGGACATCACCGCCGTCCACACCGATGCGCTCCGCATGTTCTCCGCCATCAGCAGGACGATTCCCTGGTCGATCCCCAGCGTATACCGGCTGTACCACCGCTGTCCCGGATTGAACGCGTCGATGAACCCGTACTTCGACCACACTTTGTCGCCGTAGCGGTCGAACATGTTCTCCAAAACCGTGCCGCAATCGATCGGCATGAACACCAGCGAGCCCCCCGCCGCGCACGGTACCAGCGTCCCGTCCGGCGGGCTGCTGGGAGAGCACCACACCCGGTAGCCCGTCCGCGAATCCGATGCCGTCACGCCCCACATGTCTTCCCGGTACCAGGGATACTTGTGCGAATAGGACAGGCAAAAAAGCTCGTGCGCCTGCGTCGCCCGGATCGAATTGTTGAAATAGTTCGCGTACCGGTCGCGCCGGTTGCGAAAATCGAACCACGCGTGCGAATACTGGTGCACGAACAGCGGCGCCCTCGCGTCGATGAAAAAAATGCCTTCGAACGCCCGCATCGGCCGCTTGAACGCGTTCCACGACGACGCCGGAATCGGGTGCGTGTCCGAGCCGATGGCCAGCAGGTACATCGCCAGCCCTTCCGAATAGCTGTCCCAGCGGTATTGCAGAAAGCCGCCTTCCGGAGTCCAGCCGTGGCACAGCGTCCGGCTGCCGTTCAGCATCCATTCCCAATCGGTGCGGTTCAAGAGTTCCGTGCTCAGCTTCCGGATCTCCGGATCGTTCCACGCCGCGCCGGAATGTAATGCTCCGCACAAAACCCATCCCGTGTCGACCGACGATACCTCGCTCTTCCAGATCCGTTTCCCGCTGTCCGAATCCATGAAGTGATAAAAGAACCCGTGCTCCTGTTCCGCGCGATCGCACAGGAATTTCAACGTGATGCGCGTGCGCGCCTGCGCCAGCGCCGCGTCCAGGTAGCCTCGCTTCGCGCCGATCGCCAGCGCGCTCAGTCCGAACCCCGTCGCCGCGATGCTCGCCGCGCTCGGCGCGTACGGCTCATTGGCGGTGGCCCGGTCGCGCACCAGCCCGGTATTCGGGTCCGCCATCTCGTAAAAGTACCGGCAGGCGCGCCGTTCGATTTCGTCCAGCAGTTTCTCGCCAATGCCGTGCGGCTGCTGCGCCGTCGCCCCGGACAGTCTGCCGTCAAGCACCGGCACAATCGGTGCCCCCGCCATCCGAAGAAAATCCCTGCGGCAAATGCGGCCCGGCAACAGCATTCCTTCTAGCGATTTTGATACCATTCCCGCCGGTTGGGTTTCACATCGTAAGGAACAGCCCCTGGGTGCCGCGCGGATCCCCCCCGCGGCCCTCGATCCGGCCGGGCTGCCGGCCGGTGGGCACCCCGGCGGCCCCTACTCCTCCAGCCGGTGCTCCTTGAGCTTGCGGTAAAGGTTCCGCTCGCTGATCCCCAGCAGCCGCGCCGCCTGGCCGCGGCGCCCGTTGCTCGCCTCCAGCGCCCGCCGGATGTGCGTCAACTCCAGTTCCATGAGCGTGGGCAGCCGGCCCTCGCACGCCGGAGGCTTGGCGCCCGCCGTGGCGCCTTGGCGGATTGACTCGGGCAAATGTTCCGCCAGGATCTCATCGCCTTCACACACCACCACCGCCGCTTCCATGGCATGCAGAAGCTCGCGTACGTTTCCCGGCCAGCGGTGCCGCCGCAGCGCCTCCAGTGCGCCCACGCCCAGCACCTTGTTCGAGTTGTACCGCTCGTTCAACCTCTCGACGAAATGGCATGCCAGCCGCTCGATATCGCTCCCCCGCTCGCGCAGAGGCGGAACCTCCACCGTAATCGTGCTGATCCGGTAAAACAGGTCTTCCCGGAACAGCCCCTTGCTCACCATGGCGCGCAGGTCGCGGTTCGTCGCCGCCAGCACCCGCACGTTCACCCGCACCTCGCTCGTGCCGCCCACGTGCCGGAACACCGACGTGTCCAGCACCCGCAGCAGATTCACCTGCGTCGCCGGGCTGATCTCCCCGATTTCGTCCAGGAAAATCGTGCCCTCGTGCGCCACCTCGAACAGCCCCGGTTTGGTCTTTTCCGCGCCGGTGAAGGAGCCGCGCTCATGCCCGAACAGCTCGCTTTGCAGCAGGCTCTCCTGAAGCGCCGCGCAATCCACCACCACGAACGGTTTTTTCGCGCGCGCACTGAGGGAGTGAATCAGCTTGGCCACCTGCTCCTTCCCGCTGCCCGTCTCGCCGGTAATCAGCACCGTCGAGTCGCTCGGCCCTACCAGCTTGACCAGACGCATCATGCGCTCGAACTCGGGGCTATCGCCCACGAAGGAGCCCGAGGCGACCGCCGGCGTCAGCGCCCGCTCCAGCAAACTGGCGCGCTGCCGCAGCGCCCGCCGCTCCATCGCGCGCTCCACCCGGATCTCGATCTCGTCCAGCGGGCACGGCTTGGTCACATAATCGAACGCGCCCTCGCGAATCGATTCGATCGCCGTATCGATCGAGCCGTGACCGGTCAGCATGATCACTTCCACCGCGGGATGCTCGGCCCGGATCGTCTTCAGCGCCGACAATCCGTCCCTCCCCGGCAGCCGCAGGTCCAGCAGCACGATCTCCGGTTCCTGCCCCGCCAGGTGCGCCACCGCTTCCTCGGCCGATCCGGCCGCGGCCACCTCGTGCCCCAGCCGCCGCAGTTCGTTCGCCATCACGTGCCGGAACGCCGAATCGTCGTCCACCAGCAGAATCGATGCGCCGTTTTTCATGCCTGCACCAGCACCGGCAGCACGATTTCAAACGTCGAGCCGTGCCCCGGCTCGCTCGCCACGCGGATGTCGCCGCCCCATCGCCGCACGAAATTCAGCGCCAGAAACAACCCCAGCCCGTTGCCACCCTGCCGCGCGCAGACGAACGGCTCGAAAATCCGCTTCTGGTCCTCCGGCGCGATGCCGCAGCCGTCGTCCCTCACACGCACGTGAACCTGGGCTCCCATTTCCGCTTCTACTGTAACGCGCCCTCCGGCCCGCGAGGCCTGCACCGCATTCAGCAGCAAATTAATCAGCGTGTGCTGCAAATCCGCCTCCTCGGCCCGCACGTGCATCCCCGAGGGCAGTGGCCGCACTTCCACCGTCACCGTGTGCTCGCGCGCGGTCGGCTCGATCAGCCGCGCCACGGCGCCGATCACCGGCCCCAGGTCCACCACTTCGCCCTGCGAGCGCTGCCCGCGCGACATCCGCAAAAAATGCTGCGTGATCCCGCGGCAGCGCAGGATCTGCTCCCGCGCGATCGCGGCGTTCTCGCGGATCTGCGCCGGATCGTTTTCGCGCAAAATGCCCTCCACGCACGTCAGCACGGTGGCCAGCGGCGTGTTCAGCTCGTGCGAAAATCCCGACGCCAGCGTGCCCACCGAAGCCAGCCGGTGCGATTCCGCCAGCCGCGCTTCCGCCGCCCGCCGCTCCGAAATGTCGCGCCACACCTCCACCACCTGTTGCAACCGCCCGCCCGCATCCAGGATCGGCGACGCGTGCACCTCTTCCCAAACCGCCTTCCCCTCCGCCGTGCGCCGCTCGCAGATCCGCACCTGCCGCGCGCCCGATCGCAGGCAGGCCAACGTCGGGCAGTCCGCCACCGTGCAGCCGCCCGGAGTGAACTCGCCGCACGCGCAGCCCAGCACCTCCTCGCGCCGCGCGCGGCACGAGTGCCGCGCCCGCTGGAGAAACGCATCGTTGGCCGCGATGACGTGCCGCTCCGTGTCCAGCACCACGATCCCGTCATCGATGCTGTTGATCACCGTTTCCAGCCGCTCGCGCTGGTGCCGCACCTCGCCCACCAGCCCCGTCACCGAATCCGCCATGGTGTTGAATTCACGCGCCAGCCACGAAATCGTGTCGCTGCCGGCTGCCGGCACGCGCCGCTCCAGATCGCCCGCCACGATCTGCCGCGCCGCGATCTCGAAGCGTTGCAGCCGCCGCAGCACCGCCACCCGGATCACTATCCCGATCGCCCCCACCAGCAGCAGCGTGATTGCCGCTGTCCCGCCCACCATCCACCGCAGGTCGTGCGACATGGTTTCGCTGAGCTGATCCAACCGGTAGTCCAGGATCAGGATGCCGTTGATCTTGTTCTTCGGGTCGTGGCAGCGGTAGCATGCCGTCCGGTTGCGAATGGGAATTACCGTCCGCAGCACCTGCCCATGCCGCGTTTCGATCACCCGGCTCGTGCCCCGCTGGTCGGCGGGATACCGGTGGCACGCCTGGCACGTCGGCGAATTGATCTGGAGATCGGCGTCCTGCACCCCAGTCCCCGCCGGGTAGCGCTCCTTGCCGGTGCGGTCCAGCAGCACCAGGTGCTCCACCCGCGATTGCTTCCGGAAGCTCGCGATCATCTTCCCGATGAGCGTCCGGTCGTTCTCGATCATCTGGTGTTCCAGCGCGACGCGGATCAGGTTGCCTTCGCCCAGCGCGGTTGCACGCGCCATCCCGAGCAGGGATTGCATGTGGTGTCGCGAGTAAAGATAGGCGCCGCCCGCACACGCGAGCACGACGGCCGCGGTGACCCCCACTGCCAGACCCACAGTCGTGCTGGCGAGGGGCGGCCTGCTCTCATTAGCCACTAACTGGAGCCATCATGTCACAATGGCGGATCGAGCGTCAACCGCGCCCGGAGAGCGGCGGGTAATGGCTCAACTTGACCGCAGAGCGAAAAGCTTCCGCGGGTCGGGGACCCCATGGCCGGGTGGATCGCCCGATGTTAGCACGTCTAAGGGTCCCTACCCGCAAACTTCCCAGATCGGGACTTCAAGCTCGCATGGCCTGGCAGATCGGAGGGGCGGGCGTTTTCCGTCAGGTTGACTAGGCGGGAGCTCTGGCCATCAGGTCCAATATCGAGCCGTGCGCCAGTTGTCGGGCCAGATACGCGATTCCTTCGTACCTGTCGTGAACAAGTGGCGAACCTTGCTCGCGGTTCGGGTTGTTCTGGAAATGGTGCAGCCTTCCGCGGGCCAAGACCAGCAGGTTGACCAACTGCTCCGCAGTTGGGATCTCCCTCACGTTCATCATCTTGGCAAGCTGAACCAGGTGCTGAATTGGGTGGTTCCCTTTGTTGAACTTCTCGATTTGCGCCAGCAACTCCGGCGATTTCAACATCTCTTCCTTAACCTGCGCATTTTTCGTTTTCCCGTTGCCGTACAAGCCCTCGAGCACGGAGTAGTAGTTGAAGAACGCGTTGATGAACTTGCCGGCAATCCAGTCGTTCTCCCCTTCGCGCCAGAACGACGCCACAACGGTCAGAGATTGGGCTTTGAGGGCGATCCCGACGATCGAGACGAACGCTTTTTCGGCGACTTTCGAGGGAGATGGCTTCGCACGGCTTACGCTGACCGGGCCGAGATGCCCAAGCGTCCTTTCGTCATCTTCTTCAAAGATGACTTCCGTCTCCGGATATCGCCAGTTGATCTGCCGGAGCGGCATGTAGATGGAAAGCGCCGATTCCAGGCCTTGGATATCTTCGATGACGCACTCGACGATGCCGTCCTCGAATTCGCCAACTATACTAAACGGCGCCTGGTTGGACGATCGCGGCCCTTTACTGTCTTCAGTGCCCCATCGGACCTTGGACGGGTCTTTGATGCTGGCGAGGACAGTAAGGCAGTTCCAAATGCCGTCCGGTCCAATATCAAACGTGAAGTTTCTGTCTCCAGTCTTCAGTTCCAGGCGGCGCTGGAGGATGACTTCAGACTGCACATCACATTTGATTCTCAGCTTCATCAACCACCGATTCTACATCCCCGCTACTGGATACCGCGGGCGCGACATTCATCAACCTCAGCAGGCAATGCACGCACTGCTTTAGTGTCCGCCCGTTCGCGGCACCAGCCAGATCTCTCTCGCCAAACAGCCTCCACGGAAATCACATGAGCGGGTAGTCGCCCAAACCGGAGGTTGACCGTCCGCCCCCACGACACCATGTCAATGCCGGATCGGACCTGTTCCTCAGCCTCCGCGTATTGAGGGAGGGACTGCCGAGGTTGTGTGTTACAGGATGTGGCTATTTCCCCTGCCGCCCCAGTTCGCGCAGCAGTTCGGGCGTCTTGTAGACCTTGCGCAGGGCCTCGACGATACCTTGCGACGCCACGTGCACGGCGCGCGCCTGTTGGTCGCTATAAAGATACGTCAGCGGCAGCCCCTCGATGTTGCTGTCGAAAATGATGCCTACGATTTCGCCCTTCTGGTCCACGGTCGGGCTGCCCGAGTTGCCGCCGGTGATGTCGCAGGTGCTCACGAAATCCAGCGGCATCACCAGGTCCAGCCGCGCCTTGGCGTCCAGCCAGCGCTGCGGCAGTTTGTAGGGATCCTGGCCGGTGGCGCGATAATACATCCCACTGAAAGTAGTGGCGTAGGGGACCGGTGTTTCGGCCTTGTCCTTGTACCCCTTCACCGCGCCGAACGTCACGCGGGGCGCGAAAGTAGCGTCGGGATATTCGGCCGCGCCGAGAATCTTCAGCCGGTATTGCTCGATGCGCGCCGTGGCGGAGGCATCCAGCGCCTCGATAGTTTCCTCGCGCTTGGCGCGCAGCTTGCGCGCGGAAGGCTCGAGCGCCCGCGCCAGGCGGATCAGCGGATCGTCAGAGCCGGCCACGGCCGCCGCGTCCTGCACCAGCCGCTTGCGTTCGGCCACGTCTTTCAGTTTCGTCGCGCGCACCATCTCCTCGGCGGCAGCCTGCGGCGTGCGGCCCGCCAGAAGCGATTTGATCGGCGCTTCCTTCTCGCCGAGGGCTTTCAACTCCTCCAGGTACTGCGCCAGCATGAGCGATTCCACCGGATCGTGGATGGGCGCCGGCGAGTAGAGCGTCAGTTCGAGGGAAGCCATGGCGCTGTCCCGAAATTCCGGCAGGCGCTGATCGTTCGGCTTGGCTCGCTCTTCCGCCAGCCGCACGATATCCCGCGCGATGCGGAAAAGATTCGAGCCCTGCGCCGCCGGGCGCTCCAGCACCGCGTAGGCCTTTTCCGACGACGCCCAGCTCTTGTATGCCGCCGCCACATCGTCCCAGACTTTCGCGGCGTCGGTGCCCAGCTTCGGATCGTTTTCCACCGCGCTGCGCAGCTTGCGCTCGAAGGCCGCCTTACGCGCCATCAGCCGGGTGTCCCTCAGCCCGATGAGCTTCCCCGCGCTCCCTTTGTAGCTGTTGTTGAACCCGAACAGCACGCGCTGCGCCAGCCGCTGGTCTTCCGCGCTTTGCGCGCTGAAATCGCGCAGCGCCGCGATGCGCGTCTGAAGGCGCGCGAGCGTGAGCGGCAGCGCCGTATCGCGGTAGAACGTGAGCTGCGCCACGGTGGCCAGCCGCGAGGTGGTTCCCGGGTTGCCTGCCACGAATACCAGCTCATCCTCCTTGACACCCTCGGCGCTCCACTGGAAGTAATGCGGGGTCGAAGCCGGACGGCCGTTCTCATACGCGCGCAGAAATGAGATGTCCAGATCGTAGCGCGGGTAAGTGAAATTGTCCGGATCGCCGCCGAAGAACGCCGTCTCGTATTCCGGCGCGAAGACCAGCCGGATGTCCGTGTACTTCTTATATTGGTAGAGGTCGTAGCGCGCGCCCGAATAGAGCTTCACCACGGTGCAATGGTTGCCCGTCTTTTCCGCGCAGATCTTTTCAATCCGCGCGATGGCCGCGTTGCGCTTCTGAAGCGTGTCGGAAGCCGTGTCCTCGTCTTTGGCCGGCTCTTCGACTTGCGCGGTCACGTCCTGGGTGCTCAGCAGCACGTTCGATTCCAGGTCGGGGCACTTCAGCTCCTGTTCCCGGCTCGCCGCGTAGAACCCGGTTTTCATGTAGTCGTGCGCGGGCGAGCTGAGCTTGGCGATGCAGTCCGACGCCACGTGGTGATTGGTGAAGATGAGACCGTCCGGCGACACGAACGATCCGGATCCGCCGCCGATGCGCATCGAAGCGAATTGCAGCTTCGCGAGGAACGCATCCGTCACGTCGAACTCGTACTTCTGCTTCACCTGGTCTTTGGGGAACTGGTTGAACAGCCACATTCCCTCGTCCGCCATGACAGGCAGAGCGAGAGCGCACAGCAACACCGCAGAGAATCGCATACGAAAATCCGAAGCATCAGTGTAACCCGAAGCTGCGGGCCAATAGCTACCAGCCAAGAGCCGATAGCTTTCTTACGCCAGCGCCTGTTTACAATACGCCACGCACTTCTTCACTTCCGCCAGCGAATCCATGCCCGGTTTGCCGTATTCGTACTCGATGTTGGCGGGAATCTTCCAGCCTTTGTTGGCCTTCAGCAAATCCAGCGCCTGCTTGATCGGCGTATCGCCCTCGCCCCACGGCATGTTCGGGCCGTCGTCTTTCTTGCGGTCCTTGAGGTGCAGATTGGTGATGCGCGCGTGGTGCTGCTTGATGTATTCCACGGGATCGTAGCCCGCGGCGAAAAAGTGCCCGATATCGAGGTTCACGTAAAAGTACGGCGACATCTCCATGGCCTGGGCAAAGCTCTCGGGCTTGGCAAACTGGTTGGGGTCGCGGGTGTTCGAGTGCCCGTGCATCGCCACTTTGATCTTGTACTTATCGGCGAACGGCGCCACGCGTTTCGCCGCGGTGATGGTGGAAGATGCCGTGATCACTCCGACGCCCATCGCCTTGGCCATCTGGAAGCCGCGGTCGATCTCCGCGTCGCTGTAATCGTCCCTGAAGCTGATGTTGTAGGCGAAAAGCCAGATTCCCGCGTTCTCGAATTTCTCTCGGATCTCTTGCATTCGGACAAGCGGCACCGTCAGCCGCCAGTGGCGCAGTTCTTCGCCTTTGAGGTTCCTGGGCTCGACGTGCTTCTGGAACAGCTCGCATTCGCCAAGACCGCACTCCGCGATGGCCTGGATAGCCGCGTCAAGCGGCCGGTCGCGGAAGCTGTAGGACTGCGCGCCGATCAGCACGCCGCCAAACGTCGAGTCGATCCTCTTCGCCTTTGCCAGGGCGCCCGCCGCGGGTACCGCCGCCAGCGCCAGTTTGCTGAATTCGCGTCTTGAGTACATGGTGTCTCCTCATACTATACTCAAACCTGAAATGCGCTGCCTGTTGATCGCCCTTTTCCTGACGCTGCCGCTGGTTTCCCAAACCCGGCACATCGTTCTGATCGCCGCCGACCAGGAGTATCGCTCGGAGGAATCCATCCCCGCGCTCGCGCGGATTCTCGCCCGGCGCGGCTTCCATTGCACGGTGCTCTACGCCATCAACCCGGCGACCGGCAAGATCGACCCCTCGACCACCGATAACGTTCCCGGCCTGGAGGCGCTGCGCCATGCCGACCTGATGTTGATCTTCGCGCGCTGGCTCGAACTGCCCGACGCGCAGATGAAAGCAATCGTCGATTACACCAACTCCGGCCGGCCCATCGTCGGCCTGCGCACCGCCACGCATCCCTTTCACTACGTGAAGCACCTCGATAGCCTGTTCGCCAGATACGATTACCGCGGCAAAGATCCCGCGGGCGGGTGGGGCCGGCTGGTGATCGGCGAAACCTGGGTGCGCCACTGGGGCCGGCACCAGCAGGAGAGCACGCGCGGCGTCATCGTGCCGCGGATGAAAGACCACCCGATCCTGAGAGGCGTCAAGGATATCTGGGGTCCTTCGGATGTCTACGAGATCACGACCTTATCCGGCGATGCCCGGCCGCTCGTCATGGGGCAGGTGCTCAGCGGGATGGAGCCCACCTCGCCGCCCGACACGGCCAAGCGCATGATGCCGGTGGCCTGGATCAAGAGCTACACCGGCGATTCCGGCAAGACCTCGCGCGTGTTCGCCACCACCATGGGCCACCCCGGAGATTTCAAAAACGAAGGTTTCCGCCGCATGGTGGTCAACGGCTGCTACTGGGCCATGGGCCTGGAACATAAAATCCGTGCGAACTCCAATGTCGACCTGGTTGGGCCGTACGACCCCAACCCCATCGGTCTCGGCAAGCAAAAGAAAGAATTGAAGCCCTATTCGCCGGGATGATACCGTCGCTCGGTATGTTCCCGAAGTTGCTCGGGGTAGAAATACACCTCGCGCAAATTTCCGGAGGCGTAGCGCTGCGCCTCATCGTCGAAGTGCGGCGATTGCGGATGGCCGCTTTCCCCGCCGGTAGTGACCGCGCGGGCGCGCACCTTGTCGCCGAATTCCACCACCGCGACGAAGCTGTTGCCGCTGGTGCCGTACCATTTCTTCGTGCCGGGATAAGGCCGCGCGCCGAAAGCCGCCAGCGATCCCCAATTGGAAGAAGTGAACGGAACCGGAATGCTCGGCGCGGCATCGCTGAAGTGCTGCACGATGTCGCCGGTGAGGCGCTGGAATCGGTTGATCTCGCCCCACGGCGTCCTCCAGCTTCCGAAATCGGACTGGAGCCGCGCCGACGCGGCCGCCAGCGCCTGCACCAGTTGCTCGGGAGGCAGCGCGGCTACCAGGTCGCTCTCCATCACGCCAGGGCCGTGGTGCCCGGCATGCTGGCGCACTTCTTCGCCCCAGAAAATCGCCAGCGAAGTGGGCACGGAATCCGCCGCCCAACGAAAGTCCCATTTGCGTAAGACCGCAATCTGTTCCGCCGTTTGAGCCTTCAGCGGATTCGACCCGGGGAGGCCGTCCCACGCACGCACCAGCGCGGGAATGGGCTTGGCGAACCAGGGCAGGTAGCTGTCGAAGGCCGCCGTCACCAGCGAATCCAGCGTGAAATCCTTCTTGTTCGAGAGCAGCCGGATGGCGTGCAGGCTGCGCGGATTTTCTCCGCCTTTCTCGACGTACGGCGGGTAATCTTCGCGCTTCGGGCTGCTCGGCCCGGCCGCGGTCCACGGCGCATCGTTGCTGTTATAGATCCAGCCGCTCGCGGGATTGAAGATGTGCGGGATCTCCTTCATGGAGAGCAGCCCGTGCCATTCGGTGGCCGGGTTGCTGCCGTCCACGGGCTTCGTCCAGTCGAAGTGGGGATCGCGGCGCGGGATGAAAGTTGCCTGGAAATAGGCGATGTCGCCATCGGCATCGGCGTAGACGGTGTTGTTCGAGGAGTTGGTCTGCATCTCCACGGTGGCGAGGAAAGATTTGTAATCCCGCGCCTTCGTGCGGGTGTACGATTCCGTCAGCGCCTTCACCGGTTCCTGCATCAGGCTGACAGTCATCCATTCTCCATTCGATTCGCCGACTACCGGCCCGTGCTGCGTCCGGTACACGGTGAACGTTCGCTGCTCCATGCCGCTCGCCGTCTTGTAAGGAATGGTGATGCGCGAAGCGATGACCGGCCGTTCTTCGCTTCCGTACTTATAGAAATACCGTCCGTCTCTCTTCGACACAGTTTCGAGGTAGTAATCCATCTGGTCGGCCCAGCTGGTAGTATGCATCCAGCCGATGCGATCGTTGAACCCCTGGTACACGAAGAACTGGCCCCAGGTGACCGCGCCGTAAGCGTTCAGGCCCTCGTCGCTCGACATCTGCAACTCGGAGCGGAAAAAGAAAGAGGTGTGCGGATTGATGAGCAGCAGCGCGTGATGCGCCGTGGTACTCGACGGCCCGACGGCGATGCCGTTGGAGCCCCCCGGCTCCGGCGGATAAGCAGCCGCGGGCGCAGCCGCCTGCCGCACCTTGCCGTAAAATTCCTGAATCGGTCCAAGCTTGATCTGCTCGATATCGGTGCCGATGCTGCCTTCGGTGAAACCCAGCGCCATCCACGGCTCGAAATGTGCGATGACGCGCGGCGTTACCTCCGGATGCTTGTAGAGATAGTAATTCAAGCCATCCGCGAAGGCGTCCATCAGGTTCCGAAGCCACGCCGGGCTGGCGCCGTACTCCTTCTTCAACTCCGCGGGGTCCACAAACATCTTCATCCGCAGGTCCCGCCAGATGGCCGGTTCGCCCTCGGCTTCCGCCAACCGGCCCATGCCATTGATGTAGTTCGTCTCGACGCGGTTGAAATCGTCCTCGGCCTGGGCATACTCCATGCCGAACACCGCGCCGGCATCGGTTTTGGCGTGGACGTGCGCGATGCCCCAATCGTCGCGGGTGATGGTGACCTCCTGTGCCTCCCGCTCCCAGCGGCCGGCATCCGGATTCTTAGCCGGCCGGAACGCCAGCGCGGCGCCCGCCGCCGCAAGCACCAAAATGAGATGCCTATATCGCATGCGCATATCTCACCCCGATCTTAGCGCACCCCTGCATTCCGCCTCCTAACTCCTAACTCCTGACTCCTGACTCCTAACTCCTGACTCCTAACTCCTGACTCCTAACTCCTGACTCCTAACTCCTGACTCCTAACTCCTGACTCCTCACTCCTGACTCCTAACTCCTGACTCCTAATTCCTGACTCCTAACTCCTGACTCCTTTACTCTTCATTCGCAATCACATTCGGCACATTCCGCTGCCGCAGCAGGCCGTTGAATTCCGCCAGGTCGTGCTCGACCAGCAGCTTCAAATGCTGCCGCTCGGTAGCGGCCTGTTCCTGAAACTCGTCGCGCACCGCCACCTGCTGCGTGGTCGGCTGGTAATCCGAGCTTTCCACTCCGCTTGCCAGGTACAGGATTTTGCCGATCAGCTTGGGTGCGAAGCGGACATCGTCCTGGCCGCGCCCGGTGACTTTCAGCGGAATCAAGTTGTCTTCGACGGCCATCAGCTTGTTATTGAGCTGGTCGGCGGCGCTGCGCACGTGCGCGCTGGCCTCCTCCGAGCCCAGCGCGGATTTCAGCTCCAGCAACTGCGCCCGCAGCGATTCGATCTGGCTCACCGCGTCCGCCACGCTGTTCATCGTGCCGGTGAGCGAGGTCATGAACTTGGTCTGGATCTGGATGTCGCCCTCGCTTCCGTTGGAATGCGGGTCCTTGAGCACCTTCAGCGGCTGGGTGTAATCTTTGCCGCCGACGGTCAGCTTCGCGGTATAGACGCCCGGAGGCGCAAGGACAGACATGGGCCGCACGCCCGGCGCGGTACGCCACCCCTGCGCGTTCAACAGAATCTCGGGCGCGTAGAGCGGCTGGGTGCGCAGGCGGATCTGCTTGGTCGGTTCGAAGCGCAGGTCCCACCAGACGCGGTTGAAGCCAGCCTGCGCCTGTGAGGAGAGCGTGCGGACCGTATGCCCGTTCGCGTCCAGAATCGCCAGCTTCACCGGGCCTTTCGGCGCGGACTTCAGATAGTAATTCAGCGATGCGCCGTATGGCGGGTTCTCTCCCACTACCGGATCGTTGGTTACCGCTTCGTGCTGTGCGGCGGTGCGGAAGCGGTACGCGTCGCGCGGCGCAAACAGGTGTGCATCGCTCGCGGTGACCTCCGGCGTGAGTTGCTCGAGCGGCGTGAGGTCGTCCAGGATCCAGAAGCCGCGGCCGTAGGTCGCCAGCACCAGGTCGTGGAAGTGCGGCTGGATGGCGATCCAGTAGACCGGCGCGTGCGGAAGATTGGATTCGAGCGCCTGCCATTTGGTGCCGTCGTCCAGCGACATGTAGATCGCGTTCTCCGTTCCCAGGAACAGCAGCCCCTTGCGCGCCGGGTCTTCGCGCAGGCAGTGCGCGTAGCTGAACACGCTGTACGGAATCCCGTTGACGATGGGTGTCCAGGTCTGGCCGAAATCGGTGGTCTTGTAGACGAACGGATCGCGGTTGTTCATCTGGTGGAAATCGACCGTGATGTACGCCGTGCCCGCGTCGAAGTGCGACGCTTCGATGCTCGAAACCGTGCCCCACTCCGGCAGCCCGGGAATGTTGGCGGTGACGTTCTGCCAGTGCTGGCCGCCGTCGCGCGTGATCTGCACCAGTCCGTCGTTCGTGCCCGCCCAGAGCACGTCCGCCTGAACGGGCGACTCCGCCAGCGCGAACACCACCCCCGCATACTCGACTCCGATATTGTCGCCGGTCAGGCCGCCGGAAAAGCCCATGCGGGTTTTATCGTTGCGCGTGAGATCGGGACTGATGACCTTCCAGCTCTGCCCCTGGTCCGTGGTCATGTGCACGAATTGGCTGGCTGCGTAGACCTTATTGTGATCGTGAGGCGAAATCAGAATGGGAAATTCCCAGTTGAAGCGATACTTCACTTCGGAGGCGGTGGCGCCATCCACCTTCTCCGGCCAGATTTCCACGTTGCGCGCCTGCCCGTTGCGCAAATCGAAGACCGTCACGATGCCGCCCACGCTGCCCGAGCCGGAAGCGCTCGACCAGATGATATTGGAATCCACCGGATCGGGAGTGGCGAACCCGCTTTCCCCGCCCGAGACGCCCTGCCACTCGCTCCGCGAGATGGTGCTGGGGCGCGCGCCGCGTCCCGGAAGCGCCCCGGGCTCCCCTCCCGTCTCACCGGCGGCGCCGGGCTCCGGAATTGGTGCGCCCGGAATCTGCGGCATTTGCGGCGTGAGATATCCGGGCCGCCCGCCCGACAGGCTGTTGCTCGGCCCGCGATAGGACGCGTTGTCCTGCTCGTTGCCGTACACGTGATACGGAACTTGGTTGTCCACCGTCACGTGATACATCTGCCCGACCGGAAGTTGAATCCGTTGAAACGTCTTGCCGCGATTCACCGTGATGGCTACGCCGTGATCGCTGGCCACCACGAAGCGGTCGCCGTTGGTCGGGTCGATCCACATGTCGTGATGGTCGCCGCCGGCCGGCGCGATGGGCGTGAGGCTGATGCCGCCGTCGAGCGAATGCGAGAACGACGAAGAGAGGAAGAAAATCTCGTTTTCGTTATCCGGGGCCACCGCGCAGCGCGTGTAATATGCCGAGCGCCCCTGAAGCTGGCGATCGTAGCTGACCGTGAGCCAGGTTTCGCCGTCGTTGTCCGACCGCCAGAGCTGCCCGCGTCCGGTGGGTTTGCCGTTGAACGGCACGCCGTCGCCGGTCTCGATGAGGGCGTAGACGCGGCTGGTTTTTTTGGCGATGGCGATGCCGATCTTCCCGGCCGGCGGATTGGGCAGTCCGTGCCCCGTGAGATGCTTCCAGGTGATGCCGCCATCGGTGGACTTGTACAATCCGCTGCCCGGCCCGCCGCTGGTGCGGCCCCAGGTGTGGATCGCGAGCTGCCACATCCCGGCGTAGAGAATGCGCGGATTGTTCGGGTCCATGGCGATATCCGAGCAGCCCGTGTTTTCATCCACGAACAGCACGCGCTTCCACGTCGCGCCGCCGTCGCTGGTGCGGAAGACCCCGCGCTCCGGTTGCGGGCCGTAGGCGTGCCCCACGGCGCAGGCAAGCACCACGTTGGGGTTGCCGGGATCGATCACGATGCGCGCGAGGCGCCCGGTTTTTTCGAGACCCATGTGGCTCCAGGTTTTGCCGGCATCGGTGGATTTATAAATCCCGTCGCCGATGGAAATGTGGCTGCGGATGAAGCTCTCGCCGGTGCCCGCCCAGATGGTATTGGGATCGCTGGGCGCGATGGCCAGAGAGCCCACCGACGAAACGTCCTGCGAATCGAAGATCGGCTCCCATGTAGTGCCCGCGTCGGTGGTCTTGAAAATCCCGCCCGATGCCGCGCCGATGTAATACACGTTGGGATCGCCGGGAATTCCCGCGGTGGCGATCACCCGGTTCCCCACCGGGCCGATAAACCGGTAGCGAAGCTGGCCGTACGGATCCGAACCGGAATGCGGCGCTTGCGCGAAGGCCAGCACCGCGGCGAGGCATGGCAGCACCGTCTTAACGAGCGACATGCGAACCTCCTGTAGCGTTATGCGAGCATGTTAACACTCGGCGGTCGCGCCGGAGTCTATACCGCTAATTTTCGGAGGGTCTCTCGACGTGCTCAATCACAAACCCATCGATGAGTGCTTTCTGTGTTCGCAGATGGAGCCCCAGCTTTTCAAACAACATGAAAAACGTCGGGAAATCATCCGATGTCTGAACCGCCTGGAGCGGTCTCCAGGGACCAGTCTTAATGTCGTAGAGACCTTTGATTCCCGTTCTATCGATTGCGGGCCGCCCCGTCCAGAATTCCACAATCGGCAATACATCGGACATGTCCACGCCGAAGCCAGCGATGCCGCGACTTGGATTTCCAGAGATGCGGTGGCAAGGAGGTGCTGCATCGCCTGATGGGGCCAGACAGTCGTTTTCCTGAACCTTCGCCTTTTGCAGCTTAGGGCCGCCCCTTCCGACGGTCAACGCGTAAACCAACATCTCTTTCCGTTGCTGCCGTACTGTGAGCTTAAAGCGCTCAGCCAGCAGCGTCCGCAGCATCGACCGCGTTCGTTCCTGTAGAACTCTAAATGGGACACCCGCCGGGAAAGCAGTGCTCGGTATTGTAGCCTCGATATCGTATTTCTCGGAATGCACCCAACCTGGTCCACCCGAAAGCCTGGGCGAGAGGTAAGACACCCCGTAACCCTCCGCGATAATCGTGTAAAGCGGTAGATTGACCGCAACAAATCTTCCACGACGGTAGCGGAGCCTGGCTGATTCGGAGTCAGATTTGTTTAGCCTTATGGAAGCCACCTCAAACCTCAGCGGCTTTTGTGCCTTAGCGCCAGGTCCCTCTGACCATTTTTGCGGGAAAGCGTAGCAGATCGTCAGGATGGCTGAAATTATCGTGAAGAAGATTCTCGCCATTGGCTCCATTCTCCGTCTCCGCCAACTCACGATTATCTCAGCGGCTGGCGCTGGCAATCGACCTGGCGCGAACCCTGCGCGACAGGTCGGCCGCCGGTGGAATGCTATCCTTTATTCTTGATCCGTCTGTTTTCCCTTCGCTGGACCCTGTTTTTGTGCGCGGCTTCCGTGGCGGTCGCTCAGTCTTCCGTGCTGCTCGACACCATGTCGCAGGAGCTCAACCGCAACTTCTCCATCCTCAAGCAGAAAGCCGACCCGCCGCCCTACTTCATGAGTTACGAGGTGACCCAGACCGATTACCGCTCCATCACCGGAACCCTGGGCACGCTCGAAACCACCGGCGGCGGAAAAAGCCGCGTCCTGGATGTTTCCGTGCGCGTCGGCTCCCCCCAGCTCGATAACTATCACCGGGTCCCCGGAGAGAGCGCGCGGTTCACCTCCGGCGCGCCCCTCACCTTCGAGGATAACGTCAACTCCATCAAGCGCCGCCTTTGGATCGAGACCGACCGCGCCTACCGCACCGCCGCCGAGCGCCTCATCCGCATCAAGACCAACTCCGCGGTGAAGGTCGCCGCCGAAGATAATTCCGGCGATTTCTCCATGGATGAACCCGTTGCCGTCTCCCAGCAGGCCCCGCCGCCGCTCAAATTCAACCGGGAGGACTGGAGCAGCCGCATCCGCAAACTCTCCGCCCGTTTCGGCAACTATCCCGCCATCCTCACCTCGCACGTGGCCGTTACGGCGGAGGTCGAAACCCGCTACTTCGTCAACACCCAAGGCTCCCGCATCGAGCATGGCCGCGGTTTCGCCCGCATCACCATCTCCGCCACCGGCAAGGCTTCCGACGGCACCGACCTCAGCTCCTATGACACCTTCGAAGCCGTCGATGCCGCCGGCCTCCCCGACGACAAAGTCATCCTCGCCGCCATCGACCGCGTTGCCAACGACGTTTCCAACCTCCTCCACGCCCCCGAAGCCGAGCCCTTTGTCGGCCCCGCCATTTTCTCCGGCCGCGCCGCCGGCGTCTTCTTCCACGAGATCTTCGGCCACCGCATCGAGGGCCACCGCCAGAAGGACGAAACCGAAGGCCAGACCTTCACCAACAGCGTCGGCACCAAAGTCCTTCCCGATTTCCTCTCCGTCGTCTTCGATCCCACCCGCCGCAAAATCGCCGGCATCGACCTCAACGGCTGGTACGCCTACGATGACGAGGGCATCAAGGCGCAGCCCGTCACCGCCGTCGATCGCGGCGTGCTGAAGACCTTCCTCATGTCGCGCTCGCCCATCAAGGGCTTCCCCAAATCCAATGGCCACGGCCGCCGCCAGCCCGGCTTCGAAGTGGTGTCCCGCCAGTCCAACCTCATCGTGGAATCCTCCAATGCCGTGTCCGAGGCCAAACTCCGCGAAATGCTGATCGCCGAAGTCAAGCGCCAGCATAAGCCCTACGGTCTCTATTTCCGCGATATCACCGGCGGCTTCACCACCACCACGCGCGCCGGCTTGCAGGCTTTCAAAGTCATTCCCGTGATCGTCTACCGCGTCTACCCCGACGGCCGCCCCGATGAACTCGTGCGCGGCGCCGATATCGTCGGCACCCCGCTCGCCAGCTTCGCCAAAATTCTCGCCACCGGCGACCATCCCGAAGTTTTCAACGGCTATTGCGGCGCCGAATCCGGCAGCGTTCCCGTCTCCGCGGTCTCGCCTTCCATCCTGGTCTCCGAAATCGAAATCGAGAAGAAGGCCAAATCCAACGACCGCCCGCCGCTCCTTCCCGAGCCTACCTCTATGGAAAAGGGAGGCGGCCAATGAGGTACAAAGCTCTCCCCCTCGCCACCGCCGCAATTGCCGCTGTTGCCGCATTCGCGCAGACCGCCGCCCCTGATCCCGTCCTCCAGGCCATGCATGACGAGATCGCGCGCACGCCCCACCTCACTGTCTCCAGCCTCGCCCCGCCCTACTTCGTCGAGTACATCCTGGACCAGGCGGATACCTTCAGCGCCTCCGCCAGCCTCGGCGGCCTGATTTCCCGCCACCGCGATCGGTACCGCATTCCGGAGATCCACGTCCGCGTGGGCGATTACAATTTCGATAACACCAATTACGCCGGCCGCGTTTTCGGTTCGCGCTACGATCTCGAGAGCTTCCCCATCGACAACAATTACGCCGTCCTCCGTCGCTATCTCTGGCTCGAAACGGATTCCGCCTACAAGGCGGCGGTCGAGGGTATTTCGCGCAAGCGCGCCGCGCTCCGCAACGTCACCGAAAGCGATCCTGTCCCCGATTTCTCGCATGCCGCGGCCGTGCATCTCACCCTGCCCTTCCAGTCCCTCGCCATCGACGAAAACGCCTGGGCCGATCGCGTCCGCGCGCTTTCCGCGATCTTCGCCAGCTTCCCTGAAATCCAAAACTCCGGCGTCGATCTGAACTCCAGCGCCGGCGGCTACTACGTCGTCAATTCCGAAGGCACCGAGGTGCGCGAGCCCGAAAATGTCACCTATCTCCGGGTCCAGGCCGTCGCTCAGGCGCCCGACGGCATGAATGTCCGCGACACCGTAACCTTCCACTCGCTCGATCCCGCGCGCATGCCCTCCGATGCCGAAATGACCCGCCGCGTCACCGCCATGGCGCAAGAGGTCGTCGCGCTCGTCCACGCGCCCAAGGGTGAGGATTACAATGGCCCCGTGCTCTTCGAAGGTATCGCCGGCCCGCAGATCTTCGCCGAGTTGCTGGGCCAGAATCTTGCGATTCCGCGCCGTCCGGTGACCGACGGGAACCGCGGCGTCTTCTTCGCCAGCGATCTCGAAGGCCGCATCGGCGCCCGCATCCTCCCCAATTCCTTTGCAGTCCTCGACGATCCCACGCAGAAGGAATGGCGCGGCAGCCCCTTGTTCGGCAGCTACGACGTCGATCGCGAAGGCGTCATTCCGCCCCCGCTGCGCGTCGTCGAAAAAGGCGTCCTCAAATCCTACCTGCTCACACGCCAGCCGGTGCGCGGCTTCAATGCCTCCAACGGCCGCGCGCGCACGCCCGGAAGCTACGGCGCGGCGGCCGCCGGCATCAGCAATTTATTCGTCAGCTCTTCCGACGCTATCCCCGCTGCCGAGCTCAAGAAGAAACTCATCGATATGTGCCGGCAGCGCGGCAAGCCCTACGGCATCATCGTCCGCAAGATGGACTTCCCTTCCACCGCCTCGCTCGCCGAACTGCGCAATCTGTTCGTCGCCTCCGAGGGCGGCGGCCGTCCCGTCAGCCTCCCCATCCTGGTCTACAAAGTCTACCCCGACGGCCGCGAGGAACTCGTCCGCGGCCTGCGTTTCCGGGGCCTCACCGCGCGCTCGTTGAAGGACATCGTGGCCGCCGGCGACGACAGCACGGTCTTCGACTTCCTGGACAGTCCCGCCCCCATGGCCCTGATCGGCGCATCGAGCTACGTTTCCGAAGCCTGTACCATCGCTCCCTCGATCCTGGTCGACGATCTCGAGATGCACCCCCTCGGAGGCGAGCAGCCGAAATTGCCCATCGTCCCCCCGCCGGAGATGACGCGATGAAAGGGAGTTCGATGTCACCACGGAGCCACGGAGATCACAGAGGAATCACAAAGGAAACGCACCCAAGGTTTTCTCTGTGCAATCTCTGTGCTCTCCGTGCCTCTGTGGTGAATTGGATCCCCCCTAGGTGACCTGTGTTCCGCCTCCTCTTCCGCTACACCTTCCGCGAGATCCTCACCAGTTCCCTGCTCGGCACCATCCTCGCCACCTTCGTCATTTTCCTCCAGAAGGTGGACAGGCTCTTCGAAGTTCTGGTCGGCAGCAGCAATGCCGGGCCGTTCACTATCGTCAAGCTGTTCGCCCTCGCCATGCCGCCCGTGCTGCCGTACACCATCCCCTTCGGCGTGCTCGTCGGCATCCTCATCGGCCTCGGCCGCATGGCCGCCGATGGCGAAATTGTCGCTATGCGCGCCGCCGGTGTTTCCAGCCGCAAAGTCATCGCCCCCGTCCTCCTGTTCGCCGCCCTCGGCACC
>JAJYLS010000326.1 GCA_021787555.1 Acidobacteriota bacterium | reverse complement strand
ACAGGATCCCCAGCGCGGTGGCCAGCGTCCACCAGAAATTGAACCGCGACCGGTTGCCCGATTTCAGCGCCCGCCGCGACAGATCCAGCACCACGCTCGAAGCCAGCAGCACCGCCGTGTTCACGAACAGAATCGGCGGCTTGGGAAAAGAGATCCAGTCGTCGCCCATCCCGCGCCGCACCCAGAACGCGCTGGTGAACGCCCCGAACACCATGGTGCTGGCGACCAGAAGCAGAAACAGGGCGATGAAGGAAGCCCTCCGCGAAGACCCCGGCGCAGAGGGCGCCCCATCCGAAGGATCCCCTCCGCCTCCTCCCCATCCGCGGTCCACCGGCGGAGGCGGCGGCCCCTTCAATACATCGTGTGTGGCTGACCCAGGCATACTCATATGGACGCGCCCGGCCTGCCCGCGGACTCTGATCGTTTTGCACGCCTGCGGATGCCCTACAGTTCGAGGGGCCGCACCTTGCGCACCAGCACAAAAAACGCCGCCACGCTGAGTAGGGGCAAGATCCCCACCGCGATGAACACCGGCGTGAAGGAGAACCGGTCCACCACGATTCCGGTCAAGAGCATGGCCAGCATGCTGGTCACGTTGTCGCCCACGCCCGTCAACCCGCTCACGCGCGCCAGAATGCGCTCGGGAAACAGGTCCGTGATCAGCCCCATCAGGTTCGCGGCATAGGCATTAATGGCCAGCGACGCGGCGGAGATCAGCGCCAACGCCGACGCCGGACCGCCCGCCATGGGAACCAGCACCACCACCAGGCAGACCGCCGCCGCGGCGCTGAAAACCACCTTCCTGGTCGCATCCACGCTCCAACCCCGGCCGATCAGCAGGCTGGAAACCCAGCCGCCGCCGATATTGCCGATGCCGCCGGCCAGAAACGGCATCCACGCCGTCAGTCCGATGGCTTGGAGCGACATGCCGCGCCCGTGCTTCAAATACTCCGGCAGCCAGTACCAGTAAAAGTGCGTGACCGGCGCTCCGAAGGACCGCATCAGGATCGCGCCCCACACCGCGGCGTTGGCCAGCAGCACGCGCGTGGCCGGGGGCGCGCCGGCACCCGCTTGGGAGGGCTTGGCCGCCGCGCGCTCCTCCGCGGTGAGCGCCGGATGCTTCCACGGCTCCCAGTACGTTTTCAGCCACGGCAGGATCCACAAGGCCCCGGCCGCACTGGGCAGCACGAAAGCCGACCGCCACCCGTAATGCATGATCAGGTAAGTGATCAGCGGCGGCGCGACGATCGCTCCCGCCAACGATCCGCCGTTGAAGAACCCCGCCGCCAGCGCGCGGTCCTTCGGCGGGAACCACTGCCCGATCACCTTCACTCCCGCCGAATAATTGCCGCACTCCCCGATCCCCAGCAGAAACCGCATGGCGCTGAACTGCACCATCGACCCCATGAAGCCGTGCGCCGCATTGGCCAGCGACCACCACCCCGCGATGAACGCCAACCCGCGCCGCGCGCCGATGCGGTCCAGCAGCGCCCCGATGGGCACCTGCCCCACCGCCATCCCCAGCAGGAACGCGAAAACAATAATCCCGTAGTCTGTATCGGAGAGATGGAGCTGGTCGCGCAGCACGGGCGCCGCCAGCGACAGCACCTGCCGGTCCAGAATATTGATGGTGATGGCGAGGAACAGCAGCAGCAGAATGCGCCGCCGATAGCGCCTCACACGCCGAACACCTTTCTTATATAAGCTCTGTCCCCCGCGAGGGCGCCCTTGTTCGCGTAGCGCGGATTACCGCCCTCCTCGGAGATGATCCAGCCCTTCCAGCCGCTGGTCTCGATCGCGGCCGCGAGCGCGTCGAACCCGAAATCCCCTTCGCCCAGCGGCGTCTGCTGGTCCCGGCCGTGAAACGTTTTCACGTGGATGCCGAAGATCCGCGAGGAATGCAGCATCAGGAATTCGGCGGGATCGCCGCCGCCCAGGTAACCGTGGCCGGCGTCCATCAGGAAATCCACCAGTTCGGCGCTGGTATTGTCAGCCAGGCCTTCGATTTCCGCGTTGTGATTGGCGAACTCCGGGTTATGGTTGTGGTACGCCATGCGCACGCCGTTCTGCTGGCAGAGCTTGCCGATGCGCTCCAGTTCCGCCGCCTTGGTCTTGAGCGCGGCCTGCTCGAAATTGCCGGTGGGCGAAAGGCCCGTGCCGCTCATCACCACGCGCTCGGCGCCCAGCGCCGCCACGCTTTTGGCCGTGCCGGCAAACTTCTCCGACTTGGCCTGGTTCATGGACATATGCGCGCCGATGTACTGAACGCCGGTGGCTTTCATTTGCTTGCGCGCCGCCGCCGCGCGCGGGAACTGGTCCTCGACGAAGCGCACGTTGCACTCGATGCCAACGTAGTCCAGACCTTTGGCCTCCCGGAACACATCCAGCAGCCCGGCAAAGTTGCCCGGCTTGAGCGGCCACGCGTTGGCCTGGCAGCCCACGCGTATGGTGTCGGCTGGCGCCGCCGGAACGAACGCCGGCAGCGATAGCGCTCCCAAAAAGACGCGGCGCGAAATGTCCATGGCTTCTCCTAAAACACCGAGGATACCACTCGCGGAGCGGCCATTCCCGTGCGAAAATAGCATTCGCATGCCTGAAGCAACAGCAGCGGAAACCACCGCGAAAACACTGGAGCAGAAGATCCGGGCGCGCACGGCGCGCGCCGGCATCGTGGGATTGGGATACGTCGGGCTGCCGCTGGCGGTGGAATTCGCCAGGGCGGGATTCACCGTGACCGGCATCGACGTGAGCGAGGAAAAGGCGCGGCGCGTCAATACCGGCAAATCGTACGTCGGGGATGTGCCCACCGCCACACTGGCGCCGCTGGTGAAAGACGGCAAGCTGCGCGCCACGGCGGATTTTTCGGCCGTGGCCGAGTTGGACACCATCAACATCTGCGTGCCCACGCCGCTGCGCAAGACCAAAGACCCGGACATGAGCTTCATCGTGTCGGCGTGCCAGGAGATCGCGCGCCATTTCCATCCGGGCACGCTGGTGATCCTGGAATCCACCACCTATCCCGGCACCACCGACGAAGTCGTGCTGCCGATGCTCACGCAGTCGGGCCTCGAAGTGGGGCGCGACTTCTTCCTGTGCTTCTCGCCGGAGCGCGTCGACCCGGGCAACCCGAAGTACCAGACGGCGAATATTCCCAAGGTGGTGGGCGGGGTCACGCCGGCCTGCACCGAGATGGGGCGGCTGTTTTATTCGCAGGCGCTTCAGACCGTGGTCCCGGTCAGCTCGACGCAGGTGGCGGAGATGGTGAAGCTGCTGGAGAACACCTTCCGCATGATCAACATCGGGCTGGCGAACGAGATCGCGCTGATGTGCGACCGCATGGGCATCAACGTGTGGGAAGTGATCGACGCGGCGGCCACCAAGCCGTTCGGCTTCATGCCGTTCTATCCCGGCCCGGGCCTGGGCGGCCACTGCATCCCCATCGACCCGTTCTATCTTTCCTGGAAGACGAAGCAGGCGGGCATCGAGGCGCGGTTCATCGAGCTGGCCGGCTACATCAACGGGCAGATGCCGCACTTCGTGGCCGACAAAGTCCAGGCCGCGCTCAACGACGCCGGCAAGCCGGTGAAGGGATCGCGCATCCACGTCATGGGCGTGGCCTACAAGCGGGATATCGAGGACCTGCGCGAATCGCCCGCGCTGGACATCCTGCTGCTGCTGAAGCGGCGCGGCGCGACGCTGGCGTACAGCGATCCGCACGTTCCCAGGCTGCACCTGGACGGCATCGAGATGCAGTCGGCCCCGGAATCCGCCGCCGCGGATGCCGATTGCGTGGTGATCGTCACCGACCATTCCGCCTTCGACTACGCCGGCCTGGTGGAGCGCGCGGCGCTGATCGTGGATTCGCGCAACGCGCTGAAAAAGTTCCGTTCGCCGAAGATCGTCAGGCTGTAGCATCGGCGGCCTCCGGCTGGCGGGCCAGGGCCGGCAGCAAAGCCCACGCCAGTCCGGCCACCAGGACCGCGAGCACGATCCAGCCCTGCACGGTGAGCGCGGGATTGCCCGTGCCGAACAGGCCGGATAATGGCTCGCGCAGGACCAGCACCCAGAGCACCGCGGCGTAGGTCAGGTAATTCGAGCGCGCGAACCAGCGGCAGAAAGCGGCGGCGCAGGCGACGTACAGCAGGCCCAGGCCGTAGTGCAAGGCGAATTCGCCGGGCGTGCGGATGCCGGCGGGCAGGTTGGCGAACACCAGCAGCAGGCCGAAGCCGTAGATCATCCAGGGACGCTGCAAACGGCGTCCGATCAACACCACCAGGGCCAGCAGCGCGGCATAGTACAGGACGCCGATCGCGCCGGCAATGGCCGAAGCGGCAGGTGAAATGCTGGCGACGATCGGCGGAGCGTCGATCGAAAACAGCGCCTGGGCATGGAAGCGGTCCATCAAAAGGGCGCCGGCCTGACGGAGGATGAGCGAGAACCCCGCGGCGGCGGCGAGGGCGAATACGGCGTCGCGCGCCAGCCGCCTTCGGCTTTGAGCGCGCAGCGCCGGCAGCGAGCCGGGGAACGATCCGGTCAGCAGCGCCGCGGCGCCGCCCGCCATCACGAAGCCGAACACCACGGCCATGAGGACCATCATGTACTGGGTGGCGCGCCAGGTTTCGTAGGGGATGGCGGTCATGTAGGCGCGATCCATGAGCCGGGCATCCAGCAGCATGGCGGCGCCGGTGAGGAGGGCGCAGACGGCGGCAATCGTCATCACCACGCGCCAGGGCACCAGGCGTTTGCGGATATAGCCGACGATGAGCATGAGGGCGGCGACCATCGAAGCCGCCATGAGCCCGAAGCGCAGGACCATGGCGGCGATGGAAATGGCGTTCTGGCGCGAGCGAGCGCGCTCGTAGGCTTCCGGCAGCCACCAGTAAGACCGTTCGGAGGTGACCTGGCCGCCCGAGACACCGATCTCGACGCGATAGCGCGCCTCGCCGACGTTGCGCGGGTCCCCGGGGCGCGCTTCCCAGACGAGGGTGTAATCGCGGCGGGCTTTTTTCTTTTCGGAACTGCTCTCCTTGAGGTCCATGGACGCGACATCGAAGCCCTGCGCCGCGGCGAAGGAGGCAGCCAGGGCGCGCGCCGCGTCGGGGGCGAGGTCGGCGCCGGGCCGGTCCTCGGGGAGCGCGTGCTGGAAACCGAGGATGCGGCCGGTTTCGGGATCGACCGAGACGCTCGCCTCTTCCTTGTCGAGCGATTTGAAATAGCGCGTCACCCAGGAGCGGAGGGGGCGGTAGCGCTCGAAGAGGCGCGAGGCTCCGGCAACGGACCGGCGATCGAGGAAGTAGTTGACGGCCAACTGATCGCCGATTGCGGTGGGCCAGGTCACGTGGCGGAAAGCGGCGGGATGGAGGCCGCGGGCGCGCACGAAGGCATCGGCAGCGGCGCGGGCCTGATCGGCGGAGATCTTGTATTTGGGGCGTTCGCCAAAGCGAGCGGCGGGAATCAGGAGGGAGAGGAGGCCGAGGGCGAGGATGGCCAGGGCGGCGAGGCGCATCCGCGTGGGGAGCGCCTGAGTAGGCGCGGCGGGCTCCGCTGAAGCCGCGGCTTCAGCGGGAGCGGGGTCCGCGGACGGCGCCGGCTCATCGCCGTTCAGCAGGCCGGTTTCGGGCGCGAACCCGCCGTTGCGCCAGTAAGCAATGAGCGCAACGAGCACCGGGAGCACGACGATGCCCGCGCCGGCGGCGCCCGAAAGCTTCAGATAGAGGTTGGGCGAGCGTACCAGCAGGAGGGCGCTGTACATCGCGTCGACCGAATAATGCCAGACCAGCGTGGGCAGGATGCCCCAGCGCAGCATCACCAGGCCGAGCGCCACACCGCCGATTCCCACCTCGACGCCACGGATGTAGAAGGGCTGATTGGGATATCCCGCGTGACCGAAGCCCCAGATAAAGGCGGCGAGCACGGCGGCGGCGGGCAGCCAGCGCAGGAGTTTCCGCAGGAAGGGGATGGCGAACATGCGGAAGAGGAACTCTTCCGAAATGGCGGGGAAGAAGCCGCCGAACAGGACGAAGAGCCAGGGGAAGCGGGTGTTGAGCA
>JAJYLS010000026.1 GCA_021787555.1 Acidobacteriota bacterium | reverse complement strand
ACGGTCCGGCGGTCACCTGCGCCCAATCGGTCGGCGCGGCCTCCGCAACGGCGGCGACCTCGGCTCCGGCAAGCAGGCGCATCGCCTCCGCGAAGCCGAGGCCATTCTCCGCCGCCATCCGCTCGATGCGGCTGAAACGCTCCATCGTGCGCGCCAGTTGCTCCCGATCGATTTCCACCCAGCGCCCCCGTACCAGCGCCAGGCCGTCCGACTTCGCCAACAATTCGCGGATCTCCGCCGCGGTAAGCGGTTCGCCGTCGAGCGTCACCTCCATGTGGAAATCGAGGAGCGCTTCCTGGCCAATTCCCGCCGGCGGCCTGCCGCCCACCGTGCCCGTCACCCGCGGGCGCGGCGGCCGGTTGCCCCGCCAGACCGCCGGCATCCGGACCACCACTCCCGCGGCTTCCAGTTGCGGAACGTCTTGCAGAAGCTGCATGGCCTCGCGGGGCGTCCATCGCAAGGGATGAAAGATCTCCCCGGCCTCCACCATGGCCTTCAACCACGCGCAACTCTGAGTCGCGCGCTGCACGGGGAGGAGCAGCGAAAGCAGCTTGTCCTTTTGCGCCGCGCCGGCATATTCGCGCAGAGCCTGGCCCAGCGGGAGATGCTGCGCCTTCGCGTGCGCCGAGAGCCGCGTGGTATAGGTGGCGAGGAAGGCGAACGGCGCTCCCGGGTCCCGGCGGTTCTCGGCAAGATTGAAATGCACGCGTCCAACCAGGTTCCAGGCCGCGTTGCGGCGCTTGAGGAACTCTTGCACGCCGCAGCCGCTTTCGGACAGTTCCGTTGCGAAGGCAGCATCCAGATCCTGCCATAATTGGCCGAGGACCGCCGCCGTCAGATACTCCGCGCCCGTCAGGGGAGGCGCGGTCAATGCCATCCACTCCAGTTCTTCGTCCGGCGGGCGCGGGATGCGCGTCTTCTCGCGCTCGGCCTCGCTGTCTGGCCGAATGCAGACCGCCGTCACGTACCGCGCGCCGAATTCGCGCCAGTAGGAAAGAGCGGGAGGAAGCGGGGATCCGACTTCGCCCGCGCCCAGTTGCAGGAGCCCGTGGCCGGAGCCGCGCCGGAAAGCATCTTCCAGGCGTTGCGCCAGGGCGGCATCGAGGCCGGGGGCATCGGCCTCTTCGGCCAATACAAGGTGGCCGTGCGGAGTCAGAACCGGGGCGAGGGGCCTCGAACTCATTCTCGGGAAATTCAGTATAACAGGCGGCACTACCGTGCATGCCGGCCAGCGATCTTAACCGCCGCCGCGAGAACTGGTTTGGCCCATTCCGGAATGAATTGGAGATCGCACGAGCTGACAACCCTGCCCGAAGCCATATGGAGGAGGAGACTGGGTTCCGGACGCTGACCCGCCTCTGGATCAGCTTCGTTGCTGTTATCGTAAACGAGCAGCTCGGTCAGCCACGGCATGAGGCGGATCAGGTTGAGACGGCTGCGATCATAGCGGTCGCGGATCTTCTGCTCGGGAATCGGGTGCCCTCCCTTCTCAACTCGCGCCCTCATTCGCGCGATATGGAGCTCGACGCTGCTCAACCCTACGTACCAGACGCGAACCTCAAGTCCCGCCGATAATGCCGAACGGAGAAGGGCTGGGATCGTGTTGCCGCCCAGCGTCGTTTCAAATGCAAAACTTAGTCGTTCTGCGATTGCCCGTTGGAGAAGCCGCGTCCCCTGATACCAGGCCAGGCTATTCGCTTCTGCTTCGGAGAGATGGGGCATGGCGAACCGGATTCGAATCGCCGCCTCGTCGGGATTGAAGTATTCGCTGCCTTTGGCAAGGAACATGGCGCCGGCGATGCTGCTCTTTCCCGCACCGTTGGTTCCCGCAAAGACATAGATGCACGGAGGCTGACCCTGATCAGGCACGTTTGTGTGTAGCGGCCACGGCAGCCTTCCCTAATTCCCTCGGCGTTGCATGAAAGGCAGCGTTCATCCTGGCGCGAGCCGCTGGCGTTTGCATTCTCGCGAGGAGCCTGTCGAATTCCTCGCTGAGCGTTTCGAGCTCAGCTCTGTGAGCATTCGAAAGAGCATTAAACTCGTCCATCGAAATCAAAACCGCCTTTGGTGAATCGTGCTTCGTAATCACGACCCTGCCGCCCTGCATCACCGTTTCCAGAAGCCGGCCAAACGCATTCTTCGCATCAGTTGCGGAAATCGCGACAGATTGCATCGGTTCCGGTCGATGTCGCTGCACCGGTACCAGGCGATGGGGCCGCGTTCTCGGCATCTGCTTTCCTCCTCCAATAGTTATTTTAGCCATTTTGGCCAGAACAGTCACTATGCCGAACGGCGTGGCGAGGTTCGGATTTCGGCCCCGCGCAACCAAGGGCATAACGCATCAATGCGAGCGATTGCTTCGGCAGCCGTTTCCATATCCGGTTCGATGATCACTCGCGCTGCCGTGGTCTCCCTGGACTTTCGTAGCCGGCGATTGCGTGCAGATCGCCGGCCTCCGCGGGCGCCGGCGGCGCGGCAACCCTCGATGCTCATATTGAAGTAGGGCCTCGTGAAGTCGATGTACATGGCCCTTCCATTCATCAACTATGTGGGCCAGAACCTCAAGCGGAAAGCGCGGCGAAGCAGGCGATCAGAAGGCGATGCTCCGGCACTGACTCACTTGAACCAATTTGGCCGCCGAGGTATCCAGGGCGGAGGGAAGCGCCGCTCGTCGCGGTACCAGGGATCGACACATCGGCCTCTGGTGTCGCGGCGTGGCCCCCACCCGCCGTCCTTCCACTGTGTGGCGCCCTGCTCCGTGACGCTGCTCTCCGGTGGCGTGGCCGCTGCCGGAGCAGCCTTGGCCGCGCAGACCGGGCAACAGCGCGGGCAGAACGAGCCGCGGTGAAAAAGCGGGCGATGCATCTTCTTGGCTCGCCCGCCACACGTCACGCACGGGCCACTCAAGCTTTCCGATTGAATGCACGCTCCCATTTCTCTGCTCCTCCTCAGTAGTCGGATCGGCGGCTGAACCAATTTTGAGGTTCGATCCACGGCTGACGATCACGGCGGCGCGGCTGCGGCGCCTGTTGCCGCTGCACGTCCTCCCCGGCAGCTTTCGCTGCAAGCATCGCCTCGAATTGCAACACCTGTCTGTTCAGCCGGAAGCCGCCGGCAATCAGCGATTGCAGCGCCGCATACGCATAGTTTCGTCCGTCTAATGCTTCATTGCGCGCGCCGGCCTTCTTCGTCCACTCCCGGTGTGCGAAGCCTTTCGTATACCGCACGCGGCAAGTCTCGGCCGTGAGCTGCTCGAAGTACCCCAGATCGTACTGGTCGGTGATCGGGAAATGGCAATACCCCGGCCCAGGCTCGGCAATCTTCAACCTGGCGTAAAGAGCTTCCTTGGCGGTGTCCACGCCCACCATCCAAATCGGCCGCCGGTCGGCGCTTTGCCCGTGCATCCGCGGCCAGATCGGGCGTTGCCCCGCCATGCCTTTGATCGGATAAATCCGCCGGTGCGCCCGCTCGTTGCAAAACTGCTGCACGGTCGGCTGATGGAAGCCCGAGTCCACGCACGCCGCCGCAATCTTCAACTCCCGCCCGCAGGGGTGTTCAAACGTTATGGAAAGCGCCTGGTCGAGCATATCCCACAGGTCTCGCTGCGCCGGATCGCCCGGCAGCACCACGTATGCCAGGCTCCAGCTTTCTTCATCCCGGCCCCAGCCCACGATTTCCATTTCGATCCTGTCGGCCTGCAAATCCGCGCCAGCCGTAATCAGCACGACACCCACCGGCAGCATCTGGTCCGCGCGGAATGGCTCGCGCCGCGCCAGCAGCTCGTGGGCTTCGGTCTTCATCATGCCGGCCTGCTGGAACGTCTCGGCAAGAACCGTGTTCGTGAACGTCTGCATCCGCTCCGGCGATTTGCGGGCGCGGAGGAAATCCTTCGCGAGATGACCCCAGGTCGTCCAAGGCGAGTACAGCCCGTTCAGCCAGAAGCCGGCCGTGTCGCCATCACCGGCTGCCTCCGCCCGCCACTCGCCGCGTTCGAGCATCGCGGGCTTGTGATGATCCGCGATGGAGCAATTGCAGCGCTCGCACTCGTATAGTGCCGCGCCGGGTTTCCGGTCCGGCCACTTCACTTGCGCCCACCGCAGAACCTGGAACGTGCCGCAATGCGGGCAGGGCACGTAATACTTACGCTGGTCCGATTCCAGGTAGGCCTGCTCGATTCGGCTGGCCTCCGCAATGGTAGGAGTCGAAACCATCGCGATCTGCCGGTTGGCAAAAGTGCCAGTTCGCCGAATCGCCAAGTCCACCGGGTCGCCTTCCTCGGTGCCTGCCGCGCCCGTGGATGCCGATGGCGGATAGGCGTCAACCTCATCCATCAACAGGAAGCGCGCCGGCATCGACCGCAGGCCTACGGAACTGTTGGCGCCCGTCGCCACCAGCACGCCACCGGGGAATTCCTTCGCCAGGATCGTGTTGCCAGAATCCCGCTCGCGCGGATCGGACACGCGTTCGGCCAGCACGGTGGTGTTTTCGATGAGCGGCGCTATTCTCTGGCGAGAGAATCGCTTTGCGAGCTCGACGGTCGGCTCCACCAACATCGCCGGGCCCGGTGCGTAGTGGATGATGTAGCCCAGCATGTTCAGCAGAACTTCGCTGCCGCCGATCTGGGCCGGCTTCATGAACACCACGCGCGAGAACGGCGAAGCGGGGCTGAGGCAGTCCATAATCTCCCGCAGGAACGGCGTCCGCGACGTGCGCCAGCGCCCCGGCTCGCCGGCCGACACCCGCGAGAGGACCCGAAATTGATCGCTCCACTGGCTGATGGTGAGCTCCGGATCGGGCCGGATCGCGCCGGTGAAAGCTCTGCGGATGCCTGTCAGGATTGCGTATTGATCATATGGCGTCGATTGCATTAGCCAGCGCCTCCAGTTCGCGGGAGAGTTCGGTTTTCAGGGTCAGGTGAATCTTCTTGGCGTCGCTCTCCGCCGCCAGCACCGTCGCCAGCCGGTCCGGCAAGCCCAGGATGCCATCGCGGACGGTCCGCCCGGCATCGGCCATCGACTTCCGGACGGCGTCGGCCTCGATCAGCTTCGCTTGGCGCACCTCGTATTCGAGCTTTCGCAATTTCGCCCGGAAAACCATTTCGACCGTGCGCGCCTGGGCAAAACTGGCGCCGCTCTGGCCACCCAGCGAATCCCCCGGAGGCCGGTATTGGGGCGGTGGTGCCGCTTGCGGCGGCTCGACATCGACGGGCTTATCATCGAGTACGGCGTCGCTGGCGGCCACGTCCACCAGCTTGCCGCGCATCACCAGAATGCCTCGCTGCGCTAGACGGGTGATATGGGAGCGGTTGACATTGCGGTGGCGGCTGTATCCCGCCTGCGTCATAAATCCGGGGGGCGACTGTTTCATGATTCTGTTGACTCCTGTTGACTTGTGTTGACCACTTTTTCGGGCCTGCCCGTGCGCGAACGGGGCCCCATTACCACGCGCGGCCCGGCCTTGGAAGTCAGGTCCCGCGTTTTCGATAGGGTGCGGCTGTCTTGCGCCGTCCTTACTGCTCGAACAAGACTTTCTTCTTCGCCGGTGTGTGGAGGGTTTGGTTTCTGTGGAGGGCTGTGGAGGGTTTTCTCAAAAATTCTCTCATGTACGCGCGGGTGAAAAAAGTTTTGAAGAAAGCCCACCACAACCCTCCACACCCCAAAAACCCTCCACGCCGCCGAGGACATCACAGCTTTTCCTCCGAGCTGTCGGTGCGTAGCCCGATGCCCATGTAGACCATGCCGTAGCGGCGGTCCTCCTTGGCGAACCCGCGGGCAGTCAGCCGCCTGCCGAACAATGTCTCCGTAATGGGCGGTTCGCCGGCGCCTTCGGCCCATCCCCGGTAGCCCAGATAAAGCGGGCGGGCTTTGGAGCTGAATGCGCTGCCAACCACGCAAGCCTCTTGAATGAACCGGCCAAGCTGATCGTTCTCGGCCCGCCAGTCATTGTTGGCGGCGATGACTTCGGGCGGTTTGCCAAGACCGGTGCGGCGCCACTCGATGGCTCCTTCGACCGCCCAGGCCAGGATGCCTTCGGCTTCCGCCAGCAGCTTGCGCGGCATGCTCTTATCGATTTCCTCGGGCGGGATGGTGACGGTGAACGGGATGGGGTGCAGCCGATTGAAAGTAGCCTGGTCGTCGGCCGCGCGGATCACCGGCTTCGAGTTCGTATCCATCCACAACTTGTGCGTCTCCGGGAACTCGATAGGGTTTTCATATTTGCGCACGGCCTTGATCTTGCCCATGCCTTGCGTGATGCGCTTCAACTTGCTCTGGGACAAGCGCTGGCCCTCCTCCGTCTCGGAGGTCATCACGAAGCGGGCGCCGCGGAGGTCGGCGAGGTCAGCCTGGGTGTTGTTGCTCTCCTGGCGCACCATCAGGGTATCGACCTGGAGCGGTACGGCATACTCTTCGAGCAGCAACAGGAAGAGGGAGAGCAGGGTGGTCTTGCCGTTGTTCCCGGAGCCGAACAACACGAATACGGCCTTCTCCTCCGTGGTGCCCGTGAGGGAGTAACCGAAGGCGCGCTTGAGATAGGCGATCATGCGATCGGCCCGTTCCAGTTCCGCCTCGGTGGCGTGCGGGTGGTTGCCCATGATCCGGGCGATGAAGACCAGGAACACGCGGCACACGGCTTCTGGGTTGTAGTTGTAGTGCACCAGCTTGGTGATGTAGTGCTCGGGGTCATGGGGCATCAGCCTGCCGGTTTCAAGGTCCAAGGTTCCGTTCTTGAAGTTCATCAGGAACGGATGAGTATCGAGCTCGTCGGTCATGATCACGAGCTCGCACTCGGCCATGGTCAGCAGGTTGGTGATGCGCTTGGCATCAAGCGAGCCATAGGCGAATTTCCGATGCTCCTTATGCTCGGCCGACACCGCCTGGGCCAAGTATTCGAGCATGGTCTTCTTGGCCAACCGGCGGGCGGCGCCTCGGCCATCGACGGCCCAACGGCGGCCATCCCAGACCAACCACTTCTTCAATGGCGGGCAGTAACGGAGCCGATCGCCGTATTTCAAAATCAGGCGGTCGGCATTGCCGGTATCGTTGCGCAATTGGGAGAGAAGACCGCTGGCGGCCGTGGCGGTTCCCGTGGGCGGCGGGGCAGCCGCAGGGGCGGTCTCCCCTTCTGCCTGTGGCGCCTCGACCGTGGGCGGCAACTCCACCGCCGGCGTGTCGGCCACGATCTCTTTGAGCTGATCGGCGGTCCCGCCAGCTTCGATCCAATCGTACAGATCGCCTTTCGGCGGGAGACCGGGTAGCCGGATGATTTTCACTTCGGGGACGTGCGGCGCCAGGGCTTCGGAGACGACCTTGCCGTGCAGCTCGCCCTTGGAATCGCAATCAATAATGACGCGGATCGATTTCCCGAGCAGCGCCTTGGTGTACTCGCCCCACCACTTCCCCTCGCCATCCGGCGTGCAGGTCGTGGTGATGCCGAGGTCGGCTGCGCCGCGGTCGGCGGCCTTCTCGCCGTTGCAGATGAAGATCTCGGGAGTGGCCGCCAGGGTGTTCAGCTTATACAGCAGCGGCGCCTTGCCGGATTTCTTCCGCGATACCCAGCCGCCCTTAGGCGTGACCGCCCAGATCCGGAAAGTCTTGTCGTTCTGCTTGTCGATGAACCGGACCTTCACGTAGGAGAGCCTGCCATCGGCGAAAAAGTAAGGATAGACGGCCGTGTGTCGCCAACCGTTTTCGCGCTCGATCTTCTCGATGCGCTCGCTGAGGTACTGGTGCGAATAGCCCGGCAACCCCCACTTCATTTCCGGCTCCCGGTCTACCTGGCGCAGGAAGGGCCGGCCGACGATGCGCCGCACTTCGTTGGCGGCGACCACGAAGTCAGCGCCAGTGAGCAACATTTGGAAATCGACCATCGATCCGCCACGTCCACACTTGCTGTGGCAATACCACATTCCAGTCTCCGGATTAACAGAGAAGCTGTCGTGCGTACCGTCGTGCAATTTGCAGTGATAGCGCCACTCGCTCCCTTGCTGCGGCATGTCAGGCAGGTGGTGATGCCAGAATATGGAAACCTCCGATTGCGTGAAGTCGCCGGCGGAATGGACCGACACGCTGATCATCACGCCGCCTCAGTCGGGGATTGCCCGGCGGACTCCAACCACTTCATGAATGCGTGGCGCGGGATCAGAATGCGATGTCCGAGGCGCAGGTGCGGGACCTCCTTGCGATTGATCGCGGCGTAGAAACCGCCGCGGCTGATTTTGTCCTTGCCGATGATGCGGTGGGCTTCATCGACGGTTAAAGTGGCGCCGTTTCCGTCCATGTAGTCTCCTTGAGTCTTGACAACCTTGACTGGTTCGCCCATAATGCCAAGTGAGGCCGGTCCATTTGGTCCGGACCAATTAATCCAAGTATATCTGGACCGTATGGTCCGGTCAAGTCGGTCTAGAAAGAGGCTTATGAAGAAGAAGGAAGAGAAGAACCCGGTGAGCGAGGCCGTCCGGAAGCTGCGGGTCGCGCTCGGCGAATCGCAGCAAGCGTTCGCGTACCGAATGAAGACCGCGATCAGGACGATCGCGCGCTACGAGACGGTCAGGCCGCCGAAAGGCAAGGCGCTGGCGGAATTCTTCAGGGTGGCAAGCGAAACCGGCAACGAGGATCTTGCCAAGGTGTTCAGGGACGCCCTCACGGCGGAAATCGGGATAGCCGGCAGGCTCACCCAACTCGGCGCCCTCGCCTCCTACACCATCCCCGACATCCACGCGAAGCTGGGGGTGCTGGCGCACCATTTAAGGTACGGGAGCGAAAGCGACGAAGCCAAAATTCAGGAAGCGCTCAAGACGCTGAAGAAGATCTCCGCCGAGATGGACAAGTTGAACATCTACCTGCCGAAGCCGTCTGAAGGGACACAGGCCGCGGAGGGCGAATGAACGGCTCCGTCTTTAAGCGTCGGTTGCCCTCCGGCACGGTCGCCTGGTGCTACTCGTTCTTCGCCGGCCGCGATCAAAAAGGAAAGCGCGTTATCAACTTCAAGGGTGGCTATCAGACCAAGGGCGCGGCTGACGAGGCGTTGCGTGACGCGATCAAGGAGCACGAGAAAACCCATGGGAAAATCACTAGGCGCCGTGGCGTCCTGGGTGGCATCATCTGGGGCTATGAGTTTGGCGATGAGAAGAAGAGCGGATTCGCTGATCAGGCGGCGGCCACGGCCGCGCTCGCTGCCGCCATCGAACGCCGTGCCGCCGCCGAGCAGGCACCCCCTGAGCATGATCCCACCTTCGCGGAATACATCCAGTACTGGCTTGACGAACATGCCAGCCGCACGCTGGCTCCCAAGACCCTGGAGCGTTACCGCGAGTTCGCAGCATACCTGGATCGGCACATCGGCAAGACGCCCTTGAACGAACTCACAACCGCGCAAATCCAGCGCGCGGTTCACGACCTACAGGATCACGGCGGCATGGTGACCGAGGCGCATCCGAACGGTCGGCCGCTGGCGCCCAAGACGGTCCGTCACATCGCGACCTTGCTGTACACCTCGCTGTCGGAAGCTGATCGGCTCGGCATTTTGAAGATCCCGCACCCCATGCGCAATAAGCGCGTGAAGTTGCCGCCCTTGCCGAAACGGAAACCCAACGTCGTGGACAGCAAGGAGAAATTGAAGGCGCTGTTCGATGGGGCGTGGGGCACGAGGCAATACGCCTTCATCGTCACCGCATCCGCCACTGGCTGTCGGCGCGGTGAATTGCTGGCGCTTGAGTGGACCGACTTGAATCGTGCTACCGGCGAGCTCAGCGTCACGAAAAGCCTCGAGCAGACGAAGGCCGGCCTGCGCGTGAAGACCACCAAGTCGGGGAAGGATCGGAAATTCGTGCTCCCCGAAGCGGCGGTCGCCGTCCTCGACGACCACCGCGCTGAGCAGGAGAACGACAAGCGGCTTTTCGGGCCCGACTACCACGATCACAACTTAGTCTTCTGTCAGCCCGACGGGGACTACTATTCGCCGGATCGCATGGGCGCTCGCGTGAAGGAGATGATGCAGAAGGTGGGGCTGAAGGGCGTGTCGCTCCACAGCTTGCGCCACACCTTCGCAACCGAGCTACTCCATCAGGGCGTGCCGATCGCCGAGGTTTCAAAGCGCCTCGGGCACGCCGACCAGAACATCACCTTGGCGATCTACAGCCATGCGCTTCCGGCCGACAGCCGCGCGGCCGCGAAGATCTGGGACGACGCCTTGGGCGACGTGATTGAGGCGGGAAAAAACTCCGGGGCGGTGCGGAGTACTGCAAAGTACTGCACGAATGGCACTAAAACCAGAGCTTTCGTTGGAAACAAAAGAGGTTAGCTGGCGGGGACGACGGGGCTCGAACCCGCGACCTCCGACGTGACAGGCCGGCGTTCTAAACCAACTGAACTACGTCCCCGCTTGGATCACGCGGATATTCTGATGATATCACGGCTCACGGCCGCGTCTTGGGCTTCACAATGTCCGACAGGAGGTCCGGGAGCGAGGGGTCGCGCTCCAGGTGCGGGTAGCGCTCCCCGCCGTGGTAGTCGATGCCGTGCGTTTCGTAATATTCGCCGGTCTTGATCAGCAGTTCGAGCGGTCTGGCGTTCGTTGCGGTTGCGGCCACCGCCTCACGCATCGCGGTGGGGTTGAATTCGCGTCCGTTCACCGCCACGATTTTTGTTGCCGGCGCGATCCCCGCCTTCTGCGCCGGGCCTTCGTAGCGCACATCCAGCACCGTGCCGTCGTCCTTGATGCGCATGCCGATCGAATACATCAAGTCCAGGAACTTCTCCAGCCCGGCATCTTCGACCGCCTTCAAATAAGGTGAGCGTTTTCCGTTGTACACCAGCTTCCAACCGGCGCGCTCGACGCCGCCCAGCGGCGCACGGTCGGTAATACGATTCACGCGCGCATGAAAAAAATCCGCCCAGTCGTAGGGCTGCACGGTGTTCAGCGCGGCAATCAGGTCGTCCAGCTTGTAGGGCTTCATGGCCGGCGCTCCGGGCGCAGAGGGCACCGGCCCGCCGTAGAACGCACGGCAGAAATCGTCCAGGGACTTCGCTCCCTTGCTGACTTGGCGGATCGTTACGTCCGCCTCCAGCCAGATGAGGACGCCCTCGGGATAAAAATCCACCGAGCGGCGGTAGTTCTCATAGTCCGGGCCGGCGCCGTAGAGGACCTGCGCCGCCACGGCGGTATCCTCGAGCGGCCGCCAGCGCCGCCCGTAGCGGTTGTCCATCTGCGCCGCGGTGGCGGCCAGCATCTCGCGATAGTCTTCCGCGCTCCACAATCCGCTACGCCGCGCCAGCACGCCGCCCAGGTATTGTGTCAGGCCCTCGTACACCCAGAGGAGTCTGCCTTTCATGGGGGTGTCGTAACCGCCGTCGCGGCTGTCGGAGGAGACCAGGCCGCTCGGCCGGCGGTACTTCCCGTTCCAGGAATGCACGTACTCGTGGGCCAACAGGTCGGCCGACCTGCGCTGCATTTCCGGATCGATCAAGGTGCGCTCGCGGTCGCGGTCGTCGCTGGATTCATGGTGCTCCAGCCCCATGGCCTGGACGTGATCGCTCAGAGTGTACAAAAAATGATAGTCGCGAAAGTGTTGAGTGCCGAACAGCGCCAGCGCTTCTTTCACGAGGTCCTTGTACTGGTCGGCGACTTCCTGGCTAACCTCGAGCGCACGGTCGCTGTCCGCGGCCAGGTTGAGGAAATGCGGGACGCCGCCCGCGCTTCCCAGGTCGATGGTGCGGTAGTGCACGGCCATGGAGAGCGGCGAATCGATCAGGGTGGTGAGCGAGGAAGGCTGGAACTCGACCTCGTCGCCGGATTCGCGGGCCATGGGCAGCGCCGTGCCATAGCGCCAGCCGGGCGGAACACGCAACTCGGCCTGGTATTGGATCGTGTCGGCGTCGGCGCCCTTAGGGTAGAGCAGCACCTGGTTCCAGTTCAGCACCGCCAGTTCGCTGGTTGCCGAGGCGCCGGCGGTGAAATCTTCGGTTTCCGGCGGCGAGATGAAATCGAAGGTGATGTCAAGGGAAGTTGCTCCGGCCGGCACGTCCACATGGATGGCGTACATGTTGACGTCATCGCGCCGCCACGGGATGGTTTTCCCGCCGCTCTGGATCTTCAGCCCCATGAGGTTCACCACCGGGCCGGTGGGTCCATGCTCGCCGGGAATCCACTCGGGATAGAGCAGCGTCATGGATCCGGCCTTGGCCGGCATGGTGATGTGGGCGTGAAAGACGCGCCGCGGCGCATCCGTGGCATCCACCCGCACGCGAACAGGCTCCTGCGCGGCGAGGCCGGCGGCAGCCAGCAGCAGAACGGGAATCACATAGCGCATGCACCAATTCTAAGCCGTCCGGTGTGACACAGGCGACTTTGTAACGAACTGCGCCTTTGAGCACCGCCGCCGCGGCGCGCGTTTGAGGCAGCACAGCAAGTTTTGGCGCGCGTTAGTACGATGGGCACGAAGCTCTCAATTAAGGAGACCTCCTATGTATCACCACATAAAGAAACTCATGTATACCGTTCGTGTGGACCAGCCGGAGCCCCGCTTCGGCAGGATGCTGCTGGAACAATTCGGCGGGGCCAACGGCGAACTGGCGGCAGCCATGCAATATTCCGTCCAGGGTCTCAACTGCGAGGATCCGGCCCGCAAGGACATGCTTATGGATATCGGGACCGAGGAGTTGAGCCACCTGGAGATTATCGGCACACTGGCCCGCCTGCACCTGAAGCCGACAAAGCACGACAGGACGGCGGTCGAAGCCGATCCCCTGGTGGCCATCGCCGGCGGCGGCGGAGTCAACCTTTTCAATTCCGTTGGCACCGCCTGGACCGCCGACTATCTGAAGGTCACGGGCGAGCTCGACGTGGACCTGCGCAATGACATTGCGGCCGAGGCGCGGGCCAAAATCGTCTACGAGCGGCTGCTCAACTTCTGCACCGATGCCGGCACCAAGGATGCGCTGCAATTCCTGATGACGCGCGAGATCACGCACATGAAAGCATTCACCATCGCGTTGGAAAGCCTGGGCAAGCCGAAGTTTTCGATCGGGCAGATTCCGCCCACGCCGCGGCTGGTCAACCAGTACTTCAACGACTCGACCGGGCAGGGAGAGGAGGGCGCCGTCGACGCCCGCGGTCCCTGGAACCAGGGCGGCGATTGGGAGTACGTGGAATCGCCAGTGATCTCCGAGCGCCCGTCGAAGGCGGCATAGCGCCGCGATTCACCATCATGAACCACCACTGAGACACAGAGACACGGAGGAACCCCAAAGGCGCTTTTCTCCGCGCTCTCCGTGTCTCCGTGTTGAATTATTCCGGCTCCCCTGACCGAAAGATAGCGGATCCCCCGTAGTTTGCCTTGTAGTAATATGTTGCGCACGGGGTGAGATATGCGATTTCAAGGTCTGTTTTCGGGGATTTGTGTCTTCGTGTGTGTTCTCGCGCTGGCGCCGGTGCGCCTGCCTGCGCAGGATGCGCGCGGCCGCATCCTGGGCCGTGTGACGGATGCCACCTCGGCCGTCGTGCCGGGCGCCAGCGTGACGGTTACACAGCTCGATAAGAACACGCACGTCACCACCAGGGCCAATAACGACGGCAATTACGACCTGCAATATCTGCTGCCGGGCCCCTATCAAATCGATGTGCAGGCCGCCGGCTTCAAGTCGTACTCGCGGCATCCCATCGAGGTGCATGTCGGCGACGTGATCACGATCGACGTGAAGCTCGAGGTCGGCACCATCAGCCAGCGCATGGACATCACCGCCGAAGCGCCGCTGGTGGATGAGAGCACAGCCAGCCTTTCGAAACTCGTCGAGCACAAGGAGCTGGAAGATCTGCCCCTCGGCGGTGGCGATGTCATGTTCCTGACGCAGATGGCCGCCGGCGTGACCACGGCGCAGACGCCGGGGCATAACTGGCTGCCCAGCGCCAACGACGTGATGTCCAACGTCAACATTGACGGGACCTCGAACCACTCGAACGAATACACGCTGGACGGCATCTCCAACATGGAGCGCGGAATGGTTTCGTTTACGCCGCCCGCGGACATGGTGCAGGAGGTCCGGATCCAGACGACCTCGTACGACGCTTCGCTGGGGCACGCGGCCGGTGGGACCATCGCGATGAGCCTGAAATCGGGGACGAACCAGTTGCACGGCACGGCGAATTGGGACGTAGCGCCGAACCCATGGCAGGCCAACGACTTTTTCCAGAACCAGCAGATTTTCAACTTGGCCACGGGGCCGGTGACGCCGGCGAAGATCGCGCAGCTTGCGCCGCCGCGCAAGGTGAACCGGTATTCGGCGACGATCGGGGCGCCGGTTTTCATTCCGAAGATCTACGACGGCAAGAACCGGACGTTCTGGACGTATGGATTTCAGGGCTTCAACCGGCGGAATCCCAACACCACCTTTAACACCGTTCCGACCGCCGCCGAGCGCGCGGGGGATTTTTCGGCGCTGCTGCCGGTGGGCAGCGTGTACCAGATCTACGATCCGATGACCACCCGGGCGGTGGGCAACGGCCGCTTCAGCCGGCAGCCGTTTGCGGGGAACATCATTCCGGCGTCGCGCATCAGCCCGCTGTCGGCGAATTATACGAAGTTTTTCCCGCAGCCAAACCTGCCGGGGACGATCGACGGGCGGCAGAATTTCGAGGTCAGCGCGCCGAATAACAACGACTTCCTCCAGAACATGGCGCGCATCGACCACAACATCAGCGACCGCAACCGGATCTTCGGGCGGTTCACCGAATCCTGGCTGCATTTCTACCACGGCAACATCTTCGACAATGCCTCGCACGGCATCGATCGGCACCGGTTGCAGTGGGGCGGCGGTCTGGACGATGTTTACACCTTCTCGCCGACGCTGATCCTGAACGTGAAATACGGGTTTACGCGCTACACGCAGTCGGATTTCGCCTTCAGCAAAGGATACAACCTCGGGTCGCTGGGGCTACCGGCCAGCCTGGTGAACCAACTCGACCAGCCGAACGCGGCGTTCCCGTACATCCAGTTCAACGGGTTCACGGGCCTGGGGGAGAAGCCTGGGAACGCAGCGCGGATTTTCGTCACGGATTACCAGACCCTGGCCGGGGGCTTCACCAAGATCGTGGGCAACCACAGCGTACGGTGGGGGGGCGAGTTCCGCAACCTGCGGGAGAACACAGCGGACTACGGCAACGTTTCGCCGGCCATGAATTTTCAGAGCGCTTATACCAAGGGGCCGCTGGACAATTCGCCGGGGGCGCCGATCGGGCAGGACCTGGCGACGCTGCTGCTGGGGATACCGAGCGGCGGCAGCATCGACCTGAACGCCAATTACTCCGAGCAATCCAACTTCGCCGGCCTGTATGTGCAGGACGACTGGAAGGTGACGCGCAGGCTGACCTTGAATCTCGGGATACGGTGGGAATACGAGACTGGGCCGACGGAGCGGTACAACCGGACGGCGCGGGGCTTCGATCCCTCGGTGGTGAGCCCGATTGCGGCGGAGGCGCTGGCGGCGTATGCGGCGCATCCGGATGCTTCGGTTCCGGTTTCGCAGTTTTCGACGATGGGAGCGCTGACGTTCGCGGGGGTGAACGGCGCGCCGCGCGATTATTTCAACACGGGCGCGACGAATTTCGCGCCACGCTTCGGGCTGGCCTACCGGCTGACCAACAAGACCGTGCTGCGCGCGGGGTATGGGATGTTCTACGACACCATCGGGATCAACCAGAACCACGCCAAGCAGGAAGGCTTCAGCCAGACCACCAACCTGATTCCGACGATCGACAACGGCATCACGTACCAGGCCTCGCTGGGAAACCCCTTTCCCAACGGGCTGCTGCAACCCGGGGCGGTGGGGCCGAGCACGTACATCGGCCGGGCGATCAGCTTCTTTCCGGCGGAGTTGCTGACACCGTACATGCAGCGGTGGAGCTTCTCGATTCAGCGCGAGCTGCCCATGCGCAGTCTGGTGGAGGTGAGCTATGTGGGCAACAAAGGTACCCACCTGACCACCTCGCGGGAGATCGACTCGACGCCGGCGCAATATCTGAGCACGCTGCCATATCGAGATCAGAACACCATCAATTACGTTTCCGCGGCGGTGCCGAACCCGTTCTATGGGATTCCGGAGTTTGCCGGCGGTGGCATCACCGGCCAGAATATCTCGCGCGGGAACCTGCTGCGGCCGTATCCGCAATTCAACGGCATCACCTACATGGATGCCAACGGGGAGAGCTGGTACCACTCGCTCCAGGTGCACTATGAGAAGCGGTGGAACCACGGGTTCCTGATAAATTTCGACTACACGTGGTCGAAGTTCATGGATGCGACCGACTACCTGAACAACAGCGATTTGATGCCCACGCACGTGGTAGCGGCCAACGACCGGCCGCACCGCGTGGTGCCGAGCGGGATTTACGAACTGCCGTTCGGGCACGAGCGGAAGTGGCTGAACAACGCGCCGGAACTCGTGAACGCGATTGCCGGGGGGTGGCAATACCAGGCAATTTTCATCTGGCAGAGCGGCCCGCCGATCGGCTTCGGCAACATTATTTTCAATGGCGACCTGGCCGATATGGTGCTGCCGCGCGACCAGCGCACGCCGAGCGAATGGTTCAACGTGAACGCCGGTTTCGACCGCAACCCGGCCGACGTGCTCGCCGACAATATCCGCGCCTTTCCCCTGCGGCTCACGGGCCTGCGCGCCGACGGCCAGAACTACTGGGAGATGTCGATGTACAAGCAGTTCGTGGTGCGCGAGCGCCTGCGCGTCCAGATCCGTACGGACTGGGAAGGCGCGCTGAACACGCCGAACTTTTCGGCGCCCAATGCCGCGCCGACGAACACCGCATTCGGCCGCGTGACATCGGTTCAGGGCGAAGCGCGGCGGATCTTCGTGGGGGCGAAGATCCTGTTCTGAGCAAACAAACCTTTGCCGATTGTGTTCGCAGCGATAACGCCGGATAATGGAGCTTTCAGGGCCAATCATGCCGAGGCAGTCTGCTGCGTTCCTACCATTCGAGCCGCGCCTGGAGTTGGTTTACCGGCGGGACGATTTCGATAAGCTGGCCCTTCCGGAGCCCGTGGCGCTGTATCCGGAACTGCGGTACATGGGTTCGAAGCATCGGCTCTTGCCTTGGATCCACGGGGTGCTGCGGACGCTCGATTTCAGGACGGCGGCGGATCCGTTTGCCGGCAGCGGATGTGTTGCTTATCTTTTGAAGGCGATGGGAAAGCGGGTGGTCGCTTCGGATTTCCTGAACTTCCCGGCGGTTGTGGCTTCAGCAACGGTAGCGAATAACAAGATTAGGCTCGACGGGCCGGCAGTTAAAGCTCTCCTGGCACGCCGGAAAAGCGGGCTAAACTTCATCGAGACCACGTTCAAGGGGATTTTTTATAGCCCTGAGGACCTCCGCTTCCTAGATCGGGTATGCTGCAACCTGGAAGAGCTGGAGAATCCGTTTCAGCGCAACCTGGCACGCGCGGCTTTAATACGGTCGTGCCTCAAGAAGCAGCCCCGCGGGGTTTTTACGCTCTCCGGCAATCTCTCACGGTACGATGACGGCCGGCGCGACCTGCGTCTTTCCATCGAAGAGCACTTTTTGGAACAGGTCGAAGCCTTCAACCGGGTGGTATTCGACAGCGGCATTCGCCACACCGTGAAGAGGGCCGACGTGTTCACACTAGACCCGGAAGGAATCGACCTGGTTTATCTCGACCCGCCCTACGTGCCGCGTTCGGATGACAACTGCTACATGAAGCGCTACCACTTTCTGGAGGGGCTTTCGTGCTACTGGAAGGGCGTCCGCATCCTGGAGGAAACCAAGGTCAAGAAGATCGAGAAGCCGTACACGCCGTTCAGTTATCGCAAGACTGCGGTTGAGGCGTTCGACCGCCTCTTCCGGCTCTACCGCAACAGCATCATCGTTCTGTCCTACAGCTCCAACGGCTATCCGGACCGCGAGGAACTTGAATGCCTTCTACGCAGGTACAAGCGGAGTGTCACGGCCTATGAGAGAGCGCACCGGTATCACTTCGGGACCCACGACAGGGTGCAGCGCGCCAAAGTGGACGAGTACCTGTTCGTGGGGCAGTGAATGGAAGTCGTCGAGCAAACCATCGAAGAAATCTTAGAGAGCCTTCGACCGCTCACGGTGGATTGGCAGGACGACACGGCGGTCCGCGTGATTCAGCGGCTTAAGACGTTTCCCGTAAAGCAGAGCTATGGCGTACGGGACGTGCGGACGCTTCTGGATCGAGGCGAAGGGTTACGGCGCGACGGGATCGAAGATGTCCGATATCCTGGGCGACCTTCACACGATCATTGCCCGCAAGCGGCCGGATACCGCGCTGATGTTCTTTACGGACGGCCTTACGTGGAAGCAGCGTAAGAGCGACCTTCGCAAGATCGTTGAACTTCAAAATAGCGGCGATATCACGAGGATTTATACGTCCGCTATGGCGGGGCGGTTCGAGGCCGATCTCCGGGAGTTGAAGCGCGAACACAAGTTGAGACGGGCCCTGGGTGGCGTGGGGCCCGCGGGGCCGGCCCTACCCCACTTTCTTGCCCGCGCGCAGGCCGCTCCACTGCTCCGCCAGCACGATGGAGTTGGCCGGATTGTGCGCGTCGTACCTGACCGAAACCGGCGCCAGGACCGAGAGGTCCGGTGGGATGTACTGGCGCAGCGCGGAAATATCCTGCGACGCGGTGTAATCCACGCCGCGCACGTCATAGGAATAGAACAGCAGGTCTTCGCGGATGTCCACCAGCGTGGCGTCGGCCATTTTGCCGGAGACCACGAGTTGCGCACGGCGCCGCCGCTCGCGCTCCTCCGGGGTGATGCGCGACTGCTGCCATGCGCGATAGCCGATGAGCGCAACCAGGACGACCAGCACTCCCACGAGCGCCACGGAAACTGCTCCCGCCCCCGTGAACAACAAAGCCGCACCCGGCATGGAACGATCGCTTACCCGCGCGCCTCCTGGAAGACTTTGGCCCAATCCCGCAGAAACTGTTCCTGGCCCTTATCGGTGAGGGGGTGATTGAAAAGTTCGTCCAGGACCTTGAACGGCATGGTGGCGATATCCGCGCCGGCCAGCGCCGATTCCACGACGTGGGTGGGAGAGCGCAGCGAAGCCGCCAGTACCTTGGTTTTGAAACCGTAATTGCGGTAGATCTGCACGATATTGCGGACCACGTCCATGCCGTGCCAACTGATGTCGTCGATGCGGCCGACGAACGGGCTGATAATATACGCGCCGGCTTTCGCCGCAATCAGCGCCTGGCTGGGTGAGAAGCACAGCGTCACGTTGACGCGGATGCCCTCGCGGCTGAGCGCCGAGGTGGCCATGATGCCTTCCCGCGTGAGCGGGCATTTCACCACGACGTTTTTGTGGATTTTCGAGAGCTCGCGGCCCTCCTTGATCATCTCCGGCGCCTTGGTGGAAACCACTTCCGCGCTGATATCGCCGTTCACAATGTCACAGATCAGCCGGATTTGTTCCTCGATCTCCCGCCCCTCGCGGGCGATCAGGGTTGGATTGGTGGTGACGCCATCGACGATGCCCCAGGCGGCGCCTTTCTTCAGTTCGTCGAGGTTCGCGGTATCAAGAAAAAATTTCACAGCTACCCTCCAGGATCATCCACAGTTTAACACTGTAGGGAGGTGGTGGACTGTTGGAAAGAAGCCCTCAGCCGCAATTCCACGCGGGGGCGGCGCGCGGGGAGCGCTACAAACGGGGGGCGCAATCGCTCGGAAAGGCAGCGGAACTAACCGGGGTACGGATAAGCGAAATGATCGCGCTGCTGGCGGATTAGGGCGTGAAGAGCAACCTCCCGAAAGAAGACGACCTCGAAGGGCTCGCCAATTTGCAAAAGGCCTGATGAGCGGGTGACCGCCTACGCCGCCGGCGCTACATGCGGCACCGACTGGCGCACCAGCATTTCGAGGGCGCTGGCCACCGCTTGCGGTGGGGCGGCGCCATCCACGCGGCGCACGGAGGCGTTGCCGTACCACTTCAGCACCGGGTTGCTCACCTCGCGGTAGGCTTGCAACCGGTGGCGGATCACCGACTCCTGGTCGTCTTCCCGCCTGACGAGGCTGGCACCATCCGCATCGCACACGCCTTCCGCACGCGGCGGCTGCGAAAGCAGATTGTAAATTCGGTGGCACACCGGGCACTGCCGGCGCGCGCCCAGGCGCTCGACCAGAGCGTCATCGGGTACGTCGAGGTGGAGCACCAGCGGATCGGGGAGGCCGTTGCGCTGGAGCAGCGTGGAAAAGTTCATGGCCTGCGCCACGGTCCGCGGGTATCCATCCAGCAGAAAACCGCGGGCGCAGTCCGGACGAGCAATGCGCGAAGCCACGATGTCGTTGACCAGGGAGTCTCCGATCAGCTCGCCCTTTGCCAGAAGGTCCGAGACGACTTTGCCGAGCGGTGTGCCCGCGTGGACCTCCTCGCGAAGAATCTCTCCCGTAGAAATAGCCGGAATGGCCAGCCGCTCGGAGAGGAAAGCGGCCTGCGTGCCTTTGCCGCAGCCAGGCGGCCCGAAAAGAAGTAGGACCAAAGTTAGCTCCCGCTACGTGGGTCTCAATGATCCACGACTCTGAGCTCCAGGCTAACCGGAGTCAGGCACGTGCGTCAATGGAATCCAGCATGGCTTACTTGACCAAATTGGTCCATATTTTTAACTACTTGGCCGGATCTGTCCGTCGCGGCTCAGGGCCAAACGGACGCCTCGCCAGTAGATCGTGCGACCGAAAAGTCCGGCCACCCACACGGCGAAACCGAACAGGTCGCGGAAGGGCACGAGCCAGAAGCGGCTGAGGGCTCGGCGGTCCTGGAGAATACCGGCGCCGATCCAGACAGCGGCGGCCATCCGCAGAGCGAGGGCCAGCACTCCCGAGGGCCACTGGCCGGCGGCGAAAGCCACCAGCGCCCACGTCGTAGCGTAGGTGACGCCGTAGCCGAAATAGCCGCCGGGACGGCCCACGCGGACGGTGCGCGCCCAGCGCACCTGATGCCGCCAGATGTCGGACCAGGTGGCGCCATCGAGGGTGGTCTCGACCACGACCGGCGCAAAGGCAATGCGCCGCCCGGATTGGGTGATGCGGAAACCAAGCTGGTAATCGTCGGCCAGGTAGCCGGCGATTTTCTCGAAGCCGCCGATGGCGCGCAGCGTCGCGGCGCGGAAAGCCATGGTGGCCCCGAGCGCGAATTCGCCCACCCCCAGCAGGCGCGCGACGAGCACGCTGGGGGCGAACTCGGTGGAAACGCCCAGCGCCTCGAAGCGCGCGAGGCGGGTTTCGCCGGTGGCGCGATAGAGGCAGGTGACGAGGCCGGCGCGCGGGGCATCGCCTTCCCCGGCGAGCGGCGCCGCGATGGCGCGGAAATAGCCGGGCCCGACCAGGATATCGGCATCGTTCACCAGCAGGAGCGGGTGGCGCGCGTGTTTGGCCAGCTCCGCCAGCACGCCCACCTTGGTGTTCGGCGCGGAAGTGGAGACGAGGTGAATGGCCATCGGAACCGCGGGAAATTCGCGCTGGAGACGGCGGATTTCGGGCAGGGCGGGGTCGTCGGGATCGGTCATGCCGAAGAGAATTTCGAACTCCGGATAATCCTGCGCGGCGTGCGAGCGGATGGCCTCGTAGAAGCGCGGGTCGCGGCCACGGACGGGCTTGAGGACGGAGAGTGGGGCAGGCCTCCTGGCCGGCCCAGGCCCGCGCGGGCCTGGAGGCCTACGCCACTTTGCGGCGGCGATCAACGCCAGGGCGTAGTAGGCGGAGGCAATGAGCGCGGGGGCGGCCCAGGCGGTCACGACGATACCAGGGCCACGCCGCAGACGACCGGCATCGCGCCGGCCCAGCGCAGCCGGCTAACACGCTCCTTGAGAATGTACTTCGCCAGCACGGTTTCGAAGACGCAGGCGATGGCGGTGGCCGGCACGGCGAAGCTCAGGTCCGCGCGCGTCCGCGAAAGCAGCCACAGGATGAGCAGCAGCACGCCCAGCGAAACCGAGGGCCGGAGGAGCGCTTCCACATGCGCCAGCGGGGTGGGAAGCGCCGCGGGCATGCCGCGCTTCAAGAAGAAGTTTCCAAGAACGTTGCTGAGCACCACGACGGCGGCGATCGACGTTTTAATTTTCAGTCTCACTGGCCACTGATGACTGCGAACTGACTACCGACGACCTGTTTTCCGCCACGAATTTTCTGCGCTTGGCGCGCAGGGCCAGGTACTCGCGCGCTTCCTTGAACAGGCGCTTGCGCTCGTGGCCGTCGAACGCGGCCTGGCGCACAATCCGCCAGATCACGCGCGGGCGGAAGAAATATTCGCCGTAGAAACGCTCCACCCACTCCACCAGTTCGCCGCGGTCCAGCCCCGGATAGATGATGTTGGGAAGCTGGTGGCCGGATTCGTCCGTCATGGAATCGATGGTGATGAGATTGTTCTTCCTGACGTAGTCGTAGAATTCCGTGCCGGGATACGGATGCGCGATGGAGACCTGGATCGTTTCCGTGTCCAGCCGCTTGGCGAAATCGATGGTCTTGCGGATGCTCTCGCGCGTCTCGCCGGGCAGGCCGATGATGTAGTCGCCGTGCACCAGTAAGCCCAGCTTCTTGCAGTTGGCGGTGAAGCGCTCAGCCATCTCGACGGTAGCGCCCTTCTTGATGTTCTTGAGGATCTGCCGGTCGCCGGATTCGTATCCCACGATCAGCAGCCGGCACCCGGCCTCCTTCATGGCCTTGAGGGTTTCGTAATCGGTGGTGACGCGGGACGTGCACGACCAGGTGAATTTCAGCGGCTTGAGCTTTTTGCAAAGCTCGATGGTGCGGTCCTTGCGGTAATTGAAGGTGTCGTCGTCGAAGAAGATCTCTTTGATATTGGGGAACTGTTCGACGGCGTAGCGCACTTCGTTGGCCACGTCGTCGGACGACCGCAGGCGCCAGCGGTGGCCGGAGTGCGTCTGCGGCCAGAGGCAGAACGTGCACAGCGCCGGGCAGCCGCGGGAAGTGTAGAAGGCGATGAACGGGTTCAGCAGGAAGGGAACGTTGTAGCGGGTGACGTCCAGGTCGCGCTTGTAAACTTTGGTGACCCAGGGCAGGGCGTCGAGATCCTCGATGGCCGGCCCCTCGGGGTTATGGATAATGCTGCCGTTCTTGCGGAAGCTCACGCCGGGCAATTCGGCCAGGGGCTTGCCTTGCGCGTAACCGGCGATCTGGTAATCGAACTCGCGGCGCACCACGAAATCGATGGCCGGCGTGTCGCGCAAGGTTTTTTCGGGCTCGATAGTCACCGGCGGGCCGACGAACGCCACCTTCAATTTGGGGTTGGCATCCTTCATCATCTCGGCCATGTGCACGTCCACGTGGAAACCGGGCGTGGAGGTGTAGAGCACCAGCAGCTCGAAATCCCTGGCCATGGCGACCGTCTGCTCGATGGAGATCTTGTGCGGCGGCGCGTCCACCACCTTGCTGTCGGGCAGCATCCCGGCGGGATAACACAGCCAGACGGGATACCAGTAGGACTCGATTTCGCGCGAGGCCGGCCAGCGTGAGCTGGCACCGCCATCGAACCCCTCAAACGAAGGGGGATTTAGAAACAGCGTTCGCATTTCCTCTCCCGGTTATTGGCTTGCGCCTTCGTCCGGCGCGGCAGCCGTCGAATAATTGGAGTAATCGATGGTCAGCTCGGCTTTGCCAACCAGGCGGGTTTGCACGACGCTCTGCACCTGAAGCGGCACCGAGACTCCGTCCCGAATTTCGTATTTTCTTATAAATGCGATCTTCTTCAGGAAAATGGAGGGATTTTTCACGAAATACCCAGCTTCCTGGACGCGGAGATACGTGGCGGCATCGATCCACAGTTCGCCTTTGAACAGGCCGGTACGCTTGTGCCGAGGCGTGACTTGCAGCACATAAACGTCGCGGCCGTCGAGCACGTCGCGGCGCTTGTACTTGAACTTGTAATTCTCGGGCGTAACCGCGAGCGACGGCGATTCCTTCTTCTGCGCTTCCACCTCGGCGGTGAGATAGCGCGCGATCACCTGGTTTTTGACGGTGCCATCGCCTTCGAAGAACAGCTTCTCGTAGGTGATGCGGCCCAGCGTGGAAATATGCCGCAAGGCGTGCAGCCGCCCGTGTTTTTGCAGCTTTGGAAGCGACGCCTGGATATCCACTTCCATGGTGGCACCCTTGAGACTCTGCTCGTCGGCGCGTTCGGCCGCGCAATAATTCTGGACGATGGTCCCCACCGGGATGGCGGGAGGCTCGGCGGCGGAAAGAATTGCCGTACCCAGGATCAGGAGGGCATGGACCTTCAAAATTGAGCAACCCCGAATGAATTTGAACCCAGACTTCTAAGTTTAGCAAGATCCACGATTTAGGGCAACGCGGGTTTGGGGACATTTTTGGGGGGCTTGCCGCACCCCAGAAACTCCGCCACCCGCCCGCGCGCCTCTTCCCAAACGCCCGGCTCATCTCCGAAGCCTTTCAGCCACACCATCCCGGTCTCCTTGCGAAACCAGGTGAGCTGGCGCTTGGCATAATTTCGCGTGCTGCGCTGCGCATAAAACACCGCCTCCCGCGGGTTGAGTTCGCCGCGGATTACCTGTAGCGCCTGCTTGTAGCCGACCGATTCGAAGGGCTTCACTTCGGCCGGATAGCCCAGCGCGAGAATGCGCCGCACCTCATCCACCAGCCCGGCCTCGAACATTTTTTCGCAGCGGAGGTTCACGCGGTCGTAGAGGGCGTCACGGCCGGGCCACAGACCCAGTTTGAGCGAGCGGTACCCGCGCAGCCCGGCGCGCCCGGCGCGGAAAAGCTCGCTGGCCGGGCGCCGCGCAAGCAGGCAGATCTCCAGGGCGCGGGTGACCTTGGGGAGGTCGTGCGGATGGATTTTCAACGCGGTCTCCGGATCGAAGCGCGCCAGCAGGCGATGCAGCGAGCCCGGCCGCCGCACCTCGCGCGCCGCCAGGCGGTCCCGCAGCGCCTGATCGCGCACCGGTCCGGGGAACAGGCCCTCCAGCAGCGCGCGGAGGTAAAAACCAGTGCCACCGGCCAGGACCGGCAGCCGCCCGCGAGCCGAGATCTCCTGCACCACGGCCGCCGCCGCGCGCGCATATTCGCCCGCCGTGAAAAGCTCGTCGGGATTCAACACATCGATGAGGTGGTGCGGGACCTTATGCCGGTCGCCGGCCGGCAGCTTGGCGGTGCCAATATCGAAATGCCGGTACACCTGGAGCGAATCGCAATTCACGATCTCCCCGTCGAATTCCTCGGCCAGCCGGAGGGCCAGTTCGCTTTTTCCCGAGCCCGTGGGCCCCAGCACCGCAACCAATGGGCGCTGCGGCACATCTGTAGATAGGTGCCGGCCGGAGGCGGGCTGTTCTTTTGTCACAGGCCCCGGCGCGAGGCTCGCGCGGTATAGGATAATGAAGAGATGAGCTTCGGTCCCGCCGGGGTTGGGGGAAACGGGGTAGCCGGCTGAAACCTCCCACCTCGATGCGAATCGAAAGAAAGTAAATATAGCATGCGTTTAGCTAAGGCGTTTCTCCTGGTCCCGGGTCTGGGTTGTCTATTGTTCGCTCAGAACTCCTCAACCGCGGCTGCCTCGAACGACTCGCAGGCGAACAAAGCCGCCGCCTACTACAACTTTGCCATGGGGCGCGTGTACTCGGAGCGCGCGCAACTGGAAGGCAATCGGGAATACGTTGCCAAGGCGATCCAATATTACCAGGATGCGCTGAAGCTCGATCCCTCGGCCAGCGTGATTTTCGATGAGCTGACGGACCTGTACATCCAGACGGGGGACCTGAAGGGTGCCGTCCAACTGGCGCAGGACCTGCTCAAGCAGGAGCCCGACAATCTGGACGCCCACCGGATGCTGGGCCGGGTCTACACCCGCATGATCGGGAATCCGGACGACGGCACGATCAGCACTGAGTACGTCCGGCTGGCGATCAAGGAATTCCAGGCGGTCACCGCGAAAAACCCCAAGGACGCCGATAGCTGGATCCTGATGGGAAGGCTGGAGAGCATCTCGCACAACTCGCCGCAGGCGGAAAAGGATTTCAATGCGGCGATCCAGGCGGACCCCGGCAACGAAGACGCGCTCACCGGCCTCGCCATGCTGTATTCCGATATGGGCGACAGCCAGAAGGCCATCGAGAAGCTCAAGGAGATCACCGCCAAAAATCCCAGCGAGCATACGCTCATGCTGCTGGCGGACCAGTACAAGCAGGTCCACGATTACAAGAGCGCCGCCGAAGTGCTGAAGAAGGCCACGCAACTGGCGCCGGACGACGGCCGCCTGGCCCGCGAGCTGGCGCGCGACCTGCTGTATTCGAACCAGGTTGACGACGCGTTGAAGCTTTACCAGCAGCTTGCCGCCGACGAACCGCGCGATCCCGAGCCGCCGCTGCGCATGGCCGAGATCTACCGCTCAAAGGGCGATTACCCCAAGGCGCAGGAGCAACTGGATAAAGCCAAGGCGCTCGACGGCGAGAACCTGGAAATCCGGTACGAGGAAGTGAACCTGCTGCAGGCGGAAGGCAAATCGGCCGAGGCCATCAACACACTGAAGGCCATGCTGGACGACACGTCGCGGCGCAGCTACTCGGCCGCGGAAGCCAGCAACCGCGCCATGCTGCTCGAGAAGCTGGGCATCCTCGAGCGCGCCGCGGGCAAGTACCCCGAAGCGGTGGACGCGTTCCGGCAGTTCGGCAGCCTCGATCCCGACGATGCGCCGCGCGCCGCCGTGCAGGTGATCGACACCTACCGCGTGGCCAAGGATTACGACTCCGCGCTCAAGGAGGCCGATGCGGCGCTCCAGAAATTCCCCAAGGAGCGGATGATCAAACTGGAGCACGCTTCCGTTCTGGCGGATCAGGGCAAGATCGATGCCGGCGCCGCCGAGCTGCGCAAGCTGCTGGGCGGCGATCACGACCGCGACACCTGGATGGCGCTCGCCCAGCTTTACGAAAAGGGCAAGCGCTACAAGGAAATGGGCGAAGCACTGGACGCCGCGGAAAAGCTCAATCCCAGCGACGACGACAAGGTTACGATTTACTTCATGCGCGGCGCCATGTACGAGCGCACCAAGGATTACGGCGCTTCCGAAGATGCCTTCCGCAAAGTGCTGGCGATCGATCCGAACAATGCCGAAGCGCTGAACTATCTCGGCTACACCATGGCCGACCGGGGCGTGCGGCTCGACGAAGCGTACCAACTGGTCAAGAAGGCCCTGGACCAGGAGCCGGATAACGGCGCCTATCTCGACAGCATGGGCTGGGTCTACTTCCGCGAGGGCAAGCTCGACGAGGCCCAGGGCCTGCTGACGCGGGCTCTCCAGCGCATGGACGACCCCACGGTACACGACCACCTGGGCGACGTCTACTTCAAGATGGGCAAGACGCGTGAAGCCATCGCTCAATGGCAGGCGTCGCTCAAGGGCTTCCAATCGGCGAGTACCGCCGACTCCGACCCCGACGAGCTGGCCAAGGTCGGCAAGAAGCTCGACGACGCGCGGGTAAAGCTGGCGAAAGAGAAGAAGTAATCAGTTTTGAGTCATGAGTTTTGAGTTGTGAGCTCTCCGCAACGTAATGGTGACTCATAACTCATAACTACCTATGAATGCCGTAGTGATCGGCACCGGGATGATGGGGCCGGGCATCGCCCTGAGTTTGGCGCTCGGCGGGGTGGGGACCACCCTCCTCAGCCGCACGGCTGAAGGCGCCGCGGCCGGCCTCGACAAAGCCCGGGCGCTGGCGCAGGTGCTCGCGGAAAACGGGCTTGCCATCGCGGAAGAGGCCGATCGAGCGGCAGCGCTCATCACGGGCTTGGCGGCGTTCGATGAGACCGTCGCCGGCGCGGACTTGGTCATCGAATCCACGCCGGAAGACCTGGCGTTCAAGCAATCGCTTTTCGCGCGCATGGACCGCCTCGCGCCACCGCACGCCATTCTGGCGTCGAACACCTCCGGCCTGAGCATCACGGCCGTCGCCGCGGACTGCGCCCACGCCGAGCGCGTCCTCACCACGCACTTCTGGAATCCGCCTCACCTCATGCCGCTGGTCGAAATCGTGAAGGGCGAAAAGACTTCGGACGAAGCCGCGCAGTCCGTTCGCCAACTGCTGGCCGCCTGCGGCAAGACGCCGGTGGTGGTGAAAAAGGACCGGCCCGGCCAACTCGGCAACCGCCTGCAAATGGCGCTGGTGCGCGAGGCGGCGAACATCGTGGCCGAGGGCATCGCCGGCGCGGAAGACGTGGACACGGTGGTCAAGAACGGCTTCGGCCTGCGCATGCCTGCCTATGGCGTTTTCGAGCACATGGACGTGGTCGGGTTGGATCTCGGGCTCGCCGTCCTCGAGTACGCCGCGCGCGACCTCTACAACGAGCCGCGCGCACCGGAATATTTCCGCGGCCTCGTCGAGCGCGGCGACCTGGGCGCCAAAACCGGCCGGGGCTTCTACGACTGGTCGCAAAAGAGCGCGGCCGAAGTGAAGGCGCGCCGCGACGCCTTCCTCATCGAAGTGCTGCGCTACCGCCGCCGGTAGGCGTAGTCCGAATGCAGCGGCGCCGGGCCGCTCGAGTTCAGGTCGCGCGAGATCATCAGCTTCAAGGTCAGCTTGTCGGCGCCCGGCGTGATGCCCACGCCCACTCCGGCTTCGACGCTGTACACCTTCCCCACGTGGTCCATCACGCCCCACACCTCGTGGAACTGATCGTATGTCGGGACGAACCCGCGCAGCGGGCCGACATCGGCGTACTCCTCTACCGCCACCGCCCACTTGTCGTTCAGGTGGTAGGCCACGCGCGTTGCGGGCGCGAATTCCAGGTTCCCGAAACCGCCGGTGTAGTCGGTGTCCATGATCGGATTCACGATGATGTCCACCGGATGCAGATGCACGCCCGCGATGGGCCGCACCTCCGAGGTGATGTGCCGGGGCTCCCAATAGTCATAATTGACGCTGAACTCGAAATTGAGGCCGTAGAAGAAGGTGTGGTCCTGGGCATGCGGCCGCACGAACAACTCACGGATTTTGAACCCGTCGAGGGATCCGCCGCGGTGTTCCGAGTACGGCGTCCACACGGGCAGGTAGAGTCCCTGCTCGAACCAGTCGGTGACGCCATACGCCCACTCGGCGGCGCCGTTGACGGAATGATCCGGAACGATGCCGCCCGGAAAAACCGGGACTTTGCGCCCGATCGGCGTGAAATTGGTGTGGATCATGAGATTATACACACCGGGTTGGGCGATTACGGCGTCGTAAACCTGGATCTCGTCGGTCTGTGCAAAGAGCGCCGCGGGAAGAAGCAGAAAGAAAAAGAGGAGTGCCAGGCGAGACTTGAGGTACAAGGGGGATTATACTGAAGCCGCTTCGAGGCTCGCAACAAAGCAAGGAGGATTCTTGTTTTCCTCTGTGCTCTCTGTGACTCTCCGGCGACAAATATTGGATGTTGCCCGACCCATGGGGCAGGGGTGCTGCGCCGGAGGCGCAATGCCGCCCTGCTAAGGGCTCTGTGGTGAAAAAGCATTTTCAGGGTGCTCCATGGCGAATTGCCAACGCTCGCACGCGCTCGTGTTAAC
>JAJYLS010000025.1 GCA_021787555.1 Acidobacteriota bacterium | reverse complement strand
TCCGATCTAAGGCACGCAATGCTTTTCAGCCAGATTCATAATCTCCCCCTTCGTTAGATTACAGCTTCCGCGGGCGCCGCGAGCTAAACTTGGAAGTTGCCCACGTTCAAGAAGCCACGTGTCTGCGCTGTTAATTACCTCAATACTTCGCCCCTGGTCTGGGGCATGCTGCACGGCCCGCAGCAAGGCCTCTTCGATCTGGACTTCCGGATACCGGCGGAATGCGCCGACCGGCTGGCCCGCGGCGAGGCCGATATCGGGATTGTCCCCTGCTTCGAGCTGACCCGCCAGGACCTGGAAGTGATTCCCGGCGCCGGAATTGCGTGCCATGGCGCCGTGCGCAGCATTCTGCTGATTGCGCGGCGTGCGCCGGGGGAAATCCGCACGCTGGCGGCGGATTCGAGCTCGCGGACATCGGTGGAGCTGGCGCGCGTGATTCTGGAGCGGCGTTACGGCGCCGAGCCGAGGATTCTGCCGCATGCGCCGGATGTGGATGCGATGCTACGGGCCGCCGATGCCGCCCTGATCATCGGCGACCCCGCGCTGCGCGTGGACCCGGCTCGGCTGCCCCACCATCACGTTTACGACCTGGGCGCGGAATGGCTGGAGATGACCGGATTGCCGATGGTGTTCGCGGTGTGGGCCGGGCGGCACGGCATGGCGACGCCGGAAATCGAACAGGCCTTCCGCGATTCGTGCCGGTATGGGCGCGAGCGCATCGAGGAGATCGTGGCGGCGGAGGCGGGGCCGCGCGGATTCACGGCGGAACTCGCGCACGAATACCTCACCCGGCACATCGTGCACGAGCTCGGGCCGCGGGAATACGAGGGGATGAAGACGTTTCTGAATTACGCCGCAGCTGGCTGCACGGTCCGGCGCGCCGTGTTATAAGAGAGAGTGACATCTGGAACCACCCGGTTCCGCCGACCCTACTCCCATGGAACAAAAAGCTGACATCGCCCTCATCGGTCTGGCCGTCATGGGCCAGAACCTGATCCTCAATATGAACGACCACGGCTACACGGTGGTGGCTTTCAACCGCACCGTTTCCAAGGTCGACGAGTTTCTCAACGATGCCGCCAAGGGCCGCAAGACCATCATCGGCGCGCATTCCATCCAGGAAATGGCCGCGCTGCTGAAGCGGCCGCGGAAGGTCATGCTCATGGTGAAGGCCGGCCAGGCGGTGGACGATTTCATCGAGCTGGTGCTGCCGCACCTCGAGCCGGGCGACCTCATCATCGACGGCGGCAACTCGCATTTCCCGGACACCATCCGCCGCACCAAATATCTCGAGAGCAAGGGCCTGCTCTACATCGGCACGGGCGTTTCGGGCGGCGAGGAAGGCGCGCGCTTCGGCCCGTCGATGATGCCGGGCGGCAGCGTGAAGGCCTGGCCGCTGGTGAAGGACATTTTCCAGGCGATCGCGGCCAAGACGCCCGACGGCACGCCGTGCTGCGACTGGATGGGCGAGGACGGGGCGGGCCATTACGTCAAGATGACCCACAACGGCATCGAGTACGGCGACATGCAGCTCATCTGCGAAGCCTACCAGCTTCTCAAGGAAGGCCTGGGCATGTCCAACGAGGAGATGCACGCGGTCCTCACCGAATGGAACAAAGGCGAACTGGACAGCTACCTGGTCGAGATCACCCGCGACATCCTGGCTTATAAGGACGCCCAGGGCGACTACGTGGTCGACAAGATTCTGGACACCGCCGGTCAGAAGGGCACGGGGAAGTGGACCAGCGTGAGTTCGCTCGATCTCGGCATGCCGGTGACGCTCATCGGCGAGGCGGTCTATGCGCGCTGCCTGAGCGCCATGAAGGATGACCGCGTGGCGGCGTCGAAGATTCTCCAGGGGCCGAAGTTCCAGTTCAGCGGCGATAAGAAAGCGTTCGTGGAAGATATCCGGCAGGCGCTGCTGGCTTCCAAGATCGTTTCCTACGCGCAGGGATTCATGCTGCTGCGTGAAGCCGCCAAGGAATATCACTGGAACCTGAACTATCCGAGCATCGCCATGGTGTGGCGCGCGGGCTGCATCATCCGCTCGGTATTCCTCGGCAAGATTAAAGACGCCTTCGCGCGCAATCCGAACCTGAGCAACCTGCTGCTGGACGACTATTTCACCGGCGTGATCGAGCGCTGCCAGGGATCCTGGCGGCGGGCCGTGGCGAAAGCCGTCGAGGCGGGCATCCCGGCGCCGGCATTCACTACGGCGCTGGCGTTCTACGACGGCTACCGCAGCGCGCGGCTGCCGGCGAACCTGCTCCAGGCGCAGCGCGATTACTTCGGCGCACACACTTACGAGCGCATCGACCAGCCGCGCGGCAAGTTCTTCCATACGAACTGGACCGGCAAGGGCGGCAGCGTGTCGGCCGGAACGTACACCGTTTAGGAGAACCGATGAGCACTGGTCTCAACATCCGCCCCGAGGGGGCGCTCGATTTCGTCGCAGTGGGCGCGCTGGTGCACCGCCTCGACCCCGGCATCATTCCGTTCCGCAAGGCCACGGAGGCGCGCATCCACGTGAGCGGGGGCGAGTTCAACTGCGCCGCCAACCTCTCCGATTGCTTCCAGATGAAGACCGGCATCGCGTCGGCCATGGTGGATTACCCCATCGGCGACCTCATTGCCGAGCGCGTCCGCGCCATGGGAGTGAAGCCGTTCTACAAACACTTCGAGCACAACGGCGTGAACGGGCCGAACATGGCGCTGGTGTACAGCGACCGCGGCTACGGCGTGCGCGCGCCGGTGGTCTTCTATAACCGGTCGAATGAAGCCGGCGCGCTGCTCAAGCCCGGCGATTTCAACTGGAAGGAGATTTTCGCGGGCGGCGTGCGCTGGTTCCACAGCGGCGGAATTTTCGCGACGCTCTCGCCCACCACGTCCGAAGTCATCATCGAAGGCATGCAGGCGGCCAAGACCGCGGGCGCGGTGGTCTCCTTCGACCTGAATTATCGCGCCAAGCTGTGGAACATATCGGGCGGCGAGAATCGCGCGGTGGAAGTGCTCGACCGTATCGTGAAGAATGTCGACGTGCTGGTGGGCAACGAGGAGGATTTGCAGAAGGGCCTGGGCATTCCCGGCCCCGAAGTGGCCGCGAAATCCAAGCTCGATCCCAGCGCGTTTTTCGCCATGATCGGCCAGGTGACGAAGAAACATCCGCAGGTGAAGGTGGTCGCCACCACACTACGCGACGTGCACTCCTCGAACCATCACAGTTGGAGCGCGGTGGCCTGGATCAACGGCCGGACTTACAGCGCGCCCACCGCGGAGCTGAACGTTTACGACCGCGTGGGCGGCGGCGACGGCTTCGCCGCCGGGTTCTTCTACGGCCTGATGACCGGCGCGGCGCCGGAAGATGCCGTGAAACTCGGCTGGGCGCACGGCGCGCTGCTCACCACGTTTCCCGGCGATACCACCATGGCCACGCTCGACCAGGTGCGCGCCTTCGCCAAGGGCGGCTCCGCGCGCATCCAAAGATGACCAATCCGCAGGCACCCCTGCGCAATTTTCCGAAGCGGCACGACTACCTGGTGTGTATCGACTCCGACGGCTGCGCCTTCGACACCATGGAGATCAAGCAGAAGGAATGCTTCATCCCCAACGTCGTGAAATTCTGGGACCTCCAGCCGGTATCGAAGTTCGCGCGTGCGGCCGCCGAGTTCGTCAATCTCTATTCGCAATTCCGCGGCACCAACCGCTTCCCGGCGCTCACCAGGACGTTCGACCTGCTGGAGGATTGGCCGGAAGTGGCGCGGTGCGGCGCAAGAATTCCCAAGGTGCAGCCGCTGCGCGACTGGATCGCGCGCGAGACCAAGCTCGGTAACCCGGCGCTCAAGGCCGAAGCCGCGCGCACGGGCGACCCGGTGCTGGCGCGGGCGCTGGCCTGGAGCGAGGCGGTGAACGCCGCGGTTGCGGAGAGGGTGCACGGCCTGCCGCCGTTCCCGTTCGTGCGCGAAAGCCTGGACGCCATCGCGGGCTGGGCGGACGTGCTGGTGTGCTCCGTGACCTCGGGCGAAGAGTTGGCGCGCGAATGGGAAGAGCACGGTATGGCATGCTATGCCGCGGCAATCGCCGGGCAGGAGATGGGCAGCAAGGAGGAGCACATCCAGCTTGCCGGCGCGGCGTACGCCCGCGATAAAGTCATGATGATCGGCGACGCTCCCGGAGATCTCAAGGCCGCGCGCGCCAACGGCGTCCGGTTTTACCCCATCGATCCCGGCGCCGAGGATGCCTCGTGGGAGCGCTTCTTCCGCGAGGCGGCCAGCCGGTTCCATGCCGGTGACTACACCGCCGGTTACGAAGCCGCCCGCATCGCCGAATTTAACCAACTGCTGCCCGCGACGCCTCCGTGGCAAGCGCCGGCGGAAAAAAACTAAGGATCTCGATGGACATTCAATCCCGCGCTTCCAAAATCAAGCTGCTCCTCATGGACGTCGACGGCGTCCTCACCGACGGCAAGCTCTACAACGTGCCCGACCACGAAGGCAAGATGGCCGAAACGAAAGGCTTCGATTCGCGCGACGGCATCGGCCTGCAATGGATGAACTGGAAGGGCATCAAGACCGGCGTCATCAGCGGGCGCCTTTCGCCCGCGACGGCCGAGCGCGCCCGCCAGTGCAAGATGACGTATGTTTACCAGGGCCACATCGAGAAGATCCCGATTCTCGAGGAGATCCTGGCGGACGCCAAAATCGACCCGTCCGAAGTTGCTTACGTCGGCGACGATCTCACCGACGTGGTGATCATGCACCGCGTAGGCTTCGCTGTGGCGACGGCCAACGCGCGCCCCGAGGTGAAGCGCGAAGCGCACTATATCACCGCAGCCCGCGGCGGCGATGGCGCAGTGCGGGAAGTGGTCGAGCTGATCCTGAAAGCAAAGAATTTGTGGCGGGAGATACTCGCTCACTACGAAATTCGGGACGAGGCTACGCTCCCACCGGATACGGCCAGATTGGGTGCGTGAACAGCCCGCCATCCACGAATAAGGTTTGCCCGCTGATGAAATCGGCGGCATCGCCGGCGAAGAACGCCACCGCGCGCGCCACGTCGAGCGGTTGCCCCACGCGGCCGAGCGGCGTCAGCGGCGCCCACGTGCCGGCGTAGTCGGCGGCTTCGTGTTTGGTGCGCTCGATTTCGATCGCGCCCGGCGCCACGCAGTTCACCGCGATGCCGTACTTGCCGAGTTCCACCGCCGCCACCTTGGTGAACATCTCGATGCCGCCCTTGCTGGCGGTGTAACTCACCAGGTTCGGAAATGGATACCGGTTGCAGCCCGAGCCGATATTCACGATGCGCCCGCCGGCATTCTGCCGCATGTGCCGCGCCGCGCGCTGGGTGCACAGGAAGCAGCCCTTCAGGTTGGTGGCGATGACGCGGTCCCATTCCGGCTCCTCCAGATCGAGCAGCGGTTTCCAGACCTGCATGCCGGCATTGTTGACCAGGATATGGAGCTGCGGCCAGCGCGCGAACACCTCGCCGAACATGCCATCCACCGCGCGCGCGTCGCTCACGTCCGCCTGCACGGCGAAGGCGCGCCGGCCGAGCACGGCGATTTCGGCCACCGTGGCCTCCGCGCCGGAACGGTCGGAGTTGTAGTTCACCGCGATCTCGCAGCCGCGGCGCGCCAACTCCAGCGCGATTCCCTTGCCTACGCCCTTGCTGGCGCCGGTCACCAGAACAGTTTTCGATTCAAGCGTATCCGCCATTCTTGTAGAATACAATGTGCGGCTCATTGCGGAACCACAGGATGGCGGCCAGCGCCTCGATCGCGTGCTCCACGCGCGCCTGCCGGAGGAGAGCCGGTCGCGGATTCAGCTTTGGATCAAGGCCGGCCGCGTGCAGGTGAACGGCGCGCCCGCGCGGCCCTCGCACGTGGTGCGGCCGGGCGAGGGCATCGATTACGAGCCGGCGCCTGCGCCGCCGCTCGCCGCCGCGCCGGAAGACATTCCCTTGCGCGTGCTCTACGAAGACGAAGACGTGGTGGCGATCGATAAATCCGCCGGGATGGTGGTCCATGCCGGCGCGGGGGTCCGCTCGGGCACGCTGGTCAACGCGCTGCTGCACCGTTTCGGGGCGCTCTCGGGAGTCGGCGGGCCGCGCCGCCCCGGCATCGTCCACCGCCTCGACCGTTACACCAGCGGCGTGCTGCTGGTGGCCAAGAACGACGCCGCGCACCAGAAACTGGCCGCGCAGTTTTCCGGGCGCGAGGTCGAAAAGACTTATGTCGCCCTGGTACACGGCCGGGTCAAGCAGGAGAGCGGCCGCATCGAAAAACCCATCGCACGCGATCCCGTCCGCCGCACCCGCATGACCGCCCGCATCGCCTCCGGCCGCGCGGCGTGGTCGGAATACCGCGTCGCCGAGCGCTTCGACCGATTCACGCTGCTCGAAGTCCGCATCGGCACGGGCCGCACCCACCAGATCCGGGTGCACCTTTCGAGCATCGGGCATCCCGTCGCCGGCGATACCCTCTACGGCGCGCCCGCCCGCGTCGAAGGCTTGCCGCTCCTCGGCCGATTCTTCCTGCACGCCCGGCGCATCCGCTTCCGCCGCCCCAAAGACGGCGCCGAAATCGTCGTAGAGTCGGATCTCCCCCCGGACCTCCGCGTTTGGCTCAACCGCTTGCGCTGATGCTCCTAACTCCTCAACTCCTAAACTCCTAACTCCTGCCCTGCTATAATGAAATTTCTACCCGGCACCCAATTTCCATGTTCCTCAGTGTCAAAGAGATGGAATTGCGCAAGATTCGTTTCGACGAAACTTTCGCACCGGGCCAGATCGATTTTTCGGGCGAGTCCGTGGAGCAAAGCTCGCCTCTTCATGCCGCCGGATCGGCCGAAATGCTGGCGCATTCGGATGGAGAGGTGTGGCTTCGCGGGCGGTACACCGTGGAAATGGCGGCGCAGTGCGACCGTTGCCTGGGCCGCGCGCGCTTCCCGCTAGACGCGCCGTTCGATTTGTTTTACAGGCCGATGTCCTTCATCGCACGTGAGGAAGAAGTGGCAATCGATGAGGGCGAAGCGGAAATCGGCTTCTACGAAGCCGGCGGATTGGAGCTGGAGGATGTGTTGCACGAGCAGATCCTGCTGGCCCTCCCCATGCAGCGCGTATGCAGTGAAACTTGCAAAGGGATTTGCCCGGTTTGTGGAAAAAACCGCAACGAGAGCGTGTGCGATTGCCGCGTCGAGGGCGCGGGCGACCGCTGGGGGGCGCTCCGGAAGTTAGAGCTCTGAAGTTCACAGAAAACTGACCCGCACAAGCGGAAGAGATCGAATTGAGGTAGAGATATGCCGAATCCCAAACGCAGGCACTCCCAGAGGCGGACCAATAACCGCCGCGCGCACGATGCGCTGAAAGCCTCCGGGCTCTCCGAGTGCCCCAACTGCCACGAGCCCAAGCTGCCGCACCGGGTCTGCCCGCACTGCGGACAATACAAAGGGCGCGAAGTGGTCGAAGTCGAGCAGGAGTAACCCTTTCCCGACATGCGGACCATTGCGGTGGATGCAATGGGCGGAGATCACGCCCCCAAGTCCGAAGTGGAAGGAGCCGTGCGGGCGGCCAGAAGCCTGGACGTGCGCGTAATTCTGGTGGGCCAGGAGGTGCTGGTCCACCGGGAACTGGAACAGCACGACGACTGGCGCGAGTTGCCGATCGAGATTGTCCACGCGAGCGAGCGCGTCACCATGGAAGACGGCGCCGCCCGTGCGTTCCGCACCAAGCGGGACAGTTCCCTGCGGGTGGCCTCGCGTCTGGTGCGCGATGGCGCGGCCGAGGGATTTGTCTCCGCCGGGAATACCGGCGCCGTGATGGCCACGGCCAAGATGGTGCAGGGCGTGGTGCCGCGGGTGGACCGCCCGGCGCTGGCCGGCATCCTGCCGACCGCCGAAGGCTCGCCCGTGGTGGTCGTGGACGTGGGCGCGAACGTGGATTGCTCGCCGCGCATGCTGGCGCAGTTCGCCGTCATGGGCGAAATTTATTCGCGCATCGTGCTGCACCGCCCCAGGCCGCGTGTGGGCATCCTGTCCATCGGCGAAGAGGAGCACAAGGGCAACGAACTGACGCGCGCCGCATGGCCCCTGCTGCAAAGCCTGAACCTGGATTTCGTGGGCAACGTCGAGGGCAGCGATATCTACGCCGGGAAAGTGGACGTGATCGTCTGTGACGGCTTCATCGGCAACGTGGCGCTGAAGGTGAGCGAGGGCCTGGTGGAGATGGTCAAGCACCTCTTGCAGGAGTCGCTCGAAGCCACTATCACGCGCAAGATCGGGTATGTGCTCTCGAAAACCGCGTTCAGCGATTTTAAGAAGCGCGTGGATTATTCGGAATACGGCGGCGCACCGCTGTTGGGCGTGCGCGGCGGGTGCATCATCTGCCACGGGCGGTCGAACGCCAACGCGGTGAAGAATGCGATCCGCGTGGCCGCCGAGTTTTCCGACGGCAAGGTCAACCAGCGGATCGAGGACGAGCTGCGGCTGTCGGCTTATGACAAGATGGCGATTTCCGAGCCGCGAGCGTAAGCGAGCGGTGTTCGCGCTCCGCTCCCTGACAGTCGCGGCTTTGTTCGGCACGGCGCTCTTCGCACAAGGCCAGCAGCATGTGCACTGGTCGCTGGCCGCCGACGGGCAACTCGTCCGAGCCGAAGCCAGCATCGATCCCGGCTGGCATCTCTATTCCGCATCGACGCCGGCCGGCCTCCCCGCCCAATTCCGCGCCGATGCTCCCGCGCTCGTCCAAAGCCTCACCGTTTTCCAGCCGCCGCCCAAGCGCGCCTTCGATCCCAATTTCAATTCCGAGACCGAAACATTCGAGGGCCAGGCTGTTTTCCTGCTCCGCCTCAAGCCGGCCCCGGGCGCGCCGGCGGGAGCCGCCGCCATTCCCATCTCCGTCCGCTACCAGACCTGCAACGACCAGCAATGCGTTCCCGGCAGATGGACCGGCACCGTCAACCTGGCGATCGATCCTGCCGCGGCGGTTGTCATCCCGCCCGGCTATGCCGAAGCCGCACCCGCGCCGCCGTCTGGCAGCAGCGCGCCCCCCACCACCAGCGCCGCCGCCAATCAGGGCCTCGCCGCCTTTCTCGCCGTGGCCTTCGGCTTCGGCTTGGCCTCCATCTTCACGCCCTGCGTCTTCCCCATGATCCCCATCACGCTCTCGTATTTCCTCAACCGGCAAGCCGGCGGCCGCCGCGAGGGCGTGATCCAGGCCGTCGTATTCTGCCTGGGGATCGTGGTGCTGTTTTCGGGCCTGGGCCTCGGGATCACGGCCATTCTCGGCCCGCTGGGCGTGGTGCAATTGGGGGCGAACCCGTGGGTCAACGGCTTCATCGCCGCGCTGTTCATCGCCTTCGGCCTCAGCCTGCTGGGCGCGTTCGAGATCACCATCCCGTCCTCCGTCCTCACGCGTCTGAATAAATCTTCCGAGGGCGGCGGATTCGCCGGCACGCTGCTCATGGGGCTCACGTTTTCGCTGGCCTCCTTCGCCTGCGTGGGCCCGTTTGTGGGCACGCTGCTGGCCGCCTCGGTTGGCGGCGGCGGAGCCCGTCCGCTGGCCGGCATGGTGGCGTTCGCCGCCGGCTTGGCGCTACCGTTCTTTCTGCTGGCGCTGTTCCCGTCGTATTTGAAGCGCCTGCCCAGAAGCGGCGCCTGGATGTCGCGCGTGAAGATCGTGATGGGGTTCGTTATCCTCGCCGCCAGCCTGAAATACCTGGCCAGCCTCGACCAGGTCATGCAATGGGGCTTTCTGACGCGTGAGCGCTTCCTCGCCGCCTGGATCGTGCTGTTCGCCATGGCCGGCCTGTACCTGCTCGGCTTCGTGCGCCTGGAAGGCATCAAGCCGGATGACCGCATGGGCATGGGCCGCTTGCTCCTCGGCATGGCGTTCCTGGTTTTCGCCATCAGCCTTGTGCCCGGCATGTTCGGCCGCGGCCTCGGCGATCTCGATGCCTACGTTCCGCAATCCGCCGGCCAAGTCGCCGCAACTTCCGGCTCCGCCGGGCCTAGTGAGCACCCCGGCCCCGTCTGGCTGACCGACTATCACGCCGCGGTGGCCAAGGCGCGCGCGGAAAACAAGCTCCTCTTCATCGACTTCACCGGCTACGCCTGCGCCAACTGCCACTGGATGCAGGCGAATATTCTCCCGCGGCCGGAGATCGCCACGGCGCTCGGCAATTTCGTGCCCGTCGAGTTGTACACGGACGGAACCGACGCTGCCTCTGAAGCCAACGCCAAATTGCAACTCGACAAGTTCAAGACCGTGGCCCTGCCGTTCTATGTGATCCTCGATCCCGACGAGCACGTCATCGCCACCTTCGATCACCTCACCCACGATCCCGCCGAGTTTCTTCGCTTCCTCGAAACCAAACCGCCGGCGTCCCAGGCGCCGCAGCCGCCCGCCGCAAGCGGAGCCTCCTGGCCAAATCTCACGCGCATCGAGGGTGGTCCGCTCCCGTCCGCGGCGCTCCAAGGGAAGGTTGTCGTAATGGACTTCTGGGCCACGTATTGCGTGCCGTGCATTCAGGAGATCCCCGGATTCAACAAGCTCCAGCAGGAATACGCGGCCAAGGGCGTGGTGGTGGTGGGCGTGTCCATGGACGAGGATGGCGCCGATCTCGTCCAGCAATTCCTGAAGAAGCATCCGATGCAGTACACCGTGGCGCTCGGCTCCGACGCGGTCTCGAAGCAGTATAAGCTCGACGCCCTCCCCGTGACCGTGGTCTTCGACCGCTCCGGCCGCCAGGTCAAGCGCTTCGAAGGATTCACCCCGCCCGGCGAGCTGCGAGCAGCGGTCGAGAAGGCGCTGTAACTGTCCCACCTTGAGCAGTGGCGGCGTACCCGGGAAAGTCCGTATCTCGGGTAAGGAATCGCACTAGTACCAACTCTAACTTGCAAATAAGTTGCACTGGTAGTTCTTATTTTCTTGACAATAGTATTTTCGGGCTCTATACTCGCCTCGGTTCACTGGTAAGTATCTGCCGCACAGCCTGGCAGAAATCCCGGTAAGTGCAGGTCAATGCTGACTTGCCGAATCGGTACTTCGAACGCGAGTGAGGCTCGTGGCTCGAGACCTTCTTCTAACGGTACGGAAATCCCGAATCACCGCGATAAGGAAAGGGGCAGTTTGAAGGCGCACACTTCCGTGCCGGCTTTTTTGTAGCAGTGGGGCTTTGCCGGACGGGCGAGCGGAAAGGGTGGATCCGTGTGAGGCGCCGGCAGTCAGGACGATGCCGGCAAAACAACAGTCTTGTTTTTCAGGAGAAGACCATGGCTGATGAGAGAATGAGCGTCTCGCAGGTTCAGGCCGCCATTACGGCCGCCGCAGCGAACTGGCAAGCGGGATATACCTCAGTTTCGGAATTGTCTCCAGAGGAACAGAAGCTGCGCTTGGGCGTACCGATGCCCCCCGAGGGCTTTCAAGCAGTCGTGCAGATCGGTCAAGCGCAAAAACTCATGATCGGCGCCGCTGAGGCGATCGGCCTCCCCGCCGCCTACGACCTCCGCAATGTGGGCGGAAAGAACTTCATTACTCCAATTAAAGACCAGGGTAATTGTGGTTCCTGTGTCGCCTTCGGAGTATGTGCCACCATCGAGGGTAAGTTCCAGTTCCAACGTCAGAACGTGACGTTACAACCAGACCTCTCTGAAGCGCACCTTTTCTTCGTGCTCGGCAAACCTCAGGGAGTTACCTGCCAGACCGGGTGGATGCCGGACAGAGCCCTCGCTTGCGCCGCCAATCCCGGCATCGCCGACGAGAGTTGCTTCCGGTATGACCTCACCAAGACCGATCCCTCCAACCTTTGCAGTAACTGGCAATCCCGTGTGACCATCGTAACCGGCTATCAGGGAGTTACTGCAGCCAACATCAAGCAGGCCCTGATGAGCGGTCCCGTCACCGCTTGCTTCGTGGTCTACAACGACTTCTTCAGCTACACCGGCGGCGTCTACAAACACGTCACCGGCGGGGAGGCCGGTGGCCATTGCATCTCCATCGTCGGCTACGACGACGCTGCCGGTTGCTGGATCTGCAAGAACAGTTGGGGCACCGGTTGGGGCGAGCACGGCTTCTTCCGCATCGCTTATGGCGAATGCGGCATCGACACCTGGGCCGTTTACATGCCGCTGGCCATTGCCGAGACCATGTGGCTGAACAATCGCCATGTCGTCGGCCTCTGGGCCAATGACCAGGAACGCAACGCTTACGCCTACCTCGATGGCGCCATCGGCTGGCGCCGCGTCGCCTACGACAATGACAATATCTTTGCCGACATGCTCACCCAGTTGGCAGCCGCGAAGAATGCGCACCGCCCCGTGAACGCGTATGAAAGCAAGGGCGTGCTGACGCAGTTGTACGTGCTTTAAGGAGAACGACCATGCCTACACCACTCAAGTCACAGGCCCAGACACCTGGCGCGCCCGTCCAACTGCCTCCCGTGCCCAACGCAGGCAATGGCGGAACCGCTGTTCTGGAAGCCGAACCGATGGCCGTCACCGAGGCCGAGATTAACGCCGCACTCGCCAGCATCGCAGCCGCACCCACCCTGGAACCGCCTGTCGCCCAGGCCGCTGCGGTAACCGCTGTTTGGGTGAACACCAAGAAGGTCAACGCCCTGTGGAGCATCAACCAGAACCATAACGTTTGGGCTGGTTTTGAAGATGTGGGCTGGCGCAAGTTTGCCGCCAACTTCGATTCCACTGCCATGGCGTTCGCCATCATCTCCGCCAGCGCCAAAGACACGCAGACGGTCACCAATCGCCGCGAAGAAGCGGACAAGATGGTCCACGAACTCTACGTCTGGTAGAGAGGGCCACGTGTCCACCGTTACCATCTCGGAAAGCCAGGAGGGGAAAACCGTGGTCGCGGCGCCGGGCGACGCAATTAGCATTCGTCTCCCGGAAAACCCGACCACGGGTTTTCGCTGGCACGTCGCCACGCCACCCCGGTTCCTGTCCATCGAAAAGGATTGGTTTGAGCCGGCTGCGGATGCCCAAATCGGCGGCGCGGGGACCCACGTCTTCTTGTATCGCTCCATCGGATCCGGTTCCGACCCGCTCCGATTGGTGCTTCGGCGCGAGTGGGAGCCCGAAGAATCCGTCATCCGGCAGTTTCAGGTCACGGTCGCGGTAGGATCATGAACCTCGCGTTCTCCTTCGTACTGGCCGCGCTGGCTGTTTGGCGCCTGACTCATCTGATCGTCAATGAGGATGGCCCCGCCAATCTCATCGCCCGTTTGCGCCTCCGTTTGGATAGCGGATTCTGCGCCCGTCTTGTAACCTGCTTCGAGTGCGCGAGTATGTGGATATCAGCTCCGATCGCCGCCCTTGTGGCTCCGCGCGCTCTCGATTGGCCTCTACTCTGGCTGGCCATCTCCGGAGCGGCCTGCCTGTTGGAGCGGCTGGGTACACCGCCCGCGTCCGTGTTTGAAGAAGATGAGTTGCTGCGGACAGAAACGTCAGGCCGAGAGGACGCCGAACCTGTCGGACGCCGCTGAATCTGAGGTCATGCTGAAATACCTCGGGCAGGGTGCGGTTCGAGTCGTCAGTCCTGTCTCAGGGAAGTCCTACCGTTTTTCCGAAATCCAACCCATCCAGTCCGTCTCCCGCAAGGACGCGGCCTCCATCCTGCGAACCGGTAAATTTCGCCTCAAGCCAATCCCCGAATAGCACTTGCCGGCCTGCTATTGTGATGGTGGTACGCGTGTAAGATGAGAATCGCCCTCATGAAGCCGCTCGTCTGTGTCTTCGCCCTTGCCCTGACCGCCGCCGCGCAGCAGCCCCAGCCCGGGATCCGGCCCACCGCCGAGGAAACGCGGCGGATGCAGGCCAAGGTCGATGAGATCGAGGCCGCGGTCCGCACGCTCCAATCGCGCGGCACGGACCCGGACTTGGTCGCCGATGTCGCCGTGTACGCGAAGGCCGGCCGCATGCTGCTCGAATTCCCCGAAGACTTTTTCACGCAGGACGGCATTAACCATGCGCTCACCGTCCTCGACACCGGCATCGAGCGCGCCCGCGATCTCGAAAACGGCAAGTCGCCGTGGATGGCGCAGCGACCCAGGCGGACACACGGTTTCTATTCGGAGCTCGATGGCTCGGTGCAGCCGTACGGCGTGGAACTTCCCGATTCCTACGACGGCTCGCGCCCCACCCGCCTCTACGTGTGGCTTCACGGCCGCTCCGCGCACCTGACCGAGGCGGATTTCCTCTATAACCTGCCGCGCCAGCGCCCGCCGCGTCCCCCCGTCGCGGATAACGGCCAGATTCAGCTTGATGTTTATGGCCGCTGGAACGGCGCCGGCTGGCATTTCGCCGCCGAAGACGACGTTTTCGAAGCCATCCGCGCGGTCGAGAAGCGCTACAACATCGATACCCGGCGCATCATCCTGCGCGGCTTTTCCATGGGCGGCGAAGGCGCGTGGCACATCGCCCTGCAATATCCCGACCGCTGGGCCGCCGCGGAAATTGGCGCCGGTACGTGGTCGCGCCGCGCGCAGATGCCCGGCTATCCGCCCTACCAGCAGGCCGCCATGCGCATCTGGGAGAACTACATCGATTGGGCGCTGAACATTTTCAACCTTCCGCTCGCCGGCCACGACGGCGAGCGCGATCCGCAAGTCTGCTGCCTTCCTCCGCCTCCGCGCGGCACGCCCACGCGCGGCCAGTTGGAATCGTCGATCCACATCCGCGAGCAGCTCGCCAAAGAGGGTTTCCCTTCCGAAGGCGATCCGTACGATCTGCGGGTGAAGGCCTTCCCCGCCACTTTCCTGATCTCCAGGAATACCGGCCACGGCACCAGCCCCGAGGTGCGCCAGAAACTCGATGCGTTCCTCAAGAAGTACGGCGACCGCGGCCGGATCTCGCCCGATCACATTCGCTTCGTCACTTACACCACTCGCTATGACCGCGATTACTGGGTTTCGCTGGACGAATTGCAGCACCAATACGAGCGCGCGGAAGTGGACGTGCGGCGGCTTGATGCCGGCAAGCGCTACGAGGTCAAAACGCAAAATCTCACGCGGCTGACTCTGCGTGAAACCGGCGGCGCTTCCGAAATCCAAATCGACGGCCGCCGGCTGCGCGTTAAACCCGCGCCGGAGATCGTGCTCGATAAACTCGCCACCGGGTGGCGCGTCGCGCGCGTGGGGGGTGCCCTCTCGGCCCGCCCCGGCCTCCACAAGGCGCACGGCTTGCAAGGACCCATCGACGACGCTTTCCTCGATCCCTTCCTGTTGGTCCGCCCGACCGGTGCGCCCTGGAACCCGGCGGTGAACGATCAGGCGCTGCGCACGCTGGCGCACTTCGATAGCCTCTACGCCCACTACTTCCGCGCCCACCCGCGCATCAAAGACGACAAGGACGTCACCGCCGCCGATTTCGCCAGGTACAATGTGGTGCTCTTCGGAGATCCCGGCAGCAACCGCTGGATCGCGAAGGTCAGCCGGAAACTGCCCCTCCGCTGGACGCGCCAAACCGTCTCGCTTGGAGGCCTGCAATTCCCGGCGGCGCGGAATTATCCGGCGCTGATCTATCCCGATCCGCTGAGCCCGTCGCACTACGTGGTGATCGATTCCGCGATGACCTTCCCCGATATCGAATACTACGTGGGCGATTATCCGCTGCCGCGCCTCGGTGATTTCGCCGTGCTCACCGCGCATCCCGGCGCCGAAATGCCGGACGTAGCTCTGGCCGGCCTGTTTGACGAATCCTGGCAACTGCCAAAGGAGATCCACTAGTGAGCAAATCTTTTATTGCGGCTGCGCTTGCCCTCGCGCTCGCCGCCGGAGCCGCCGCCTGGCAGGCGAAGAAGAAAGGTCCCGGGCAGCAATACCGCAGCAAAATCACGATCTACGATCTCAGCACCCGCACGGCCACCGTGGTGTACCAGGCCGATCACATCATCGAAGCGCCCAATTGGTCGCGCGACGGCAAGTTCCTGCTCGTGAACACCAACGGCGGCTTGTACCGCCTGCCGCTCGGCGGTCCCGCTCAGCCGCAGCTTGAAAGAATCGAGCTGAGCATGCCCGGCTTGCGCTGCAATAACGATCACGATCTCTCGCGCGACGGCAAGCTGCTGGCCTTCTCGGCCATGACTCCATCCTCCCACGGCTCGCAGGTCTATCAAGCGAATGCCGATGGCTCCAATGTCCGCCTGATGACGCCCACCGCCCCCAGCTATTTCCACGGCTGGTCGCCGGACAGCCAGTGGCTCGCCATCGTCCGCGTGACCAACGGCAAGGCCGAGTTGTTCCGCGTCCCGCAGCAAGGCGGCGACGAGCAGCGCCTCACCTCCAAGGGCGCCTATGACGATGGCCCGGAATATAGCCCCGACGGCAAGTGGATCTATTTCAACTCGGACCGCAGCGGGGTGTGGCGCGTGTGGCGCATGCCGCCCACCGGCGCCGGCCCCGACGACGCCCGAGCGCAGATGGTCACCAACGATGCCGACTACGAAGACTGGTTTCCGCACATTTCGCCGAACGGAAAATGGCTGCTGGCGTTCTCGTTCCCCAAGGGCACACCGAATCACAACGCCAAGCTCCCCGGCGTGGCGCTGCGCCTGATGCCGCTGCCCGGCACGGAACTGAAGCCGGCGAAGCTCGAAGTGCTCACCACGTTCTTTGGGGGACAGGGCACCATCAATGTCAATTCCTGGTCGCCCGACTCGACAAAGTTCGCCTATGTCAGCTACGAGCCGCTGAAGAAGTAGGCCCAAGGATCAACTGGGTGCGCGAAACGCATTCAGCTTGCGGCCGCGCCGCTCCAGGGGACCGCAGCGAAGCGTTCCAGGTTGCCGAGTGAACCCCGCAGCGCTTGCAGGCTGCCGCCTGCCGCCGTGGTATAGTCCACTAACTTCGAGAGGACGTCTTTGTGTATGCGGAAAAACAGCTCGGCCATTTGTGGGTCCCGCCAGCCGCGCTCGGTCTCCTCCGTCATCAGTTGCAGCGCCACTGCGGGCGTGTACGCGGGCTTGTAAGGGCGAACGCTGGTCAATGCGTCGTAGATATCGGCGAGTTGCAGGATCCGCGCCAGCGGCGGAATCGCGGCGCCACGCAGGGCGTCGGGATAGCCGGAGCCGTCCCAGCGCTCGTGATGATGGCGGATGATGGGCAGCACCGGAGCAAGCGACGCCAGATGGCGGCAAATCTCCACCCCGCGCGTGGTATGGCTCCGCATGGTGACCCATTCCTCGGGGCTCAGTTTACCGGGCTTGAACAGGATCGAATCGGGAATCCCAACCTTGCCCACGTCGTGCAGGTAGCCGCCGCGATACAGCGCCAGCAACTCGGCTTCCTCGAGCCCGAGTGCCATCCCCAGGGTGACGCTGAGGAACGCGATCCGCTCGCAATGTCCGGAAGTGTGGTGGTCGCGTTGCTCGATGGCTTGCCCCAGAGCCAGCAGAATACCTTCCGTCTCGTTTTCAAACCGGTCGTTTGAGGTCTGATGGGCCGTTTGCATAGTGCTAATGGATATATCGGCAGCACCGCCAAAAACTATAGGCCTCATTGCCGGACTGCCGTGATGGCGCGCCACGCGGAGTTTCCGGCGGCATCGTAGGCACGGATGGTCACCACGTTATTGCCCACCAGCAGCGGTACCGTTGCGGACCAGTGGGATGTCCCGGCGGCTAGTCCCGATTGGCCTGTGGAGGTACTCCATTTCACCGAGGCGATCCCCGCCCCGCCGCCCGCCGTGCCGCTCATCACCAGCGATGCGGACGCGGTCGAAACGATGGTAAAGGCGGGCGAGGTAATGGTCAGGGCCGGCGGCGCGCCCGTGGGAGGTGCCGGCGGTGGCGTCGGTGTCGGTGTCGGCGCTGGCGTCGGTGTGGGAGTTGGTGTTGGCGTTGGTGTTGGGGTGGGAGCCGGCGCCGCACCCGAACTGCTCCCGTACAGCTTCTGCACGGCGGCAATATCGTCGTCCGTGAGCCCGCTCGAAGCGTGGTAGTACGGATACATGACCGCGCCCGGCTGGTCGGAATGACCCAACCCGAGCGCATGACCGGCCTCGTGCAGCGCCACCGTGAACAGGTCCATGTCGCTGCCCGCGTGCCAGTCTTCGGCATCGTTGAAGTGCATGTCCCCGGCGATGGTTTCCGCGTTGGGCGGCGAAGGGTAGAACGTGTGCGCCAGCGTGTTGACGGTGGTGAACGGGTACTGGTCGCCGTGCGCCCCGCGGGCAAACAGAATTTCGATGGAACGCGCCGCGCCGGCGTGCGCCGCCGGCGTGAATCTCACGTTGGCGTATTTCTGCCATTCGGCGAAGGCGCGCTCGATCTCGCTGCGCACGGTATTGGGGTCGAGCTTCGCGGTGAGCGAATCGAAGAAGTAGCCGATCGTCACGCCGCCGCCGGCATCCTTCGTCCATCCGGGGCTGGCCAGAACGTAGTCGCCCACCGGCCCGGCTTCGGCGAGCGGCCCCGCACAGGCCATCAGCGGGTTGCCCACCACCAGGTCCGAGGAGGCGGGCATGATGTAAGAGACTTCGTCCGCGGCCGCCAGCGTTGGCAGCGCATAGTACGATCCGGCCACCAGCAGTTGATCCGGCAGCAGGCTCGGATTGTTCAGGATCTCGAAGCCGTTGGCTTGCGCCAAAGTTTTGGCGCGCGCCGGGTCGACATCGGCGTAGAAACTCACCAGGTAAAACTCCGGCCGATCGGGCGTGACGGCCAGGCTGATCTTATCGGCGGCGCCGAGCGGCATGGCCCAGTTGACCCCCAGACCATCGAGGTCCGCTTTCACCGCGGAAGAGACCATGAGCGCCGAATCCGGAACATACCCCAGGACGCGGATGTGGCGCCGCGCCAGTTCCGCGCGAATCTCCGGACCGGGATAGGTTCGGAACTGAACCACGAAGTGACCGGCGGCGCGCCATCCGGCGAGACGGCGCTGGGCGGGGTACACTGTGCTTGTCTTGAAACGGATGGGCCGCTGCGCCCAGACAGAAGGCGCAGCCAAGAGCCATAGCCATCCGGCGGCTCGTATTAATTTCAATTTGGGACTCCAATTACCTTTTCGTCCGCAGCGGCAAGTTTTTGACTCACCACCTCTGTGTTGAAATAAAGTCGTGGAAACCGAGCGCCTCCGCGAATTACCGGCCGTGCACGAACTCATCGAGAAGCTCGCTCCGCTTACGCAGCGCTTCCCGCGCGCGCTCGTGGTCGCGGAAATCCGACGGGCGCTCGACGAGATGCGCGGCGATATCCTGGCGGGGCACCCCGCCGGGCTCGCCCCGGAAACGCGCGTCGAGCGGGCACTGGCGGCCATCGAAAAACCCTCGCTGCGCCGCGTCATCAATGCCACGGGGGTGGTTCTCCACACCAACCTCGGCCGCGCGCCGCTCGAAAGCATCACGCTCGCGGCGGGCTACTCCAACCTGGAGTACGATCTCGCCTCCGGCCGGCGCGGTAAGCGCGACGTCCACACGGCCGCGCTCCTGGAGCGCCTGCTGGGCGCGCCGGGCATCACGGTCAACAACAACGCCGCCGCGGTTTTTCTGGCGCTGCACGAGCTGGCGGCGGGCGGGGAAGTGGTGGTCTCGCGCGGCGAGCTGATCGAGATCGGCGACGGCTTCCGCATCCCGGAGATCATGGCGCGCTCGGGCGCGGTCCTGCGCGAGGTGGGCACCACCAATCGCACTCGCATTGAGGATTACCGCGCGGCTCTCAACGAGCGCACGCGCCTGCTGCTGCGCGTGCACCCGAGCAATTTCCGCATCAGCGGCTTCACCGCGCGCCCCGAGCTGAAGGAACTCACGGCGCTGGGGCGCGAGCGCGGCCTGCCGGTCTACGAAGACCTGGGGAGCGGCTGCCTCGTGGACCTGCGCGAATTCGGAGTAGACGAGCCCCTGGCCTCCGAAAGCCTCAAGGCCGGCGCCGACCTGGTTTCGTTCAGCGGCGACAAGCTGCTGGGCGGCCCCCAGGCGGGCATTCTGGCGGGCAAGCCGGAGCTGGTGGCGCGCCTGCGGCGCAATCCGCTGTTTCGCGCGCTGCGCCTGGACAAGCTCATTTACGGAGCCCTCGAGCGTACCCTGCGCAGCCTGCTGCTGGAGCGCTGGGATGAAGTCCCCGCTCTCCGCATGATCCGCCAACCCGCGGAGCGGATTCGCGCCCGCGCCGAAGCGCTCGCCGCGCGCCTGCCGGGTCTGCGCCTGCAAACGGTTCCGGGCGAATCGGTCATCGGAGGCGGCGCCACCCCGGAGCAGGCCATTCCCACCTGGCTGATCGCCATCGATTGCGCCGACGCGGTTGCCGCCGAGCGGCGGCTGCGGCAGCACCAGCCGCCGGTCGTCGCGCGCATTCAGGACGAGCGGCTGGTGCTCGACCTCCGCACCGTGCTCGAAGAGGAAGAGGAAACCCTGGCCGGCGCGCTCGCGGCGCTGTAAACCGGCCAAACCCGCGCCTCTCTTACAATAGAGATTAGGTTTGGGATTGCCGAGTGTATCGCCCATTTGATTTCATCCAAGTGATCGTTTTCGCACTGGCCGAGTGGCGGATCTCCGTGCTGCTTGCGAGGGCGGCCCGCCGGCGCTTCACCGGCCGCGCGCTGAAGGCGGCGCGGACCGCGATCGCGGCATTCAACGTTCTGCTGGCCATCGGTTTCGTCTTTACCTCTTCCGAGGTCGTTTCCGTCGCACCGGTTCCTCCCCGGCTTGCTATGATCCTGGGCGCCTTCACGCTCGGCTACCTCATAGCCGCCACCGTCGTCCTGGCGCTCTATACCGTCATCGCAGCGTTGCGCCGGCAATTCGGGGCGGATCTCGACCCGTCGCGGCGGCGCGCGCTCAACGCTTTGAGCGGCGGCCTCCTCGCTACGCCCGTAGCCGCCCTGGGATACGGCGCCTTCGTCGAGCGCCTGGATTTCCGCCTACGCGAAGTCGACCTGCCGTTCCACGGACTCAGCCCGGATCTCGACGGCCTCCGCCTGCTGCAATTGAGCGACATTCACCTGAGCCCCTTCCTCAGCGAGGGGGACCTGGCGCGCGTGATCGATGCGTCGAACGAGTTGCGCCCGCACCTGACGCTCATCACCGGCGACCTGATCACTTCCCGCGGCGATCCTCTGGGGGCCTGCATCCGCCAACTTGCGCGGCTGCGCAGCGACGCCGGCAGCTTCGGCTGTTTGGGCAATCACGAGCGCTACGCGCGCGTGGAAGACCTCGCCACCGCCGAGGCGGCGCGCGCCGGCATCCGCTTCCTGCGCCACCAGGCCCAGGCGCTGCGCTTCGGCTCCGCCACTCTGAACCTGGCCGGGGTCGATTTTTATTCGCTGTTTCACAAGGACCGGTACCTGCGCGGCGCGGAAAAGCTGGTCGCCCCCGGCGCGTTCAACCTGCTGCTCTCGCATAATCCGGACGTCTTTCCGGTGGCGGCGCGGCAGGGCTACCACCTCCTGCTTGCGGGCCATACGCACGGCGGACAGGTGACGGTGGAAATCCTCGATCAGCAGCTCAACCCGGCGCGGTTCTTTACGCCGTACGTGTACGGCGCGTACCGCATTGGCCAGGCGGCGGCGTATGTCACGCGCGGAATCGGCACCATCGGGATCCCGGCGCGCGTTGGGGCGCCGCCCGAGATCTCGCTCCTGCGTTTGAGAAAGGTAAAGTAGGCCGTATTCCGTGCGCTATCTGATTGTCAGCGATCTGCACGCCAACTGGGAGGCCCTCCAGGCCGTAATCGAGGACGCCGCCGGCCGCTACGACCAGGCGCTCTGCTGCGGCGACCTGGTGGGCTACGGCGCCGATCCGAATGCGGTGGTCGAATGGGTGCGCCAAAACTGTGCGGCGGTGGTGCGCGGCAACCACGACAAGGCGTGTTCGGGCCAGGAGGACCTCGAATGGTTCAACCCGGTGGCGCGCGCCGCGGCCGGCTGGACCATGCGAAGCCTCACGCCCGAGAATGCCCGTTACACGCATAATCTGCCCAAAGGGCCACTTGTGGTGGGCAATTTCGAAGTCCTGCACGGCGCGCCCTTCGACGAGGACGAATACGTGCTGGGCGCCGAGGACGCCGGGCAGTCCTTCGAATATCTCGAGCGCCGCCTGGCCTTCTTCGGCCACACGCACGTGCAGGGCGGCTTCATCTGGAACCACTCCCGCGTCGAAACCATTCCCCGAACGGCTCTGCGCGCCAGCCGGCAATCCATGGAAGTGGACGGCGACTGCGCTTACCTCATAAACCCCGGCTCCGTCGGGCAGCCGCGCGACGGCGATCCGCGCGCGGCCTACGTGCTTTACGATTCCGACGCGGGGATGGTCACCTACTTCCGCGTGCCCTACGACATCGGCCAGGCGCAGAAAAAGATCCGCGGCGTTGGCCTGCCGCCGATTTTGGCGGACCGCCTCAGCCTGGGGAGATGAGCCTTAGCGGATGGCCCGCTGAGAGTCCACGCACATTTGAGCGAAGGTTTCAGCCCGCGGCGGTGGAAAACGGTTCCAATGCACTCGCGTTCACCATGGTACGCAAGATGCGGGTAGATGTGTGGGGGCGTACAAAGATGAACCAAGCAATCAAGCATTTACAAAAGATTCGAACGACGCCCGACTGGTGGTGCCGCATCATGCACAGCAAAGTGAGCCTGCCCAGGGACAACTGCTACCGGTGCCTGAAGTGCGGGCGCGTGTACCTGGTGCCATGGGTCGACCGGCCGCAGGTGAGCGTCGAGCCGGCGCCGGGCAGCTCCCTGCGCGGGCTCCGCAAGTTACTGGGACTGATCCACGTTGCGTTCGCCCCGCACCCGGAGTTTCCCGGACGCGTGGGCACGGCGAACGACGGCGACTGATGCGCTTCTCCTCCAGTAGGATTAAGCCGATCCGGCTATGCCATTTAGGTAATAGCGGAGAGGCCGTGTCCAGGGGTAATGTCGTTGGGAAGGAGAATTCCCAAAATGCATCTGCGAAACGTCATCCTGGCGGCCCTCCTGATTTCGATGGTCGCCTTCGCTCAAACCATTCCGCCCGTTACAGCGGCGGCAACTGATGTGCCTTTTCAGGTGAGGTATGCGGCCAACCTGGGTCAGGGTGAGTCGTATATCGACATCGTCAACGATGGCCTGAACGGGGCTCCGTTGCTCGGGCCCGGGATGGGACCCACAGTCGGAAACATCTGCGTGAACGTCTACGCGTTCGACCAGAATGAGGAGATGATTTCCTGCTGCTCATGCCTGGTTACCGCGAACCAGGTGAGAAACTTGGGCGTCAACCGGGACATCACGTCCAACACGGCGACTCAGGTGATTCCCACCTCGGTGACGGTTAAATTGCTGGGCAGTCTGGCGGGGGCGGCCGGCACGCCTGCGGATTGCAGCCAGGCTGCGGCCCTCGTGAATACGGCTACCATCGTGGGCGGTTATGTTGCTTTTGGGACGACCCTGCATGCGCCGCCGACGGGCACCGGTTATGTCACGACAGAGACACCGTTCCTTCCCGCAACTCTGAGTAGCGGTGAGCTCGCCAGCCTTGCCAATCGGTGCGCCAACATCATCGGCAATCTGAGCAAGTTCGGACAGTGCGCGTCCTGCCAGAAGGGCGCTCTGGGCGCCGCCAAGATGTAATTCGGCCGGGTCAGCTCGGGCGCGGAGTTCCGCGCGGGATCGGGGCAGCTTCCAGCGCCTCGGGCTCCTCCCAATGGAGCCATTGCCCCACCCGCGCGGTGATACACTGGCCCGATGACTCGCCGCAATATCCTGAAAACCGCGCTGGCGGCCCCGCCCGCCGCATTGCTCGCCGACACACCGGCGGGCGATCGCCCGTGCGCAGCCAGCAAGCCGATGAAGATCAGGAAGGTGGAAGCGCTCCATCTGGAGCAGCCGCTGAAGGAGCGCTTCTGGATGGCGAACTCGCTCATCGGAGGATACCATCCAAAGGCCTCGCGGCTGATCGTGACCATTCACACCGACGCCGGCATCACCGGTCATGGCGAAGGCGGCGGAGGCGGAGCGAATATCCTGCGCAAAGGCTTTGCCGATCTGGTGATCGGCGAAGATCCGTTCATGGTGGGGAGGATCTGGGAGAAGATGTTCGCGGTGACATATAGCCGCGAGCCTTCTTCGCGCGGATGGTCGCAGGGCGAGGTGATCTCGGCCATGGCGCCGATCGACGCCGCGATTTACGACATCATGGCCAAATCCGCGGGCCTGCCGGTTTACAAATTCCTGGGCGCCTACCGCGACGCCGTTCCGGCGTACGTGACGGGCGGCTACTACCGCGAGGGCAAGGGCATCCCGGACTTGGTCCAGGAAGTGCGCGGGTATCTCGACCAGGGGTATAACGCCATCAAGCTGAAGGTCGGCGGGATCAGCGGCGGCTATTCGGTGGAGGACGATTACCAGCGCGCCAAGGCGGTGCGGCAGGCCATCGGGCCGCATTGCAGGCTGATGCTCGACGCCAACCAGGGGTGGGACCTGGAGAGCGCCATTCGTGCGTCGAACCGGATGTACGATCTGGACATCACTTGGCTCGAAGAGCCGCTGCGCTGGTACGACGACGTGGAGCCGCTCAAGCAGTTGAAGCTGAACACGCGCATCCCGCTGGCCTCCGGCGAGCATGAGCTGACGCGCTGGGGCGCGCGGCGGCTGATGGAAACCGGTGCGATCGACGTGATGCAGTACGACTGCAACGCCCACTGCGGCATCACCGAATGGCGCAAGATCGCGGGGATGGCGAGCATGTGCTACATCAAAATGGCGCCGCATCACGAGCCGGTGCTGCATGGCCACCTGCTGGCGTCGGTGCCCAACGGCTACATCCTGGAATCGTTCGCCAATCCCGACCGCGATCCCTTCTTCTTCGAACTCTACGACCGCAAGCCGCGCATCGAGAAGAGCGTGCTGTATCTCGACAACACGCCGGGATTTGGCGTGGAGTTCAACCAGAAGGCGCTGGCGAAGTACGGGACCAAGGTGCTGTAGCGCGGTTACAGCGAATTCAGATACGCGATCAGGTCGGCCATCTCGCGGGCGGTGAAATGGGGCCAGGGGATGCTCTTCTGCTTCATGAGCGCCAGCATGCGAGGACCGTGGTCCCAGAGCGCGGAGACCACAGTAATGTCCGAATAAGGCTTATGCTGAGCCAGGTTGGGCGCGCCGGACGCCGGATTGTTGTGGCACGTGGCGCAATGCTGGTCGGTGAAGACGCGCTTGCCGCGCGCGGCCACGCCTTCGCCGCGGAAATACTCCTTCGCCCAGAGATAGCCGAGGATCTGGCGCATCTCTTCCTGCGAAAGCGTGGGCGGCGGCTGTTTCATGTTGGGCTGGTGGTTCCACATATCGACGGCAATCTCCGTGATCGTCTGGTTGCGCAGCAGGTTCTCCAGCGCCATGGCGCCCTTATGGCAATTCGCGCAGCCCTTGGATTGGAACAGCGCTCCGCCCGAATCCGACGCCGGGAACTGGAAATTGGCGGCCAGATGGCGCGTTTCGGGCAGGTGCTGCAAGTAGACCAGCATGTCGGTGAGCTCCTGCGCGGTAAGCGTCGGATAGGAGATCTTCATTTTAGCGAAAGCCGCCCGCATTTTGGCGCCGTGGTTCCACATCTGCTGCGCCAGGACGACCGGGTCAGCCAGGGAATCCCACTTGTCGACCGGCGGCGCACCGGCAGCTTTGGACGCGGTAATGCCGTGGCAGGTGGAGCAGTGTTTGGCGGTGAAATCGGCCTTGCCGCGCGCGGCGTCGCCGGGCTTCTCGAAATAGCGCGCCGAAACGAAGTAGGCGAACAGATCGGCCGCCTGGTCGGGAGAGAGGCGCGGCCGGGTAATGCCCTGCTTCTCCATGGTCGCCCACATCTCCGGCGCGTGGTTCCACATCAGGCTGGCCATGACGCTGGGCGTGTAATCGCGGTCGATGCGCTTGGCCAGGTCGGGCGCCAGCGTACCGCCGCGGCCGTTCACGCTATGGCACCGGATACACTGCTGGGTCTGGAACAACTGCTCGCCGCGGCGCGCGTCGCCCGTAATGGCGCCCGCGGCCCAAGCGGCGATCACGGCGATTGTCCCCGCGGCAATCACTCGAATCGGCTGCATGAAAGCTGCCCCTCCTGTCGGCTCGAAGCCTATCGGCTGAATCTTAAACCGGTCTGGATGATATTCGTCCGGAAACCTTCATAAAGATAGAACGCTTCGCCCATATCGTACCACTGCCAGGCTGCGTACCAAACCACGTGCTTGCCGAAGGGGATGGAGAACCTGGCCAGAGGCTGATAATACTGCGTTGGGCGGCTGCCGGAGCCGACGAACAGGGACCCGCCCAAACTGAGCTGGGCGCCCGTGACGCCCCCGACGCCCGGCAGCGCCACATCCACGGCCGAGGTGGCGGTGTGGGCATTGAGCCGGTAATCGGAAACGGTGGGCGTGTAGAACGGCGGGTAAAGGAAGGTGATATCCGAGCGTAGCGTGGAGCGGTCGTATTCCGCCATCACGCTGACGCGCTTGGCGCCTTTCGGAGTCCAGTAGACGGACAGCGAATTGTCGCGGCTCTGAAAATCGTTGCGAACATCCGGGGCGGGATTCTGGTTGTTGAGCACCTGGAAATTCGCCTGGAGCAGCAGCGAGGGATTCAACTGGTAGCGGACCCGCGCGCGGCCCTTGCTGTAATCGTTGAGGCCGGTGCGGAAGTAGATGTGGTCGCTGGAGGAGCCTTCGTAATCGAGGTCGACGGTCAGCTTCTCGAAGGCGCGGTAGGTGAAGCCGCCGAGGCCGACGTGGCGGCGCAGGGCGCCGGATTCCAGCAGCCCGGTCTGGCTGAGCTCGCTGCCGAGCACGGTAGCGTCGCCGCGCATGTAGCGGTAGCCGCCGCGCAGCGTGATCCTGGACGTCAGATCGTACATGACGTCGGTTTCCTGCTGGGTGTAATTGACGATCTGGCTGTAATCCAGAAAATTCGTGGTGGCCGGCGGGGCGCCGACGGCCAGAAGGGTGGTGAGAGGCGAGGCGGCATCGTGCTCGCGGTTGATGGTGACCGATTCCAGGATGCGCAGCCGCCTGGTGGGGCGGACCTCGACGCCGCCGGTTCCGGTGGCTTGCGGTTGGATGGCGGCGCCGGTACCCATGGTGTCCTGGCCGGTGTAGAACTGGAGCGTCGCGAGATTCGCGAAGTTGCCTTGAGCCGCCTCGTTGAAGGTCACGTCGGTGCGCGGTTCGCTATAGAGGAAATTAGCGAAGACGTCCATCCAGGGGGTCGGATTGGCAGAGATGAGGATTCGGCTATAGGGACCGTTGCCGCGGATCCCATACGCCTGAGCCAAGCCGTTCAGGAAGAGGCTCTGGCCCAGAAGGGGCGTGGGATTATCGCCGGGGTTGAAGTTGTGGTAGTAGGTGGAATCGTTGTCGCCGAAGGTGGTCCAGCCCTGCTCGAGGGTGGCGTGGAAGCGGCCGAGATCGATGCGCACACCGCCGCGGTAATTGTTGGTGTTGTCGCTCAGATTGTAGGGGACGGGGAAATTATTGCTGGGTCCGTCCACCCAGTCTTCGATGCCCAGCCCATAGCCGGAATTGTGCTCGTAGGCCAGGTAGGGGACGATCTTCTTGCCGGTGAACAGGTCGAGTTCGGCGTCGACGTTGCGGCGGTGGATATCGAAGGACTGCTCGTTGAAGCCGAGAGGTGCGTTGGGATTGGCGAAGGAGGGCACGGCATCGAAGTAGGCGATGTTACTGTAGCCGAAGCTGAAATCGTAAATCCCCAGCTTGCTCGCGGTGACATGCGCCGTATTGTAGGGATCGCCGAAGCCGTAGGCGTCCACGTCGATGCGGTCGAAGAAGCGCTTCTTGGGGTCGATGGCGGTGAAGTCGATGCCGAACAGGCGAGGGCCGGAATTCAGGTCGACGACGCTGCGGTACTCCTGAAAATTCCCGCCGGGGCCGGTGACCTCGCGATAGCCGAAGTCCACGGTGCCGGTCAGCGAAATGCCCGTCGGCGGTGCGGGCGAACCCGGCGCGCCCTGTCCGGACGCAGCACCCTGCGCGGCGGATGTGGCGGGAGTCTCGGCCACCTTCTGCGCCTGGGCCGGCTCGGTGGTGGGCGGCGGCGCCTGCTGTTGGGCCGGCTGCTGGGCGAAGGCCGGAACCATCAATAGGAGCGGAAGAAGGTATCTCATCGGAGGAAGTCCCGGTTCACGTAAGATCCGTGTATCTTCTGATGGCAGATATTGCAGTTCTGGAAGCGCGGCGAGCGCAGGTCATGGAACGCCGGGGGAACGGTGCCGATGGTACCGGGCCCAGAGGGCGCCCCCGCCGGGACCGGCGCGGCGATGTTCGCGTGGCATTCCAGGCACACCAGGTAGACCACATGGCGCGTGAGCATGCGCGGATTCTCCGAACCGTGCGGCATGTGACATGCCATGCAGCCTTCCAATTGCACGGGAGGATGCTGGTAGGGGAACGGACCGCGCAGATCGCCGTGGCAGCGGAAGCAACCAGGCTCGTTGGCCTCGGTCGTCTGGATCAGGTGCGGCAGGAAGGAGCCGTGCGGATTGTGGCAATCCACACACGACATGGCGCCCTCCGGCAGGCGGTGGTGATACGGCCGCTGGAAGCTGGCCCAGATGTTGGGGTGGCAACTCGCGCACAACCGGTTCGTCTCGACGGCATTGCGCGGCACCAAGCCATTGGGACCCCGAGCGAACGACGGCGCCCCCCCCGGTTCGGGCAACTTCCCCGGCTGTTTGTGAATGGAATGGCAAGCGGTGCAACTCACCTGGTTTTTCACGTGGCTGCTGGTCAGGCGGCCGGCGCGCGTGGGTTGATTCAGATGGCAGGCAAGGCAGATATGGTCCGTCTGCGCCGCCGGGAGCTTGGCTGGCTGGCGAATGTCCGCCGCGCTCATGGATTCGACGTGCTTGCTGCCGGGGCCGTGGCAGGATTCGCAGGCATCCTTGACGTGGTTGTATTTCTTGTCGGTCTGGACCAGCCAGTGCGGGCTCTCCTGAAAGGCCTTGTAGATGTCCTCGTGGCACATCGAACACGTTTCAGAGCCGACGTAGGTGGATGGGGCGGCCGGCTTCTTTTTCGCCGCGGGCTGCGCGGGCGCCGCGGCTTGAGCAGGGGCAGGAGTGGGAGCCTGCGCGGGAGCAGGAGCTTGGGCGTTTGCGTGTAAGGCGACGGCACAGAACAGGGCACAGGCTGGAAAGCCCGCGCCCCTCCTCCGCCGCCGCCTGATTGAAGCGGGCATTATCGTATTATTGTCTGATTACTGGCCGGCATGGACTTTATCCACGTCGAATTGTGCACCAGAGCCGTGGCAAACATCACAACTCTCACCGAACTTGGGATCGGTGTTGGTTTGCGCGTGAGCCAGCGCCGAGATATTGAGATGGCAGCCGGTGCACGCGGATTGGGTCGCCGGAATCGGATTGAGCGGTCCCTGCGGATCGACAACCACATTTTTGCCGATCGGGAACACGGCTTCGGAACCGTTGGTGTGGCAGATTTCGCAATTGGTGGTGTCGCCCACATGACCCAGTGGGCTCAGGGCCGGGAAGCGCACGCCCGTATTCGCGATGGATTTCGGGACGGGAGCGAAGTTGTTGCTGAAATCGTTAATGCTGCCGCCATATCCGACGACCACGTAGGTGCGATTGAACTTCACCA